>CAXTSI010000006.1:0-46136 GCA_964246695.1 uncultured bacterium
ATTTTTTTTTGTGGGGCAACTCCAAAAAAAAACTTTTATTTGTTGGTCTTTCCCCACCCTACAATACTTAAAATTTTTCATGAATCATTTAGAATTCCTATAGTACTAGAATATAAGTAAGGCAAAATAAGTAATAACTGCTGAATAGTACCGCCATAGATAGATGCAGTAAGTAAATCCTTAATGTTAAAAGTCAACCGCTTGCGCCAACAGGACTTAAATCAAAACTCAACACAATCATGGGTTGTACAAAGTGCCAGTGCGATCGCCATCTTGGGAAGCGGCTTGGTACTACTTGGCTGGTGGATAAACCTCGAATTCACTCCTCTTTTCTCTTCAAGCATGGTGACCATGAAGGGAAACACAGCGCTATGCTTGATTTTTTCAGGTGTGTCGCTATGGCTGTCTTCTTCCCCCACACCCCTAATTGCCAGATTATGTGCATTAACAGTTCAACTAATTGGTTTGCTCACGGTTAGTCAATATCTCTTTGGTTGGAATCTTGGGATTGACGAGCTGCTATTCCGTGACTCACCAATTGCTGTCATGACATCTCATCCAGGGCGAATGGGGTTAAATACAGCACTGAACTTCATGCTTGTCGGCAGAGCCTTAGAGCTTCTGAGCAACCCAAAAACCCAACGTAGCTATTGGTATGCTCAGTTTCTCACCCTCTTGGCTGGGGGGATTTCTGGACTAGCGCTGATGGGATATGCCTACAAAGTGGAAATTCTCCACCACATATTGCCGCACACAACGTCAATGGCGTTACACACCGCAACAACTTTCGCAGTGCTGTGCGTAGGAATTCTGTGGGCGCAGGCAGATCAAGGGTTAATGCAGGTAGTAACAAGCGATACCTATGGCGGGTTGGTAGCGGGTCGCTTGTTAGTTGCTGCGGTGACTGTGCCTTTTGTGCTGGGGTGGTTAATTTTACAAGGACAACGGGCAGAAATCTACAGACCGGCGTTTGGGTTATCACTGCTTGTCGTGGTGCTGATTATCAGTTTCTGTGTTTTGATTTGGCATAATGCAACGTTAGTTGAAGGTATAAGTAAGGAACGCGATCGCGCCAAACAAGCATTGAGAGTAAAGGAAGAAAAACTGAATAGTTTCGTAGATGCTGATATCATTGGCATTATATTTGCCGACATTAACGGTAGTATTCAGCAGGCAAACAACGAATTTCTGCGGATGATTGGCTATACGCAAGAGGATCTCCAAGCAGGTAAGATTAGCTGGATTGAGATCACGCCGCCAGAGTATCTACCCTTAGATGAACAAGGTATTGCCGAAGCCAAGGCAAACGGTGCTTGCACACCTTACGAGAAAGAATACATTCGCAAGGATGGTAGCCGCGTCCCAGTTTTAGTTGGTTACACCTTGCTAGGAGAAAATAGAGTTGAGTCAGTAGCATTTATCCTAGACTTGAGCGATCGCAAGCAGTCTCTGTTCGCACTACGTGAGAGTGAAGAGCGATTCCGGTTGGCGGTTGATAACATCCCTGGTGCCTTTGTGATCTACGATGCTCAACGGCGCTTACAATTTGTCAATGCTGCAACATTGAAGCACTTGAGAAAGTCAAAAGAGGAAATCCTGGGACGCACTGACGAGGAGATACTTCCATTTGCAGTGTGTGAACCTTATCTTGCAACTTTGATTAAGGCTCAAGAAACACTGTCGTGCGAAACGACAGAAGTCACTTTAAATTTACCTAATAATCGCACTATCACTACATTTATTAAGTATGTGCCGATTCTGGATGAAAAGGGACAAATATATCAGATTTTAGGATTCGCTGAGGACATTACAGTACGCAAGCAAGCAGAGTCCGCACTTAGCAATCAGCAAAAATGGCTAGAAGAGGTGCTGAACCTGATGCCAACTCCACTGCTATTTATCGAACCGGGAACAGCAAAGGTGACTCTCGCCAACAAAGCTGCTGACGAAGTAGCTGGGGGCAAATTTCCTAAGGCTGATTCATCTGAAGACTATCGAAGCTTTTACTACTCTACCGACGCAGCCGGAAATCCCATTCCCCATGAACAGGCACCAGGGATACGTGTGGCGCGTGGCGAACGCCTCGAGGGATTTGAACTAGACTGGCACACACCAAGTGATATCCGCTCCCTGTTAATATTTGCTGATACTCTGCCAGCGATGCACGGTCATCCGGCTACCTGTGTATTGACATTCCAAGACATTACCGATCTCAAGCGGGTCGAAAAAGCTTTGTCATTGGGGTATAAAAGGCTCCAGCTATTATTTAATACAGCAAGCGATCTTCTATCAAGCCAGCAGCCAGTGGCACTAGTTGATAGTTTGTTCAAAAAACTCACTGAGCAAATTGGTTTAGATATTTACGAGCATTATTTGGTCAAGGAAAACCAACAGACATTGCATCTAGCGTCATATAGTGGCATAGAGGAGGAACTAGCCAAAGAAATTGAGTGGCTGGAGTTTGGGCAATCAGTATGCGGCACTGTAGCAGCACTGCGCAATCCAATTGCTGTCTGGGATGTGCAACAATCAACTGACCCGAAAACAGAACTCATTCGCTCTCTGGGCATGACAGCTTATTATTGTTACCCGTTAATAGCACAGGAGCAGCTTTTGGGTACGCTTTCCTTTGGCAGCCGCAGCCGATCTAAGTTTAGCCAAAATGAAATCGGGATGATGCAAGCAGTTTGTGACCAAATAGCGATCGCCATGGAACGGGCTAGCTTGATTGCTTCTTTGCAGCAGCAAACTGAGCAGTTAAGAGAAGCAAACCGCATGAAAGATGAGTTTCTGGCAATATTGTCCCACGAGTTGCGATCGCCCCTCAACGCTATCCTTGGTTGGGCGCAGCTTTTGCGTTCCCGCAAGCTGGATG
Organism: uncultured bacterium; assembly: GCA_964246695.1. Taxonomy (GTDB): domain Bacteria; phylum Cyanobacteriota; class Cyanobacteriia; order Cyanobacteriales; family Nostocaceae; genus Stigonema. The sequence goes on from CAXTSI010000006.1 coordinate 2,876, forward strand.
AAAACAAGATCGCTCAAGCAATAGAAACAATTGAGCGTAATGCTAGGGCGCAAAGGCAGCTTATTGAAGATTTGCTGGATATTTCGCGGATGGTTAGAGGTAAGTTGCGTCTTAATGTTCGTACTTGCGATCTGGTTCCGATTATTGAGGCAGCGATTGAGACTGTACGCTTATCCGCAGAGGCAAAGAAAATCGATTTGAGATTTGAGAAAATTGCCACCGCTGATATACGCAGATCCAAAGCAAAAGAACAGACAAATATCGGCGTTAATCTGCGTAACCTCCGGGAAGCCGCCCAGAGGGCGTCAACATCAGCGGTTCCAAATCAAACATTCTTGGTTTCTGGAGACGCAGAACGCTTGCAGCAAGTCATCTGGAATTTGCTATCCAATGCCATCAAGTTTACACCCCCAGGGGGAAAGGTAGAGGTGCAATTGTCAGTAGAAGGGAGTAGGGAATGGGGAGTAGGGAGTAGGGAAACAGATCCTCACTCCCCAATTGCTAGCTACGCCCAAATCACGGTGAACGACACAGGTATTGGAATTAATTCTGAGTTTCTCCCTTACGTCTTCGATCGCTTTCGTCAAGCTGATAGTTCCAGTACAAGATCTCATGGTGGTCTAGGATTAGGGCTGGCGATCGTGCGTCATTTAATAGAACTGCATGGTGGTAATGTTTACGTTGACAGTCCGGGTGAGGACAAAGGCACAACGTTTACAGTCATACTGCCACTCGTTAAGGAAAGTAGCCTTAGCTTACTTGAAGTTTCTTCCTCCCTTGCTTCCCCTGCCTTTATCTCCCTTAAAGGTGTGAAGGTTCTTATTGTAGACGACGAAGCCGATACTCGTGACTATCTCACCACAGCACTTCGACAGTGCCAAGCTGAAGTGATGGCGGTTGCATCAGCGCAAGAGGCACTGGATGCAATGCAAGAGTGGAAACCAGATGTTTTGGTGAGTGATATTAGTATGCCAAAGGAGGACGGTTACTTTTTGATTCGCGAAGTGCGTAGACGGGAAGCGGATTTGAGTCAGACATCGCCTGAACATGCTGCACACATGTCGCTATCACCACCAAGGAGAAAGATTCCAGCTGCAGCGTTGACAGCATATGCTAGAGCAGAAGATCGAATGCGAGCTATCAAAGAAGGTTTTCAACTGCATTTGCCTAAACCTGTTGATCCAGTTGAGTTAGCTACAGTAGTTGCTAGCTTAGCTGAACGCACCTCGTAAACTACCCCTACTCACATCTTGCACTCCTTGCAATAACGCTATTTTTGTAGGGTGGGCATTGCCCACCATTGACCTATGGGTCTATTTTTACGTTGGTGGGTAGTGCCCACCCAGCCCTTTCAATGCGAACAAATGCACTACGCGCATCAATGACTGAAAGCTGCTGCTAGCAAACCAAGTAGCGGGCGATCAAATACAAATTTACATGTGAAACAGTAGTTCCTCTAGCAAGACAGGTAATATTTCCTGCATGGGAAAAGATGCGTTGAGGATAGATTTGAGACGATCTATATGTGATAGCACCTGTGGAACTGCATCTTCACTAAGTCTGACAATGTCAAAAGGGTTAATGGAGAGGCTTGAGTCTAGTGTTTGACCACGCCAAGTTGTACCCCAATAATCAAGGAGCAGGGTGCATAAGTCAATTTAGATGGAACTAATAAATAAATAGTATATAGAAAATTGCCAACCGCATATGCTAACCATAACAAATACAGCAGCAAAAACAGTAGAAGAAGCACAGCAGCTAAATAATATTGACTTACATAACTCACCTTATGTTTCTTTGTTGCAAGAAGTGGTTGCAAGCTTCCAAGACGGTATCTTAATTTTGACTGAGACAGGTGAACTGGTTTATGCTAATGCATCTGCTTACCGCACTTTGCATCAACTAAATCAAGGCACTTCTAACCTGAATGCCTTACCACCTGTCGTTTGGAAGCTTTGTGAATCGTCACTGGAGAGTCGGAGTTTGTTAAGCGATCAGATCATCGTCCTATCTGATGAGATTGTGCTTGATAAGTCCAATATTTTTCGCATTCGGGTAAGATGGCTGGATTTAAAACGATTTTCGCGTCCTAGCTTGTTAGTGACAATTGAAAACAAATATGAATCTCTAAAAAATGTTGCGCTTGCTGAAGCGAAAAAATACGACCTAACCCTGCGAGAAGCAGAAATTTGGTGTCTGTGTCGAGCTAAATATAGCTACAAAGAGATTGCGTCTAATCTCTTCATTTCTATAAACACTGTGAAGAAGCACATAAAAAATATTCACATCAAGCAACAAACATTTCTTAGTGTTAAAAAATAAACTAGTACAGCAATTACGCTGATTGCTAATGGCTAATAGCTAATAGCTAATTGCCTGACTACGATTAGCTATTAGCTATTAGCCATTAGCAGATTTTACTACTTAATTACCAATAGAGGATGTTTTACAAATGCGATCTACTGAGGGTTAGGACTCTTTTGTAAGCGGAGTAATGTATTATAAATCTGCCGTTGTAAGTTATTATTATTTTGTACCTCTACCGTAATTTTATTGAAGCGATCAATAGTCAGACCATTATCTTCAATGACTTTTTGATAGCGGTTACAGTAGTTGACTGCAATATTTTTAGCCTTACCTGGGATACCATTTAGGCTATTGGAATCGTTACAAGCAATCTTGGGGACTTCTCCGTTACCAATAATTTTCTTAATTTCTTCAAATGCTTGTTGACGTGCTGGCTCCATTGCTAACATGGCTTTGGCGTATTTCTGGACTTCATCATTGTTAACTGGTGCTGGAGTTTGAGCGGTAACTTTTGAATCAAAGACTAAAACACTGGAAAGTAAACCGACCGTAGCGAAATTTGCTAAAAGCAAGGATGGTAAAAGCATCCATATTAAGCTAGGTCGGAAACAAAAATTGTAAAATCTCTTCATTTTATCTCTGAAGAAACAACTGTAGTGGGAACTGTGTTAATGACTTTGAATTATTTTAAGAGAGAGAAGTTCCACCAAAAGACTCTATCAAACTTTTGTATTGATTTTCATCGGCTTCGGAATACTTGACAAAGTTCTATAACTTTAGTCTGAAGTGCTGTTGTCTCCGTTGCTCCTTGCTTGAGACTAACTTCAAGCTCTAGTAGAAGGGGTAAGCTGGTAATCAGTTGCTGCACTCCAAGGGAGTTGACTTCTTTCTGTAAATAGTAAATGCGATTAGGGTTACCGATCTCAACAGCTTGGGCGATCGCTTGTTGATTCCGTTCACCACTTTCAATCATGATCTTTACCCATAACCATGTGCGAAATTGACCAATGAGTGTAGCAACTATCCTTAAAGGAGGTTCACAAACAGCCAGCAGATCTGCTAAAATCACCAAAGCTTTAGCTGAGTCCCCAGTTCGGATTGCTACTGCCAATTGTAAACTATTCTGTGTTGTATTTTTTACTAACTGAGCGACTGCGTTTACATCTAAAGGTTGGTTACTACCTTCAGCATAAAGCCGTAATTTTTCTAGCTCATTATAAAGGAGCCGTGTATCATTGCCGATAGCCTCTGCCAACATATCCACACTGTTGGCAGTCAATTTCACGCCGACAGTTTGAGCCGCTTGCTTAACAGACTGTACCAGTAATTCCGTTTTCCAGGGAGAAATTAGGGGAAATTCCTGAAAAGTAGCGAATTTTCGGAAAAGTTTGGTAGATTTAAGGCGCTCATCAGGTTTGTTGCTACTAGTGAGCAATAAACATGAGTTTTCGGGAATAACTGGTAAGGTTCGCTGTAATTCTGCTAACACGTTGTCAGGGCAGTGCTGGCAGATCGTACTATTTACCAACCAAACCAAGCGTCCACCAGATCCAAAGGGTGGTGTCATGACTTCATTTAACGCGCCAATTGTAGCATCGGCTTCATCTTGTCTGAGTAAAGTGTAGTTAAAACTTGTCCATTGTTCGTCGAGGATGCGCGAACGTAGAAGCACAACCGCCTTTTCAACGGCGAAATCATCCTCGCCCCAGTAAAAGTAGATAGGCATATTAATGTGTTGGTTGTTGATTAGACATTTTGCAAAAGTACCCAACGACTGAAGTCGCGGCTAAACAAACAAAGCCTGCCTCCGCAGGCTTTCTGGCTATAAGTCCGCGAAGGCGGACTTCGTTTATCTAGCCCCAGACTTACAGTCTGAGGGCGTTTATCCGTCGCGGCTAAACAAACAAAGCCTGCCTCCGCAGGCTTTCTGGCTATAAGTCCGCGAAGGCGGACTTCGTTTATCTAGCCCCAGACTTACAGTCTGAGGGCGTTTATCCGTCGCGGCTACACAAATAAAGCCTGCCTCCGCAGGCTTTCTGGCTATAAGTCCGCGAAGGCGGACTTCGTTTATCTAGCCCCAGACTTACAGTCTGAGGGCGTTTATCCGTCGCGGCTACACAAATAAAGCCTGCCTCCGCAGGCTTTCTGGCTATAAGTCCGCGAAGGCGGACTTCGTTTATCTAGCCCCAGACTTCCAGTCTGAGGGCGTTTATCCGTCGCGGCTACACAAATAAAGCCTGCCTCCGCAGGCTTTCTGGCTATAAGTCCGCGAAGGCGGACTTCGTTTGTCTAGCCCCAGACTTCCAGTCTGAGGGCGTTTATCCGTCGCGGCTACACAAATAAAGCCTGCCTCCGCAGGCTTTCTGGCTATAAGTCCGCGAAGGCGGACTTCGTTTGTCTAGCCCCAGACTTCCAGTCTGAGGGCGTTTATCCGTCGCGGCTACACAAACAAAGCCTGCCTCCGCAGGCTTTCTGGCTATAAGTCCGCGAAGGCGGACTTCGTTTGTCTAGCCCCAGACTTCCAGTCTGAGGGCGTTTATCAGTTTTTGCAAGAAGTCTATTGTTGATTGTTACTATTCCCCATGCCCCATGCTTCCCGATCGCTTTAGGCTCCTTTACCCTATCAGCTCAAAAAAAGCTAAATATTTGCAATACTTTTTAAATTACTTAATTAAGCTGGGTAACTTTGCTTAAAATCTATTAAGTAAGAGCGCGAGGATATAAAAGTTGGACGACAACTATCAAACTTACTTGAATCGGGTAGCGCGGATGACTTTGCCAGAAGCTTATAAGTCCCAAATCCAGCATATCCAGGAATCTTCTAAATTTCGCATTACACCAGAGGGAGAAAGACAAACCATGCCTTTTCCCGGTTATGCGGTAATGACCCCACCAAGTGAGGAAGAAGAGTCAAAAAACTTTGCCTTCTATGCCAACTTGCAGAGTTACCAACAGGAACTTTTGCAGATGCCTCTGGGGTATGATTTAATTGTGCCTGTACCTCCTGCTAGCTTTCATCTAACGTTAGCAGATTTAATTTGGGAAAATGCTTACCGCGACGCCTGCAGAAAAAATCCCGAATTTGAAGAGCAATTACACTCTTGCTTCACGGAAATCTTTCAGCAGTATCAGCAATCGATGACAAACACAACTCGTCCTATTTGCTGGCAAATGCTGGGATTAATAGTGATGCCAAGATCTGTAGGCGTTTGTTTAGTACCTCAGGATCAAGGCTGCTACGAGCAGATTGTTAACCTGCGCCGCGCAATTTTTCAAAATCCCAAGTTAATCGCATTGGGGATTGAACAAAATTATCACTTCACAGCCCACGTTACATTAGGCTATTTTGGAGAAGTTGCGCCCGATCTAGACCGCGATCGCCTTTCTACTATGTTTGAGGAGTTGAATCAGCAGTGGCTGTTGAGTTCGCCAGAATTTGTGATCCAGCGCGCCGAACTGCGAAAGTTCGACGACATGACGCGCTATTATCGTCAACCCGATTGGCCAATTTTAGTTATTAGTTAGTGGTTAGTGGTTAGTGGTTAGTTGTTTTAGTATGCCACTAACTACTAACCACTAACAACTAACACTTCTGTTGATACGGCTAATGATGCTATGGTTAATAATCCACGAGAACCTGCAAGCGAATCGGAACCGATCGCAACACCGCCGTTTCTGCTCCAACGCAATCGGCAAATTCGCAACCTGATTTTGGATTACGCCATCGGTTCAGCGATAATTGGACTAAATCCTTTTCGCGGTATTCTGACGGTGACATTGCTGGTGGTTGGTGTGTTGATATTGAAAATGGTACGGGATATAGGCTCTAAGTGGGGCTATACTAAAGGTCAAGATCCCCTGGCGATCGCTGGAAACATCTTCGGCATTCTGGGGGCATTTGCACTGGCGTTTATGGCTTGGGTGACAATGTTTTGTTTTGGGTTGGTTGTGCCAGTGTTCTCAGGGTTTGCCATTTCAGCCGCCTTCTTTACCCTCACTTGGACACTGGGACAGGTAACCAACCAGTTCTATGCTAGTGGTCCTAACCAAGGAGGGCGATGATGCAGATTGGGCGTCGGCAAATTCTGCTAGCCGGACTGGCATTTGGGGTCGCCGCAACTGGAACTCGCAATTACCACCGACTGCAAACGAAAAGCAAGCTAGAAGAGTTGGCTCTTGAGAAATATCAGAGAAACTCTCGCAGTCTTTTAAAGGAAACATTTGAAGCAGATGCCAAGAAAATCAATCAGGGAATAAAGATTCAGGCATCGTTAAAGCTGACGCCACCCAAAATTCCTTACAATCGCGGCGTATCTAAGCTACTAATCCAGTGCAGCAAGTTGGGTACTCAGCAATACCTAGCGGGCAAAGTAGATTCCTCCTTCGATGGCTCCATCAAATCCCTACCTGCATATACCTCTCAGCTACATGGCTATACCCAAATCGCCTCGCTCAGGGGTCTGGAAGATGCTCGGATTTCAGAAACAGTTGAGGTGGAGGTTCCAGACAAAACTACGAGGGAACCCGCAACTCAAGATCCGGTGGAAAATAATTTAGACACTGCCTCTGAGGCGATCGGGAACACTGTTACGCAAGCAGTGAAACTCAAGAAGCTCATTCCCGTCTACTTTGGCTTTGTTCTGACCTCAAAGACTGGCAATATCATCGTTTTTCGGGGAACTCAAAGAACAAATGAGTGGATTGGAGATGTGCTGCTTTTCCAAAAGGGCTATGAAGGCTTTGCGAATAGCAAAATCCACTCCGGTTTTGCCAGGATTTATAAAGGTCTCGCTGAGCAGACTCGCGAAATAGCCAGCAAGTTGAATCCCTCCCTGCCTTGCTATATCTCAGGGCACAGTCTAGGATCTGCTCTCGCCACCTTGGCGGCGATCGATCTAGCACAGAAGGTTCCTAAACTCAAAGATCAAATCCGACTGTACACCTATGCCGGACCACGGGTGGGCAATCCGGACTTCGCTCGAATGCACAGTCAGCTAGTTCCCAACAGCTATCGCATCGTCAATCTGGCAGATTCGATTCCCCTCTCACCTCCAACTATCTTTCGGAAGGACGTATATGTACACGTTGGGCAAGCTTGGTCTTTTTTGACTCAGTATGGCGATGTTCTGCCCAACCACGCGGTCGATACCTACCGTGCTGCTGTTAACAAAGAAGTCGAAACCAATAACACTTAGGAATTACTTACCAGAAGATGCCTTTATATCGAAAGGAGTATAGGACTTACGCAGTCAGATCCCCCAACCCCCTTAAAAAGCTTGCTCTAGAAGTTCTCCCCTTTTTAAGGTTCGGTAGTTCCGATCGAGGTTTGAGACTTACAGCTATTTTCAAGTAAATAGACCTCATTGTAAGGGCACGGCAGTGCCGTGCCCCTACGGTAATCTGTGGCGATCGCCCCACTCTAAGCAATAGCAAAACTTGGCTTAACTGTCTAGCTTAACTGGCTTATCTGCTATTGCAACTAGCGCTGAAATATCTGAAACTCTTGATCGGACTCTAACGTTCTCACCTCCTTGATCTCTATGGGATGCCAAATACGGCTGTGCCAGCTTTGTCCAACAGACAGGGACATTGCTGCCGACTTTCCTCATGCGCTTGCGCCCCCACCTTAGTACTGAATTGCCTAAATCCGGAGCGAATTGATTTCGTAAGTATGGCTATGCCAAATATAGGAATAAGTTAGTTTGATTGGGTGACTTTTGCCGTAGTTTTAGTGGGGATCTATCTAGCCCAATCAGCGTCAATATGCTGTTAAAGTAACGAACGAAGGAGCACCATGACAGGTAGTAAACAAACATGCATTCCGGGAATTATCGGCGGATTGGGACCATTATCACATATTGAGTTCCAGCGCAAGTTAATTGAAAAGAACGTCCTGCGTGGGGTACTCAGTGACCAAGAACACCCTGTTTGGCTACTTGTAAATGCAACTGACATTCCAGATCGCACTCAAAGTTTGTTAGCAGCAGGAAGCTCTACAATCAAGCTTACCAAGTACGGAGAGCTTTTACACTTATTGGGTGCTGATTTTCTCGTAGTTACCTGCAATAGTGTTCATGCTTTTTACGAACAAGTTCAAGCAAAGTTACCGATTAAGAGGATTCACCTGATGGATGTAACCTCCAGATTTATTCTCCAGAATTACCCTCATGTCAAGAAGGTCGGTATTCTGGCAACTGATGATACTATACAATCCCGATTATATAGTCGCAGCCTTGAGCGAGTTGGGCTAACCCCCATTTCTCCCCTGATGGATTCTGCGCTTCAGCAGCAGGTAACTAGAGCAGTTTACGATTCTGAATGGGGAATTAAGGCAACTGGAGTCCGGGTTTCAAAACAGGCAATTCGCATTTTAGAAACAGCGATTTGCTGGCTTAAAGACCAAGGAGCAGAAATGGCGATCGCAGGCTGCACGGAATTATCAATTTGTTTTGCCAGCATGGCAACAGTAGCAGTTCCTTGGGTCGATCCCTTGGATGTGCTTGCCGACCTGACTCTTGATTTAGCCTTTGGACACCATCATCTGCAAAATTTCAAAACTTTCTCGATGGTGCGGGGCGGCATTGTGAGAAAGCATTGTTGCTCCTTAACAATAGTACTTGGCAGAACTAGGACCGTTTAAAGGAATCGTTAATCCCATCGCACAAATGCCGTCCTGCGTCAGCAGTGCCTTTGGCATCTCTGTTTTCCATGAACGTAAACCCCTTATTCGTCAGGTTAGCGGGGTATTTGTTATTCGGTCGGCGCTGCGATTACAGATTCGTTATTGGTCTGGTCATGGCTATGTTCGGAGCGATCGCATTTGAACTCGAAAGAGCGCAATTTGCCTCGGTTCAAATACTTGGTGATGCGCTAGCATTTCTCAATGAGATTTTTCTCGCCACGTATATAGTGCTGGTAGAGCGACTCCGAACCCGATTTACCACCGCAACCCTAATGTTGTGGCGCTGTGGAATTACAACACTGTTTCTGTTGCCCCTCCTCCCACTCATTGAAGATAGATTGTTCCCCTATTCCTCAATGGGGTGGTTTTTGATCATTTTCCAAGCCCTATAAAGCCAAGTCCTGGGTCATGTTACCAGCAGGTCATCAAGTTCTGATCGTAACTTTCTGCGTGGTTGCTCATTTGACCCCTACACACAAGCCTCGCTATCCGGCTCTAAATCCTGACGGCTTTGGCTGAGAACCATTGCAGACAGAACAAGAGTCGCACCGATGAAACCACTGACCCCAAGCTGCTCACCAAGTAACCAAAACGAGAATATCGCCGAGAATATCGGCTCAAGTGTATACAGTAAGGCAGCTTCGTCAGCCCGAATCCATTGCTGAGCCAATGTCTGGAGCCAAATGGCAATGGCAGTTGCCACTAACCCAAGGAAAAGAATCACGCTCCAGTTCTTACCTATTGTCTCAAGCTGTTGGACTAATTCTGAGTTACTCCAGAATACGCTCAGCACTGCAATAACTAACAGTTGAACGCTGGTGAGCGATAAGGGTGGATGATTTTGTGCTACTCGCTCTACTACTAGTGTATAGACAGCATGGAAAACGGCAGCACCAAACATCAACAGATCGCCAATCCCTGGCGCTTCCCCTCCCCAGGACATCACGCCGATACCAATGACAGCAAGGAAAGCGGCAAGAAAAGTTCTCAGCAACAAGTGCCGACCGAGGAGTAACCCCAGCAAAGGTACTAAGATTGCACTCAGACTAACAATAAATCCTGCCCGGTTTGCATGCATATTCTGAAGCGCAATTATTTCAGTAGCTAAACAGACAAACAACAAAAGTCCCAGGACTAGACCATCCCGTAGCAAAACCGCGTTCAGGCGACGCAAGTTTACGCTAAAAACCAATGCTGCCACAGCAAAGCGGACGGCAATCAGTACACTTGGCGAAAGACTACCGACTGTTTGCTTAATGAGTGGGAAGGTGGTGCCCCAAATTATGTTGATCAGAACGAACAGTATAATTCCCCTGATGCGTAAAGTATCTTGTGTAGACTGATTGTAGTCATCTATTTTCATCATCTATTTTTTTACTCTAATGTACAGGTATGGAAATGTCAGTAGACCGAAAAGTTACGCAATAACGCATCTGAGAGAGTTTGGATTTATGTTCACTTTAGTTGTGCGTGAGTATATTGTGAGCAACCTCACCGATACCTGTACTGCCTAGCACACATAGATGATTTTTTTGTCAATGTGTTAGTCGTCATGTGAAGAAATATTTCGCCAACAGTGTCCTCGTTAGTTTTACCCCTTAGTGTGGTTTCAAAAATGCCTTGTTTGTAGTTTTGACGATTTATGTTTGCAGTTTGCTACAGGTATCAGTCAAGATTCAAGTAATGTTTTATTAAGCTTTTGATATGGAGATTAAGTAGAAATTCAATCATTTGACTAATTGATAAGTTTTTAGCTCCAGTTACCAAACCAATACATTGATCAGACTGACAATTACATTGAAATGGTCTATCCATTTCCCATTCTGTCGAAGGGTAAAAGAAGGTTAACTCCTCTCCTGGCGAGATATCCTTTATAGCAATCACTTGCATTCGAGCAACATCCACAAAAGTTGTTGGAGAACAAGAATGATTCATTGCTTCTAGTAGCCGATCAAGAATATGTTTTTCTGTCCCAATCTGAACACTTAAAAAATCTGCATATGTTTTGAATGAGTAAGGCAATATGTTATAAGCTACCTCGCCCTCTTTAATGTGATGTGTTGCAACTGCTGTTCTATTTAAGTTTCTTTGTCCGACAACCTTTACCCGATAATTAGTGTCTAAGAATGAAGCAGTTATTTGTGTTTCCAAGTTGAGTTCTCCTACATGTCTGTGTATTTTTAGTCTACTCTGAAGAAACACTCGCCAACACCCTTGTAAATCCGATATTTTTGAACTTCAAGTGTTTCTTTCATTCAGAATACTATTTATTTGCAACACATGAATCGGCTGTAGGGGCGTACAATTGTACGCCCCTACCCATACATCTGTCGCATTTTTATTTCAAATTGGCATAACGGGTGGTAAGAGCCGCCTGTGGGGCGCTTTGTTGTGAACAATAGATAGTTTATGAGGGTCTGGCACGAAGAAAACTTACTGTTATTTAATCACTGAGTGTTAAGCCAAAATCTTTTATTTAGCGATCAAAGCCAAAACCCAGAGTTAGGAAGTGCTGTCCCAAAGCTTACCCATTGATGAAACAACCCAGAAATAAATTCGTTGTCAATTACAGACTGTCTGATTTAACAGCGTTCTGGCTTCTGTGCGTGCCATTTATCTCTGAATCAAAAGTTGGCTTACGACAAATATTCTCCACAAAATTTGCATAAAATGACCAGTAAGAAGAATCTAAATACTTAATTTTTAAATTTATATGATTATGTACCTCTGGAAGTCTATCGTGTGGTATGTTAGGAAGCCAATGATGTTCAACATGATAATTATTTCCATCTGTAAACCATGTTGCAAGTTTACTAGCTTTTATTGTTCGCGTGTTTACAAAAACGTCTGGTACTTGATCGCAAGCAATATGCTCTGGTAGTTCAATTAAAGCATAAGTTGGATTAGCAAATAATAAAGGAATTAGCCAGATTTTTACAAAAAGTGTCGTTGGAGCAACTATCGTCAGAGCTAAAATTACAACTAAAAAAATAAACATTAAGAAATATTCTTTACGAATTCTTGATTCGGTTTTTGGTATGGCGTCAACAAGTTCTAAAGGTTTACATGTTATCGATTTATATAGCCTGATAGCCACATTATTATAATGAGGAAACATCCAAAAATGAGGGATGATAAATTTCAGGGAATTCAATGAATTGTAATCATGGTTGAAAGATTCTTCATCTTCAGAAGTTCCCAGCATTTTATGATGCTTAAAATGACGAAATTGATAGTCAGAATAAGATACCAACATAGGTAATCCTAACAAAAATCCTACTATTCTGTTCCATTGTTTAGTGCGAAAAGCAGTATTGTGAAGACATGAATGTTGCAATACTAATGCATGAGCATACATTAATCCCAGGAGAATCATAGCGATAAATGAAGCTATTCCTTGAGTACATAAAATAATAGTTATCGAACCTATTAATATAAAAGTCATTATTAATAGCTTAAGTAAGAAAGAACCTTGTCTTATCTCTGTCAACTTGCTTAATTCTATGTCATTCAATTCGCTAACTCGAAGTGCAGCCATATTTTTAACCTTTATAATCTTTGTTGGCATCGGCAGATTTACGACTAAAGCCCTGAGACATTTGAGTATTCCTTGAGATTTTTAAAGTGGCATTGCTGTCATCTCACTTAATCATTCTTAAGTCCTATTTGTCAACACATCCCCCCAGTGGAGGCGATCGCCCGACTTTAGTCATCTCACCTATCATTCTCAAATCCTACTTGTCAAGTACACTTTATACCAAATTAGATGAGCTTACCCTGCAATAGCCTTGTAAATCTCAGTCGGGCTTGTCTGCTCAGCATTAGTCATAGCAGCGTTAACTCACGTTCCTTATTAATGTCATTGATTTCTCCTTATATTCTCAGCTTCATAACAAGAATGCAATAGCAAATAAGACAGTTAAGCAGATAGTAGTTGCTAATTAAGCGAAGTTAAGACAGTTAAGACAGTTAAGACAAAAGGGTATTGATTGCTACCGAGTTAATATTACGAACATGTCTACTACTTCTATACCATTACCCGCTAGTTTTGCCCCTAAACAACTTCAAGAGTTAGGCACGAAATGACTATGCTTGTTAACTTTAGCGCTAAAGCACTTACTACAAACCTTTAATTATTCACGCCGACCTACTTAGTTCTAAATTGCACTCAAACTATGAGTTGTGCGATCGCAGGTTATAGCAATGACGACTCCAGCCAAAAAAGTCGTCAACGTTGAAACTCAAACTGAGCAGGCTATCAATTTCATTAATAGACATCTCCAAAATAGAAACGTCGTGTGGTATAAGAGTATAAAATGATCTATTTTACCACAAAAACATGAGTGAAATATTAACGTACATTCAAAACAACCCCCAAGAAACGCAGCGATTAGTAGGTGTAAAATATGAGCAACTAGAACAATTGATAAAGCAGGCGAGCCCGAACGGGCAAGCCCCCTTGGGGCATCGCCTTACATACTGAAAAGCAGCAGAAAATCGAAGCTAAAAAAATTAGAATTATAAATAAAGGTGGCGGTCGTCATGTAAAATTATCCTCCGAAGACCAAATTCTTTTAACTTTAATATATTTAAGACATCTCACAACATTTCAATTGTTAGGAATTCAATTTCAAGTGAGTGAATCCACAGCCAACGATACATTTAATTACTGGTTTCCTCTACTACAAGAACTTCTGCCATCTAGTTTACTTGAACAGGTAAAAAAAAACGCCAGTGATTACGATATAGTTCAAGAAATTTTAACCGATTATGAACTAATAGTTGATAGCGCTGAACAGCCAAGAGAGAGACCTGGAGAGTATAAAGAGCAAAAAAAGTATTACTCTGGCAAGAAAAAACACCATACCTTTAAAAACCAAATTACTGTTTTACCAGATGGCAAAGATATTGTTGATGTAATCGCGGGAGAACCGGGCCCAAAAAGTGATATAAATTTGTTTCGCTCAGGGCAGAATAAATTTAGTCATAATCAAAAGTTTAAAGGAGATAAAGGTTATGAAGGAGAAGCCTCAATTAATACTCCGACCAAAAAGCCGTTTAAAGGAGAATTATCTCAGTCAGAAAAATCGAAAAATAAAGAAATGGCGTCTGAACGAATATTTGTTGAACATTTGATTCGTGTAATTAAGATATTTAGAGTGGCAACTGAAAGATTTAGATTAAATCCAAGTAAATACAAACAAATAATTATGACGATATGCGGAATTGTAAGATTCCGAATAGGAGCATTAGTTTTACCAACATGAAATAGTGAGAATCAATCCGGAAAAAATTGTGTTTACATATACTTCATTTTGCTTTTTTATCAACAAGAACTGTCTCAAAACCTGATTTTTACGTGGAGAATGGCTGATGTTTGAAGTAGGCGATCGCCTGTTGAAATCAAGTCATAGACATGTATTGGCGTTTTTCGGAGATGTCTAATAGGACGCCAAACACATGGCGACAAATATGCAAAGCCCGATCAAGATACCTCTCAAGTCGGATACCCTAGAATCTACGCGATTATTTTCTCACATCGAATTTGATGGCAATCAGCTAATTCACCAACCGGGTAGTGTTTTAGGAAGTACTGCACTTATTGCTGGTACAACTGTTGGTGTTGGTATTCTGGCGTTACCTGCGGTTACCATGCCATCTGGCGTTGTGCCATCCTCAGCCCTGCTCATTGCTGTTTGGCTTTACACTTTAGTATCAGGTCTAATGATCGCAGAAGTGACTTTGAACACGATGCGTATTGTGGGGCGTCCGGATTTAGGTCTGTTGGTCATTGTCGAGAGTACGCTTGGGTTTTTCTTAGCACGGATTGCGGCGATCGCATATCTATTTTTGGACTATGCCCTGCTAGTAGCATATATTGTCGAAGGTGGAGAGATTTTAGTTTCTACAGCTTCGTCATTGTGGGGTGTGAACGTTGTGATGCCGGAGTCGGTGGGCACAATAACGTTCACTCTCTTATTTGGCGGCATGATGTATTCTGCGCGAGAAAAATTGGTGGAGAAATTAAACAACGCATTTGTCGCGATTGTCATTGCTTCATTTCTAGGAATATTGTTGCTAGGCGCAACGCACTTTTATCCAGCCCAACTCTTTGGCAATGTTAATATCCCGCTTGTTCCGTCAATTGTTGCGGGTCTACGGAATTGATTTACTGCGCAGAATTGCCCGTCCTGACTGGACTTCTCGTCTGTCAAGTTCGGTGCTAGCAGCTAAAAACTTATAGTCCAAGTCGCTCAAGCTTTTACCCTCTGACCAGAGTTGGGCATCAATCAACGCTTGTCCGTGCAATAGCCGCGATTTATCTTGCTGGTAGGATGCGATCCAAGCATCGAACAATTGGGAGTAGGGGCGCAGGTTTTGTAATTGTCTTTCTACCCATTCAAGGCAAAAAATCTCTCGATAAATGCGGTTTTTAATCTGCAAATAACTCTGCTGTTTCACCACTAAACCTGACAGCAGCAGTTCAGTTTGTTTTTGAGAGTCGTCTGCTTTAATCTCCACTCCCTGTAAGAGTTGCTGATAAACGCCGAGTAATCTACCAGCCCGTTGCTCATTCCTCAAAAGGCGATCCCTGACTGTCCGCAAATGCTCTGGTTCATCAAGCGATTCCCAGTGGTCAATTAGGCGCTCCTGCACCAAATTCTCTACCCAAAATATCTCCGTACCTGGGGGTGGCGTCAAACTATTATTTTGCGTTTCTTGCGTTGCTCTCACCACTAACTGACAAAGCTTTTGCGTCAGAAACTGTCAATTCCAGATTAAAGGCACTAAAGCAAAGTTTTAGAGTCCGTTGGTCTAATCTGGCTGTGAGCGACCAAAGTCGGCTGACAGTTTTGGTAGAGACTCTCATGCGTAAGCTAAGTTCTTCTTGAGTGAAGCGGTTCCCAGGTTTTTCCTGCTGTTCTGCCGCCACGATAGCGGCTTGCAATCGCTTGAGTCCAACAGCAGTCAGAACCATACCGCGACTGCGTTTTGAAGATAGCCGTGTGGCGGCATTGTCCATCGTCAGCATTTCTGCTGATTGACAAATTGATGGTTCTGCAATATTTCCGAGTTGCAATCCTTTATGTTGAGAGTCTGGTGGAGTTGTCATCGGAACTTTATCTTTATAGTGATGGTTAAATCCCCTGGAGTTGGCGACAGCAGACATTCTGGTGACAATGCTACTTGCACCCCTATTTTAAAAAAATTTAAAAACTTAACTTTTGGTTGATGAGTTTCCCTTTACATAACTTTTTAACATAAAATTATGTTATCTAAATAACTTATTTGTTGTAATAGTAATTACACTATTTTTTTATAACACAAGTCTCAATAAATATTATACCGTCAAATACAATACTTTTATTATAAAAAATACACTGGGTTTTGATGACTATTCAGACAGTAGAGAAATAGTCGCGCACTCTTCGGTGAGCATTGCGATCGCGACGGTGTAATAAATTTATCATCAAGCAAATATAATGCAAATAACTAGATTTATTTGAAGTTAGTAGATTGCAAAAATGTCTGTAATGGTGTAAAAGGTTAGCAGAAACAAAACATTGTGCTTGTCCTTCTTTCGCCGTCAAATAAACTCCTACATATTCACGGGGGATAATTCCTTGTGCTTCTATTGTAGCCAAGGTAGAGTCAGCCCCTTCGGGTTCGTCTAAGGTAACAAGTCAAAAGTCAAAAGTAAGAACCCCATAAATAAATTTAGGGGCTTGAGTCAGCGGACGCCGTATTTCTTGCGCCTACTCGATTGAAATACATTTTTTATTTTTCCATAAATAAATCTAGGGGAACCTGCTACCTTTTTCTTTCTGGTCATCAATTTGAACATAACGAACTTTCAACTTCTGCCAAATCCGTCCAATGATTTCACCCGCCCAATCCTTATTCTTTAACCGTTTAGCAACTCTGGAAATTTGCTCAATTAATTCCTCGGAAATCACCACCTCATACCCATAATCGCCTGGGATTTCCCACCCTAACCGTTGCAAAATCTGACCTTCGCTTATCTGCTGCCAGTAACGACTGTGGCGTGTAGAATATCTCCCAATACGGTTCGGATAAGATGATTTCCTCATTTAAAACCCATGTAGAGACGTTGCACTGCAACGTCTCTACACGCATGGATTTTTCACGAATTACCTTAACCGAACGGTATTGGAATATCCCCCATTAATAGATTGCAGTAGGGGCAGATGCTTTACCTATTCCTAGCCCCAAAGCTAACAATTTTCAATTGAGATATCCTAAGCATAAAATTGCCTAAATGACAAAATGTAAATTTAAGTTAATTATTAGAAAACCCTCAGATTTTTTAGCCATAATTGTTTGCAAATCTAAAAAAACTCGCTTTATTTGCAGTGGCGCTTACTACGAAAAATAAAGCGAGATATATGGGTTCTTTTGATCAAAGTTACGAATTACCGTAACTTATCCGGTAGATATACCCTACTGATTTCTCATTCTTATATTCTCAGCTTCATCAGGGAGATGCAATAGCAAATAAGACAGTTAAATAACTAATTTAAAAAAATGGCAACATGAGCGGACAGTTAAGACAGTTAACAGAATAGCAGGTTAATAACTGACCTACTTTGTCTGAATCGAATGGCATAACACACACGATCCAGCAAAATCAGCAAAGTTTGCTCTTGTTCTGAAACAAAAACCAAAAGCAAATCAGTCTTACCTAAGAGCGATCGCGTTCCAAGTCCTGAATCACTTTTTCCACATACCACTCTTCTGACATCCCTGGATAATAATTCTTTGCCTGTTCAATCAGTCGTTGGGCAATTTCCCAGTATCCTCCAACCAGTCTTAACAAGCGTTGGCGTAGCAGATTAGGCGTCGTGTTTTTTGACTCAAAACTAATAAGCTGAATTTTTTTCAAGCTATCTAAAACTTGTTGGTAATTTCCCCAATCTTCTTTTTCACAAAACATACTTGCGGCACGCTGATAATCTTCAACGGCGCGTTGCATTTCTTCTATACAAGTATAAGCCATACCTCGATTGTAGTAAGCTTGGGCATCATCGGGATTAATTTGCAGTGCTTGAGTATAGTCTTTGATTGCACCGAAATGATTGCCCATTGCCCGATAGACATTTCCTCTGGCAACATAAAGCAGCGCGTCCTGAGATTGCATCTGGAGTGCAGAGTTGAAATCCGCGAGTGCTCCTTGATGATCTCCTAACTGAAAACGCGCCTTTCCTCGGTTACGATATACAATAGGGTCTTGAAGATTCAGTCGCAACGCTTGATTAAAGTCCGAGATCGCATCCTGATAATTTCCCTGTTTGCAACGCACAACCCCTCGACAGCAGTAAGCTTGCGCATCCTGCGGATCGACTTTTAACGCCCAGCCTAAATCCTCCAATGACGAACGAGTGTCTCCCTTTTCTGCCTTTTCTAGTAACTGAGTGAAATATTCCTTTTCGGATGTTATTGGCTTTGGCTTGTAAATTGATTGCTCAACAGCAATCTGTTTTTCTGTTGGTTGTAACTGTTTAATCTTTTCCAAACATTGACGACAGTTCTCTTTATCCTTTTGCTCTAGATATAATTGTGCAGCTTTTTTGAAGTTGGCGATCGCGTCTTGAATAAAACCCTGTTTGCGCCGCACTGTTCCCCGCAAACTATAAGCAGCAGCATAATTGCCATTAAGGCGAATAGCTTGATCCACATCCTCAAGCGCCCCAGGCAGATTTTTCAGCACTACCCTTGCCAAAGCGCGACAATAATATGCCTCTACACTTTGAGAATTCAGCTTCAGCACTTCTGTATAATCTGAAACTGCCTGAAGAATTTCTCCTAAGTCGTAGTATGCCAAACCCCGTTGAAAGTAAGCTTCGGCAAAGTATGGTGCATGCTGTAAAGCATGGGTAAATTCCTCAATTGCTCCTGCGTAGTCTTTTTGCTTAGCTTTTTCCAGTCCCCTATCGTATAGTTCCTCATTCATAGTATTTATTTCTTTGACTCAATTAATTAATTTTAGAGTAGTTAGTAGTTAGTAGTTAGTAGTTAGTGGTTAGTGGTTAGTAGTTAGTGGTTCTTTTTTACACCCAACAACCAACAACCAACACCTAACAACCAACAACTAACAACTAACAACCAACAACTAACAACTTCTATGATCGACTATCTTTACCGCTACCCACCTCTGTATCCTGGTATTTTGCTAAAACGCTACAAGCGATTTCTTGCGGATATTGAACTCGCGAATGGGGAGGTAGTAACAGCACACTGCGCGAATACTGGACCAATGACAGGAGTATCAACGCCTGGAAGTGCGGTGCAGCTATCCTTAAGTAATAATCCTAACCGCAAACTGTCTTACACTTGGGAACTGATTCAAGTGCATGATAACCAGCCGACTTGGGTAGGTATTAATACTGCAATGCCCAATCAGATTATTAAAATAGCTTTGTCCAAGCAGCTTTTCCCAGAATTGGGAGAATATAGCCAAGTTCGCGGTGAGGTTCCCTATGGACACAATCAGAAAAGTCGGGTGGATTTTTTCTTATATCCATCCCATTTATCTCCAAAAAATGGTGAATTGCTATTAACGGAAAATAGTCGCAGTATTTATCTCGAAGTTAAGAATACAACTTTGGCACAGGGGAAGTTAGCACTATTTCCCGACACAGAAACCACACGGGGACAAAAACATTTACGGGAACTAATGGCACTTCTGCCTGAAAGTCGTGCGGTGATGCTTTATTTTATCAATCGGGGTGATTGTACTGAGTTTGCTCCGGGTGATGGTCCTGACCCTGTGTATGGTCAACTGTTAAGGGATGCGATCGCCTTGGGTTTAGAAGTCTTACCCTGTCGGTTTGAAATTACTCCAGAAGGTATCCGTTATTTAGGTTTAGCACAATGCCAGTTTTGAACTTATTACGAAAGCACTGCTTTGCCCTCAACACCACAGAAGGCTTTTTTTGGCAGCGAGTGCATAAATTATTTCAATTGTACCTATTAAGAATAGGGCACAAGTTAACTCTCATACCTAATTCTTTAAAGGCTAAAGTCTTACTAGCGGCACTAGAATTTTTGAGAGAGTAACTGTGTATGGGTGGTTCTTAGAATTCCGGGTGTTTTAAAGTATGAAGAAAAAATGGACGATCAAGCGAATTACGTTGAATTTGGCTTCAATTGAAGCCGAAAAGCTGGCCTTGTACTGTAAACAAACAGGAAGACCAGCAACGGATGTAATTCGGGAACTCATTCGAGGATTGCCTGTGCGTGACGAAGTAGCGAAAGCCGCTAACAGCGTTTACGGAATCGATGCTATAGACAAATAGATTTATCACCCAATTGTTTGGGCAGCAAGATCTGGGTGCGTGAACGCGAAGGAGTGAAGCGAGAAACTTACACTCCAAGCTTCATAAATGCCTAATTTTAATCTAAATAATCCGTTGTAATTTCTGGATTTTCAATGTTATTTGAAGTAATTGGACGGCAACCATCTATGTCTTCGGTGTCGGAGGAGCGAAAATTACTCTTAGCAATTGGACGTTGACCATCTATGTCAAAAGTATCGCTAACCTCTAAATCACTTGGGTCAACTGGACGATCGCCGTCTATACCTAAAATACTATGGTCCAGAAAATTACTCTTAGCAATCGGACGCTGACCATCTATGTCAAAAGTTTCCTGGACCTCAAAATCACTTACAACAATGGGACGGTGACCATCTATCTCTAAGGTATCTGAAAAGTGAAGACTACTTGGGTCAATTGGACGGTGTCCATCTACGTCAATTGTTTTAGAAATTTGTTTTGGCTCGTTAGATGATGGATCGGAAATAATATCAGTCTCAGAATCTATTGTATTCTGAATTGAATTATTCGCAGTGCTATTAACTTTATTTGTGTTATCCATACTCGGCTTATTCTTCCTTCTTCTATGGCTATTTACTCTATTTAGCATGACCCAACGACTTTTTTATCCATAATTAGACTTAATCAGGGGCATAGTAATTACGAATTATTTAGTTCAAGTAACGAGAGAAGCAAAAACATCCTATAAGGGAATACCAAAAAATAAATTATCCAATATTGTGGGGTGGGCATCCTGCCAGCCCGGTTCCTAGGACGGAAGGATGCCCATCCCACAAGAAATAGTTGGAGATTTTTTTAATTGGAAGTCCCTAAGTTCAGTACTTTTAATTAGCGTGTTCATTCAGTAAGCTTTCCGCCTGAGCGCAAATTTAAATGACATCGACTCAGAAGAATGCGATCATCTATAGCAATCCGCCCCGGAGTTGTGAACACCTCCCCCCTGTCCCCCTTGTCCCCCTTATCCGATTGCTGAAGGAATGCTTAACTTTGTAGTGATTGATGGTATGATAGTTGTAACATCTACAATTTCTTGGGTGAGGAGTTAAAATGAGTAAGTTTGCTAAATCCCTAGCACTCTCCCTAACTTTTGCTATTGCAATTGCTATCCCGGTTGCAGGCTTTAATTCACTAGTCAATGCACAAACGTCAACCCCAGGTGCAGGTACAACAGGTACAACAGGTACAACAGGTACAACCCCAGATACGAATACAACCCAAAGTGCGCCTTCAACTCAAACTGCGCCTTCAACCACCAATACAACAACTACGCATAAAAAGCGTAAACCAAACCATAAACGCCCAGGTACGTCTACAACCACACCTAGTCCCACCCCTACAACCACACCATAATCATAGTCAAAAAACAAAAGTAAGAACTTTCGGGGGTTAACAGATCACTCATAGATTTGCTTGGGTGAAGTGCGTTTAATACCTGACTACTGATAGCAAAAAGCCCCTTGGTGGTGTACAAGGGGCTTTATCGTTTAAAGATGTGAAATCAGCGATCAAACCAACAAAGCTTACAGAAAACATGATCCAATTATTGGAACACGATCTACTTGAGTCAGGAGGGTCTCCGAGGCCCTTACGGGGAGGCCCAACGGGAGCGCAGATCCTACATGACCGCCCTGCGGGAAGTCAAAAGTCAAAAGTCAAAAGTCAAAAAAAACAAAAAAGGATCAGGTTCCCCTGAATTTATTTATGGAGAAATAAAAAATGTATTTCGAGAGGAGTGCAACAAGAAATACTACGTCCTTATTACAAGCCCCTGAATTTATTTATGGGGCTTAATTTTGACTTTTGACTTTTGACTTTTGAATTTCCCCGAAGGGGGCGTGACCTTCCGAACCCGAAGGAACTTAGTTCGTATAGCCGTGACTTTAGTCGTTAGGTACTATATAATGTATGACAAAATTTTTGGTGACTGGTGCTGCTGGTTTTATCGGCTTTCATTTAAGCCAAAAACTTTTAATGATGGGGGAAGAAGTTCTTGGGATAGATAATCTTAACGACTATTATGACGTTCAGTTAAAACAGGCTAGGTTAGCTAAGCTAAAAAATCACAACAACTTTCAGTTTGACAAATTGGATATAAGCGATCGCACAAGCATGGCTAAGTTATTTGCCGATTACTCGCCATCTAAAGTGATTCATTTAGCTGCCCAAGCTGGTGTCCGTTATTCACTCTCCAATCCTTACGCTTATGTAGATAGCAATCTAGTAGGTTTTCTCAACATCCTTGAAGGCTGTCGTCACACAGAGGTAAAGCACCTAGTTTTTGCTTCTTCTAGTTCAGTTTATGGAGCTAATACGAAGAAACCTTTTGCTGTAGATGATAATGTAGATCACCCTATTAGCTTATATGCAGCCACAAAAAAAGCAAGTGAACTAATGGCTCACTCTTACAGCCATTTATACAATTTGCCAGCAACAGGTCTGCGATTCTTCACCGTTTATGGTCCTTGGGGACGACCAGATATGGCGCTATTTTTATTTACTCAGGCAATCTTGACAGAACAGCCGATCAATGTCTTTAACAGAGGCAAAATGCAGCGTAACTTTACTTATATTGATGATGTTATTGAAGCAATTGTTCGCGTTCAAGATAAAATTCCTCAACCTAATTTAGATACAGCAAAATATAAATTAAGCCCCAGTACAAGTCATGCTCCTTACAGAATTTATAATATTGGTAGTGAGAAGTCTGTGAGATTAGATGACTTCATTGAGGTTTTGGAAAATTATCTCGGCTTAAAGGCAAAGAAAAATTTACTCCCACTTCAGCCAGGTGATGTTCCTGAGGCTGACGCAGATGTTAAAGATTTAGAGCAATTTGGCTTTAAGCCAAGCATACCTATTGAAGTAGGAATTCCACGCTTTGTCGATTGGTATCGTTCTTACTACCAAATTTGATCGGATCTGCTAATTGCTAATAGTTAATAGCAATTAGCAATTAGCAATTAGCAATTAGCAATTAGCCGATTAGTGCGATCTGACATCTAAGTAGGCTGTTAGCGCCTCAGAACCGCCGATTAACTTACCATCGATAAAGACTTGCGGAACTGTATTTGCTCCTGTAACCGCCCGGAGGGAGTAAGGAGTGGCATCTTTACCCACGACAATTTCTTGATAATCAATGCCACGTTCCTTCAGCATATCCTTGGCACGGGCACAGAATGGGCAACCTACTTTTGTAAACAGAGAAACGGATTTGGGCTTTGCTGCCTCAGGGTTGATGTAGCGAAGCATAGTATCTGCATCCGATACCTTAAATGGGTCACCTGGCTCGTCTGGCTCAATAAACATCTTCTCAACCACGCCATTTTTCACTAGCATAGAATAGCGCCAAGACCGCTTTCCAAAACCCAGATCTGCTTTATCCACGAGCATTCCCATGCCTTCAGTGAACTCTCCATTGCCATCAGGAATCAGCTTGATATTCTCTGCCTGTTGGTCCTTTGCCCATTCATTCATTACAAAGGTATCGTTCACGGAAAGGCAAATAATGTCATCTACGCCATTCTCCCTCAACACCTTTGCCAACTCGTTGTAACCAGGGACATGGGTCGATGAACACGTTGGAGTAAAAGCACCAGGTAATGAGAAGACAACCACTGTCTTGCCAGCAAATAGCTCATCAGTTGTGATATCTACCCACTGGTCGTTTTGGCGAGTATGAAAGGTAACGTTTGGAACTTTTTGTCCTTCTCGATTGGGCAACATCAATTCTGCTCCTTAACCAATTTTTGGGTCTTTCACATAAAGCGTACTCATTATGAGTTTATTTGTCAAGTTTCTCTAAGTAATTGCTAATGGCTAATTGCTAATTGCTAATGGCTAATGGCTAATGAACAACTAACAACCAACAACTAACAACTAACAACTAACAACTAACAACTAACAACTAACAACTAACAACTAACAATGCCCAATAGAATCTTCCTCTGTCAGTGTACCGCCCATTCCTAGCTGTAGTCGCCTGCCACGCCAGTAGATACGATTGCCGAAGGCTCCCCCGATAAAAATGATAAAACTTAATAGATCGCGAAGTGGCAGTGCCCAGAGCCAGCGAACCAGTTTGGGGCAGTCCATACTGTAAATAGCTACCAGCGCTTGGACAACTCTGACAGTTATAATGGCTAAGGATACAATCACTGCCCAAGGTTGAACACCTGAAAGCAGGAGTAAAGGGATACAGTACACTGTGCCACAAGTGAACATATTACCGTAATACAACGGACCTTCCAAATAACGAATCGTTCTAGCCCAACGCAACTCCCGTTGGAATAGTTGTGGGAAACTCTGGCGTCCACCGTCGGTTTCTGTAATATATGGCGACAGTTCAATCCGATAGCCAGCATTTACCACCATATTGCCGATCTGGTAATCCGATCCAATCCGGTTGACAATGCTTTGTAATCCACCAGCTTGAGCCAACACAGATTTGCGGATAGCCATTGTTGCGCCAAAAGCAAACCACAGATTACCACCCTGCAAGCAGCGAGCCAGCAGCACACTCGGCATGTTGTCTGTACACCTTCCCAAAGAGGCTATAGCCGGGATCGGAAACTCCGGACCGTGAGCAACGTAACCGCACGTAACCAGACCAATAGAAGGATCTGCTAGAGGCGGTGTGACTGTACGCAGGTAGTGCGGTTGCACGTATATATCACTATCTGTGAAAATGACGATTTCGTGCTGTGCAGCCTCAAACAAATGCATGAAATTGCTGACCTGATGGTTAAGACCACGTACCTCTAAGCAGAAGATCAGCTTAGCGCGATCGGGAAATTTCTCAACCACTTCTTTGAGGATGGGAACAGCAGGGTCTTTTGGGTTCATGACGCCAAACAAAACTTCGTAGTTTTCATAGTCTTGCTCACAGAAGCTCTCCCAGTTTTTTCGAGAATCGTCATCCACACCGCAAACCGGGATCAATACCGACACTGGTTGGTAGTTAGCGCCCCTTTCGGGTTTGGGAGTTGTGTAGAACCGAGCCGTGGCGATCGCACACAAAATGTAATAGACTACAGCTCCTGCAATGAGGATAAGCAGGACCAACTGTAAAGCGATGATCATTATATGTATGACAAAACTTTGCTGAGTTGATAGTCAATAGATTACATCTATAGATATTAATTTCCACTTCCTGCAGCGAGATTGACTTGGGAATCTTTCTTTGATACTTTATAATTTTTAGTATACAATATTACAAATATTCCAATTGTCGAGCGGTGAAATTTCACCAACCTGAATGTAAAAATAGGTGGTGGATTATTTGATTAAGCTCTGTTTATAGTTAATGACTAACTCTCCAGCTAAAATTCCTACTGTAGCGTCAAAGTGTGAAATCAACTCCGACTCACACCGCAGATTCGTCATTATTAATGGAGACGATTTTGGATTCTCGAGTGGTGTCAATCGCGGCATCATCGAAGCCCATGAGCGGGGAGTGCTGACGAGTACTAGCCTAATGGTGACAGGTGAAGCGTTTGATGAAGCAGTGGCTTTGGCTCATGCTCACCCAAAGCTAGGAGTTGGGCTGCACTTGGTTTTGGCTAACGGCAAGGCGGTACTGCCTCCTTCACAGATACCACACTTGGTAGACTCAAACGGTAATTTTTCTGACAAAGATAACCAAGCTGGGGTACACTACCACTTGAGTCAAGGTGCGCGTCGGGAACTACCTTTGGAAATCCGCGCTCAACTTGAAAAGTTTCGCTCCACTGGGTTGCAACTTTCTCACGTTGACGGTCATCGACACATGCACTTGAACCCAGTAGTGCTGCACAATCTGGTTGACCTGAGTAACGAATTTAACATCAAGGTGATCCGGCTTCCTTATGAGGAATTGAAGATAACTCTTTCCATTGATAGTAGCGATCGCCTGAACAAGATTATCTGGTATAGTGTTATGTCGTGTCTGCGTTGGTACGGTGAGCGCTTGCTGAAATCAAAAGGGATTGTCTCCCCTCTCCGCGTCTATGGCTGGCTCCAAAGTGGGCGCATAACGGATGCTTACTTACTGAATTTGATTCCGCAGATCCAAGCCAACATGGTAGAAATTTATGCTCATCCAGCGATCGCGATCGACGGAGAACCAAGGAATGGACCACAAGGAGCAGGTCAGTTAGAACTCGATGCGCTGGTTAGTCTCCGAGTCCGTAAAATGTTAGTCTCTAACGGCTTTGAGTTAATTAACTATAATAACCGAGAGGCAATTCCAGCACAGTAAAGAATTTTTATATGGGAATTATCACTTTCTCAACCTAAAGGTAGTTGAACAACCCCGCCCTAAGGAGGACGGGGATTGCAATAACAAGATTGCAACGTAAGAGTTGAATAGTGTCACCGATGATGATAAATTCTTTCTTGAGTGAGATTAATGCAAGTTTTCTATATTACCTTATTTGCACACTACACTTAGATGCGTTTGCCCTGTATTTACTATTGATCTAACCAGTTATGCAGCCCAAGTGAAGTCACACTTCCTACAAAGTGAGCACCAATCATATTCACGTTTGCCAATAATACAAAAATATCCAACGGACGAATGAAATTTATAGAGGTATAAGCTGTCACTCCTTGTAGTGTTAGAGCTTTCGCTACTACGACAGCAACGGTCACTTCAGATGCTAAAAAAGCTAACAATAGCCCGATCAAACTGACGATTAATCCAATTTGTAATACTTGAATTATGTCCTCTTTCCTGGGATGTAATTCACGTAATGGTGACTGTAAAAGTTTGTCTAAACGCCTGTAGCGGCTCGCCCAATAAAGCCTGAAACACAGCACTAAAAGTCCAACAACACCCAAAAAGACTCCAAACCCCATGACCGCAAAGAGACTTACAATTTAACAGCTACTCTTAGTATTCGTAATACCGATCTCACAATGCAACGCCGGTAAACGCAAAAGCACAAACGTCAGAAGTGATTGAGTGCGACTGGTAGTCAAACTATTCTGCGATCGCCCATGACTGTGTTATGGTCTATCTCAGCTTCTCACAAGGTCCCCCTGTCGCTACAATTAAGCAAAAGCCCAAATAGCATTGGTACTCTATGACTCGCCAAGAACTTGAGAATCAACTGCTCACGCTTACTCCCTCTGAAAAAGCAGAAATTATCCAGAGCCTAACCAAAACTATCAGCACTGGTGCTAAGGGGATCACCAAAACACCCGGTGTTTGTGGTGGTGAAGCTTGTATTGCTGGAACCCGCATTGCGGTTTGGCTATTGATTGAAGCTCGTCGCCTTGGCATTAGCGAAGCCCAACTTTTGCAAGACTATCCTCACATCAGTGCTGCCGATTTAGTCAATGCTTGGGCATATGCAGATGCTTATCCACAGGAAATGGAAGCGGTTATCCGCGCAAATGAGATTGCTTAACCGATGGCGCGTTTATATACTGATGAGCAGTTTCCCAGGAAAGTAAGCGAACTGCTTCGGACAATGGGACACGATGTTTTAACTGTACAAGAAGCTGGAAACGCCAATCTAGGCATCCCGGATGAGGAGGTGTTAGCATTTGCAATCAGCGGTAATCGGGCTGTTATCACCCTTAATCGCCAAGATTTTATTCGACTACATAAAGCCAACCTCCAACACGCAGGTATTATTGTTAGCACAAACGATACTGATAGATATCGAATGGCAACTCGGATTAACGAAGCGATCGCTGCATCAGAACCGTTGCCTGGTAAGTTGATTCGTGTGGTACGTCCTGCCAGTTGAAAAATCTTCAGCGTTTCTGCCCAAAATTTGGGACTCGATTTACATAGATCGGCTGGTAGCGATCGCCACTGACACTCGTGTCTACAACTCTAGTTCTATTTATTGATCCCTTGTTGTTCCATCGCCCGCTTCACACCTTCGTCTTCAAGCAATTGTTGGTAGAAGCGATAGATGTTGGGATACTCAGATAATGGTTTTGGGAGATTGTTTCCCCAACGAATCATTGCGAAGGCATAAGGATCGGCGATCGTGCGGCGGTTTCCCATAATATAATTTTTGCCGTCTAGATGCTCGTCTAAATGCTTGAATACACGATCGATGAGCTTGTAGGAGGATTCCTTGATAGACTTGAGCGCACTCTCATTGTTATCTGCCCAATAACGGCTGGGAGCAAAGTATGGAAAGAAGGATGGATGAACATCTCCTGTAAAAAAAGCTAACCAGCGATCGAGTTCATAGGCATCTTGCAACGTGCTATCGTCCCCCAAATGGGCGTCAGGATATTTGTGTGCCAGGTATTTAAGAATGGCATCGGCTTGATTCATCACACCGCTAGAACCATCAATCATCGCCGGGACTTGTCCTAGAGGATTAATTTTTAAGTATTCAGGACTTCTAGGCTGTACTTTTTCTAAGTCATAAGGTTCTCCAACCCATTCGAGAACAATGTGGGGAGCTAAGGCACAAGTACCAGGAGCATAAAACAGTTTTATCATCATCTTGCCTCAACAAATGTATAAAATTTGAGCCTGTGACGCCGCTCTCGATGCCTCATCTTCCAAAACGATACCATCTTAGGTTTAGCATGAGTGAAACTGTCTATATCGAAACCAGCATTCTTGGTTATCTCACATCTTGCACCTGGGTGAAAAACCGGGTTTCTTGAGAATGACTAATGGTCAAACCCTTAATCTTTGGTTGAGAAACCCGGTTTTTTAGGTCTTGTTGAGAATGGTGCAAGATATCAGTTATCTCACTGCCCGTTCAACCAAAAATCTGATTATTGCTGGAAATATTGAGATGACTTGAGATTGGTGGGAATTCCGTCGAAACGTCTTTACTCTCTACATTTCACAAGTCGTTGTAGATGAAGCATCTCAAGGCGATGCAGAGATAGCGGCTCAACGTCTGGAGTGTGCGTCCTTTGTGGGAAAAATGGACACAACAGCATTCATGAACCTGTATATAGTCGATTGGATGCAATACACGGTAGGGACACGATAAGTTTTTAAGGGCGAGAAATATTGATGCTTAGAATGCTTATATGGCAGGGATTTCAGCCAAGCGCGTAACTTTCTGCATGACTGCTCATTTGACCCCTTGTACGGTAAGGGTTTTAACCCTACACGTGCGAAGTCACTCTAACCTACACTTCACCCCTACATCATGTGAATTGATTTTTTATTTTTGTGAGAAATGCAGGCGCAACATTTATTTACACTATGTCCTATTTTCTACATTGACAACATGTTTCCCCTTTTATGGTAAAATAATAACATAAAAAGTATAAATACTAAAATCAAAGGGACTTGGTAATATGTCTCTAAATATCAACGACGTATTTGATGCCAATTTCTATCGTGCTGCCAATTCCGACTTAGCTGGTTTAAACGATGCTCAACCCTTATCCCATTTCCAAGCCTATGGTCTAAACGAAGGTCGTTCCTTCTCACCACTTGTTGATTTGAGTTTCTATCGGGCTAGCAATGCTGACCTGGCAAAATTTAATAACAGCCAACTGTTAGATCATCTGGAGAATCATGGTGTAGCTGAGGGACGCAGTTTCTCTCCACTTGTTGACCTTAACTACTATCGTAGTAACTACAGTGACCTCAAAAGCTTTAACAACGAGCAACTATTTAATCATTTGGAAAACTACGGTGTTTCTGAAGGACGCAACTTTTCTATACTTTATGCTTCTGGATTATATAAATCGCTTAATTCTGATTTGACAAACCTAAATAACTCTCAATTGTTCAACCACTTAGAAATTAATGGGATCAAGGAAGGACGTAACTTCTCACCCTATTTTGACTTTAACTACTATCGCGCTAATAATAAAGACTTGGCTAATTTGAATAACAGCCAGTTGTTACAGCATTTTAAAATCAATGGGATAAATGAAGGGCGTAAGTCTTCACCTTTTTTTGATGTTGGGTACTATAAAGCAAACAATCCCGACGTGGCTTCTTTGAAAGGCATCAATTTACTCGAACACTTTGATTTACATGGTCAATTTGAAGGACGCCAGGGCGCTAATGAATACGCCGGAAACACATTAAACACTGCTCGCCAACTTCCTATAAGTTCAAATGATACTAAAGTGGTTGAATATGTCGGCTCATCCGATCCTGTTGACTACTATCAGTTTAGTTTAAATCAAGCTAGTACGGTTAGTATATATAACTATGGCTTTTCTAGAAGCGTAGCTGAGCAAATACTTGATAGTACAGGTGGGATCCTGACGAATAGAAAAAGCGCAGTGATAAATCCCGATTATAGTGTTGTAGGCACTGCAGGTCAAAGCATTTCATTGAATCCAGGGACTTACTACATACGTATTCAACCCCAAACTGGGAATACTAACTACTCATTCTCACTTAATGCGATCCCACCGAAGCAAACACCCGTGTTAAGAAATCTGGATCTAGAATTATATCTTTCAAGTATGCTAGCAGATTCGTTAACTAAACAAGGTATGATAGCTGCCCAACTGGGAAATAATCAGAAATTGATGGTCTAGTTACAGTAGGGAGCAAAATAAACAGACCGTATTGGCGTACCTCTAGCCTTGTACTGCATAAAGAGCGCATCCCACGTAAAAGCCTGATTGTGTCATTGAGGAGAAACCAAAAATTGTAAATTTGATACTTGTGTAATCGTCAAAAACAAGAAATTTTAAAGGATAAATACCAAGCCTTTATCTATTTATCAAAAAGCTATTTATGCAGGAATATTTAATGTCAATTTAATCGAATGCAGTTCCCTGTATAGCGATCGCTAATTCCCTCCCTTACCACTGATTATTTTCATCATCTTGCCTCGACTATTTGATTTCTATATCCATAAAATAACGCTAATAATAAGCGCCAATACTTTCCGATAACAAATAATATTTTTGACAAGAATTAGGGAGAAATTGTAAGATGCGACGACGTGATTCATTCAAGTTAATAATTTGCTCATATCCTTGTGTAATCACAACATGAATCCCTTGAAAACATTGAAAAATCTCAGCAAAGAGTCGGAGTTTCCCTCCGAAAGAAACTGCGGTAGGGTCTCCCTCCGTAGACGACTGGCGTCCCACGCCTGAAGGACGCATATAGGTTCCTGAGTCACCTATATGCTCGTGGGCTTTCTGCTACGAATCATGTAAAGATAGCTGCGACAATAATGAGATTACGTCCCAGTAAAACTCGGTTCATGCATTCCCTAAGAATTTTCTGCTTTTGAGAGGTTCTTCTCTGTCGTTTGGGGGTGGCGTTTAGGTAAAAGTTTGATACCGGATAGTGCTACTTGCGCAAGCGATGGTAGGAGTTTCGGCTGGAGAAGCCTGCGATCGAAAACGCTCATGCGTCGTGCATTTTCTTGCAAACAAGTTGAAATCAGCTTCTCCACGCTAAAGCCATCGAGGAAGACGCTGGCTTCAGTAGCCGCAAAAGAATTACCACTTTGTTCGGCACTCCGATCAACCACACCCATCATTCGTTGAACAGCTTTGCCGTAATGCCAGAGTGAATGCGTACCTCTAAATAATTTGGCTTCCCGACCTCTACTTGCCTGAAGATAAGCTACCCAGTTCACGAAGAACACAATGTGACGTGTTTCGTCTTGCAGTAGGCGGTCAAATATGTTGAACATTGGTTCTGGTAGGAAACCAGATTGGCGAGCGATTTTAAACAGCCCAAATCCTAAGAAAGCATCCAGACACTCACCGTAACCAAAATCAATGAAGGCTTGCTCAATGTTTGTCGGTAGCTCAACAGTAGGACGCCCGGAGATCTCAATGCCATAGTGTTGAATCATATACTTGAATAACCGACCATGAGCGGCTTCTTCCTCTCCCATAAGGGCGACTGCTTCTCGCACTAGTGGATCGCTAATCATTGGGAGGTAGGTTTCAATCTTTGCTCCTGCTTCCAACTCAGTGTTCAGGGCTTCTTCCCAAAAGGGAATTTGCTGTAGGCGCAATAACTCTGGACCATCAAGTTTAGGCCACATAAGCTGAGATGGCTCAATCTGCTGGTGGCTTTCCATAAAGCTGCGGCAGAATAATTCCTTATGGGTTTGGGAACCAATTTTCATATTATTTAATTCACTTCCTAATTTGATTATAATTGGTGAGTTTAAAGCCGTTTGTATCTATTACTTTACGTACTTGCTCACTCAACAAAGCGGCGAGTTCTGCTTCACCTGCTCCTGGTGGTCCATTCAGCGGTTCGTCAGCCTTAGTCATTGCTGGGTGGCAATAAATCTCTACTAGGTCTGCCTTGATCTGGGGAATCAGACTCAGCAAGTATTCCTCGGTCACGCAGCCAGTTTGCAGCAACCCGTATACTTTGTCAGCAAAGCTGATACCCTGAGATTTCAGCAACCTCTCACCATTGCGGCGCAGTCCACCAAACACCCCTGACCAAACCAGCTTAGTCAGTATACCACGACGATCTATCCCCAAATTAATACCTAGTTCCTCAGCAGGAAGACGGATAACTTTGATGTCGAACTCCTGTGCCAGTTCAACCAAGATATTTAGTACCACTGGATGCATGTGCATATGTAAATGCCCATCAACATGGGAAAGGGGCAGCCCAGTGGAGCGGAATTTTTCTAATTGGGCGCGAATTTCTCGCCGCAGTTCCTCGCGGGTTGCCTGATGGAATTGGTAGCGCAAACCAGCGATCGCGGGGCTGTATGGAAAATTACCTGTTGAGTCAACCAAGTGAGGAATCAGATCCGGTGGTAGAACAGCTTGACCACATACTAGAACCAGGTGTAGACCAACTGCCAAGTTAGGGTGAGCGTGTCCGTAGGCGATCGCCTCAATAGATGCCTCACCCGTTACCATCAGACTGGTACTAGTCAGTACGCCTTCTTCATGCGCTTTAATAATCGCGCTGTTAACGCCACAAGAAAAGCCGAAGTCGTCACCATTAATAATGGCGAGTCTTTGAGCCTGCAACATTCTGGTGTTATTGTTCTAAAAATTGGGCTGTCGGGTTGGTCGGACGTCGAGATGTTAGTCTCAGAGTGCGCAGGGCAATTTTGGCAAGTTTAGGGATCAGTCGCGGTTGAAGTAGATTCTTGTCAAAGACGCTCATCCTGCGAGCGTTTTCTTGAAGGCAACTGGATAAAAACAGATCGGGGGTCAAATTATCCATAAAGTTACTAGCTCCGGTGGCAGTGAAACCTTCTTGTTGGTCCTCCATCGAGCCATCAAAGGCTTTAAGTTTATCTTGAAACGCACGGATGTAATGCAAAAGAGCATGACCCCCACGTAGCCAATTCGCCTTGCGACCCTGATTAATTTGTTGATAAGTCACCCAATTGACGAAAAACATGATATGTCGTGCTTCTTCGTCAAGAATTGGATTGAATATGTCGAACAATGCTTCCGGGAAGTAGTTAGCTTGGTGGGCAATTTCAAAGATGCCAAAGGCTAAGAAAGAGTCAAGGCATTCCCCGAAACCAAAGTCAAGGAAGGCTGTTTTGATGTTGTTAGGGACTATAGGCTCATTCAGTTGGGAAATCTGAATGTCGTAATGGTTAATCAAAAACCCAATGAGTTTGGCGTGGCGGTCTTCTTCCATACCTTGAAGGGCGATCGCTTCTTGTAACAGGGGATCGCTAACCGTCGCCGCAAAGGTATTAACCATAGCCCCTGCCGATCGCTCTGTACTCAGGGCTTCTTTCCAAAAGGGAATGCCTCGCAGGCGTTCCAAACCGACACTATCAAGAGTAGGCCAAGAAAGTTGCTCCGGCTCAAACTTTAGGTGGCTGTCAATGAAGCTGCGGCAGAAGAGTTCCTTGTGGTTTTCGCTTCCTATTTTCATTTTTGTTTGTTGTTAGTTGTTAGTTGTTGGTTGTTAGTTGTTATTTGTTATTTGTTAGTTATTCTACTAACCACTAACCACTAGCAACTAACAACTAACTTTAGTAGCTGCTTGTGTACGACGATCTTTTAGGTAGGAGAAGAACTCGCGACCTTCTCGTAGGCGGCGGACTAACATTTGGGGATCGCTGAGCATTTCACCCACTATCGGGATGATCGCTTTGGGTCGAAAGTAGAACCGACGGTACAACTGCTCGACTGCATCTTCAATCTCAGTGCTAGACAGGTTTGGATATTGTAGTGAAGACATTTGAATCCCGGAATTTGCCACCAGGGAATTGGCGTTGGTAAACCAACCGTTAGCTTGAGCTTGTCGATAAAGTTCGGTACCCGGATACGGGGCGGCGATGGAAACTTGGATGGTATGAGGACTAATCTCGCAAGCAAAGCGAACAGTTTCTTCAATTGTCTCACGGGTTTCGTTTGGCAACCCGATGATAAATGTGCCGTGTACAGTGATGCCGAGTTTATGGCAATTCTCCATAAACTTTCGCGCCACCTCCAGCTTAATGCCTTTCTTAATTCCGTCCAGAATTGGCTGATTGCCCGATTCAAATCCTACCAGCAACAAACGCAAGCCGTTGTCACGCAGTTGCTTGAGAGTATCGTAGTCTAAGTTAGCTCGGGCGTTGCAACTCCAAGTCAGCTTCAGTCGCTTCAAGTGTTCGCTGATGGCGATCGCCCGCTGTTTATCAATTGTGAAGGTGTCGTCATCAAACATGTATTCCCGCACCTTGTCACCAAAGATAGCTTTGGCTTCTTCCATCTCCAAGCCTACTGCTTCTGGACTTTTAGCGCGGTACTGGTGACCACCAATAGTCTGAGGCCAAAGGCAGAAGGTGCATTTTGCCGGACAGCCCCGTCCGGTATAAAAAGAAACGTAGGGATGCAGCAGGTAGCCGATGAAATATTTTGTAATGTCTAAGTCACGCGCATAAATTGGCAGGACACTGGGCATAGCATCCCAATCGTGGATCAATTCGCGCTCGTCATTATGTATCACCGATTCGTTCAGGTCACGGTAGCTTAGACCCTTGATCTGGTTCCAAGGTTTGCCTGAAGCCACTTCAAAGCAGGTGTAGTCGAACTCGTTGCGACACACAAAGTCGATGACTGGGTTTTCACGCAGTGTCTCCTCGGGTAAAACTGCTACATGCGCTCCGATAAAGCCTATTTGCACATCCGGGTTCAAAGCTTTAATTGCTTCAGCACACTTTGCATCATTCTTCAATGAGGGTGTGCTGGTGTGCATGATAACTAGCTCATAGTCTTTGGCAATTTTCAGCACATCTTCCACAGTTTGACCATGTGGAGGAGCATCCACAAGTTTGCTACCAGGGACAAGGGCGGCTGGTTGCGCTAGCCATGTGGGATACCAAAAGGAGGTAATCTCGCGCTTGGCTTGGTATCGCGAACCTGCACCGCCGTCAAACCCATCGAAGGAAGGAGGACTGAGGAACAAAGTTTTCTTCACTGATATCTCTCCTTTATTTGAGCAGAGTCATAGACTTATTGCACGTTTTTAATGTAACTTACCGCAATCGGCACGTGAGTCAAGTTGATGCCATGAGAGTGGCTGTTGTTTATTTGATACTAGTTGCTTGCTCAATTAGTGCAAGAACATCAGTGCGAGTGAGTTTATCTTTGCCATTAGCAAGGGCATTCAGTGTACCATAAGCTAATGTCAACGGAATTTGACAAAAGTCCAAGGCAGGTCCAGCAGGAAGAGCATTGGTGTACGCATCTGCCATCTCTAGATTGCGACGAGCATACTTTTGCATATTTTCTGCACTCCAACCTTGTGGAAAGAAGTCTACCCCACGCGCCAAATCATCTATGTGGTTACGGAGCATATTCACCACTTGTAAGCCCCGACCAAACCCAATCGCCTGAGTACGGTTGGTTTGTGTTCCATCGTACCAAGCCCATAAATCTGAGAGTAACAAGCCAACCGCGCCTGCGACGCTAAATGTGTAACGATCCAAATCCGACTCTGTATGAACTTTCCAGTTATTTTCTGCCCAGAAAGACATTCGGTCTGCCATCGCAGCAGTAGCATCCCAAATCCGAGGTGCAATAGTCGCAGGCGCTAAAAGCGTCCATTCTCTAATTCTAATGGTCACTTCTGGTAGTAAATTCTCGTGTGTGTTCAAAGGAGCGAAGCCATCAACGTCAAAGCCATCTACCCCAGCTTCTTGTAATGTCAAGCTAATCGCACGCAAAAGTTTTGCCTTAGTAGGGTTATCTAGATCTGGATGATCTTCAATTTCATCAATAGCGCGAAAACACAGGTACGCTGATGCCACTGCCTCTTGCAAGCCTAGCGGTAAACGAATGATTGGGATGTAAAAAGTTCGGCTAGTCTCTTTGAGGTTTTTCAATGCATCTCTGTATAAGTCCATTTATTGCCACTCCATAGGG
Organism: uncultured bacterium; assembly: GCA_964246695.1. Taxonomy (GTDB): domain Bacteria; phylum Cyanobacteriota; class Cyanobacteriia; order Cyanobacteriales; family Nostocaceae; genus Stigonema. Next base: position 39,485 of record CAXTSI010000006.1, read on the forward strand.
TATTGTCAACTTAAGCTGATATGGTGAAAAATTAACTGCTCATCATAAAAAGTTGGGATGATCCAAAAGGGTAACCTCTAGAAAAGTTCATGGATTTTAGCGGACTCCGATCTTGTGCAGAAGCAGAAATGTAGCATCTTATAGACAAAAGTTCAAACAGTTGACACTCACTACGAATGAGTAAATACACTGTTTCTATCAAGCTGGATATCAGAGCCAACCTTGCACCAATGATGCTTTTGGCAATAGCACTCACCTGAGGATGTAAAGCTACTTGTAAGTGTAGACACCTAAAATTAAACAATTTCAGCGTCATTAAAACCATAAACCGCCACGCCAGTTGCAACAAGCGCGGGCATTGCCAACGCCAGTTGCCGTAACGGGATACCCTCTTAGAGCTTACGCTCCCCAACGCACTGGCTCTCCTTTTTTTCATCGTTTTCGCGGAGTGGCTATCTACGATTGCTGCGCTTAAGGTAGAACTTTTGCCGACTTTAACATGTAATTGCCGCAGGAGGCTGCGTTTCATCTCTGCCCACATCCTATTCCTTTGCCAACAGTGGAAGTATTTGTTGTATACTGTCTGTCCGTGAAAGTCTCCCAATAGTTCCCGCCAAGTGCGAACCTTGTGGAAGTCAATCATACGACTCGTTGCTTTTTCACTCTTAAATAAAGGTTTTATCATCTGCCATTGGGCATGACTTAAAGCTACGGTGTAAGCGAGTCGGGGCATTAGTGCAGGACTGTATACCATTGATCGCTATCCTTATGTTGGCTTCATCATGAGTGCATTTCCCCTTCACTTTTTCTTTAAAAACGTTCATGTAGTAAAAAATGGTTGACAACAGCACATATCAGCTGGAGTGCAATCTGATTACGTTGCAACTGCGTAATCTCTGGCAATGAGTTTTATGTGGTTTTCAACTTCACCCTTTTTGATTAAGAGAATTTGTCTCTCCCAGATTATACTCATCATTTCGTATTCTTTAAACATGCGTCAAGCAGTGTAGAAGAATTTTCACTGCATTTTTAGATTGACCAATAATTTTATCTGTCAATGGTCTTGCTCCACAATCTAATTGCAATAATTGGCTGTTATATATTGAATTGGCATGATTTTATCTCAAGTTTGTCCTTTTTCCTTGGTGATTTGTAATACAAAAGACTAATTACTAAGGATTATTTCACCAAAAAATCTGCTTTTTATATGTGCGTTAGACTTGACTAATGACAGTTACTATGAAACGATGGTTAGTTTTGATTTGCTTTACAAATGCAGGGCTTTACGCACCATGTGCACCAAACCCGGTTTTATCCTGAACATGAGGAACGAACGTCACCCGTAAGGGCGTCGAGGCTTCCAATCTATAGGCGTTTCATCCTTATTCGCGAAATTGTTATTAAAAACTGGGTTTTTATGCCTAAATCCTAAAATGTTTGCGTTACTTGATAGATAATTGTAATCTTGACAAATCCCATACAATATATTGGGGTACTGTAGCAATTTTCAATCTTGATCGAGACAGGTAAAGTAGCTTAGCACGCTTGATCGGCAGTCACGCAGATTTACTGTGCAGCTGGCTCAACTGTCATATGGCAGTCATTGTTTTGGGTACTGCCATGATATTTACAGTAGTTGACCATCGCAATTTGCAGTGCAAGGAGGAGCCAGTGCGCCTAACTGGTGAGTCTAGGAAAGAGCAGCTTGTTTCCGGCGCCCTCTTAACTGGTGAAGCAGCACGCCGACACGAGTGTTTCCCGCGCCCAGGTGACTGGTGAGACAGCCCTGTTCGCCTAGCGTCTCCGTAATGTAAGGGCGTTGGTTTCCCAATACACGTAGTTGGACTTGTTTGGTGATGGGTATGCTAAGAAGCCCATAACTAAGGCTATAAGCGAATCTCAGACTATAGTCCAAAGGATTTGGGATCTCGAGTTTTAACACTGCTTCTTTTAGTCATCCAGAGTGCAATACTGCTCGGATAAGCAAAAATTAGAAACCGGGTTTCTTAAAGAAACCCGGTTTCTGGCACCTCAATGACTGTTAACCGAGCAGTATTGATCCAGAGTGGAGTCGTCACGGTTGATAAATTGACCAGAGCGATCGCGCAACTTACACGAAGGTGCGCTGTTGTGAGATGAGTTTAACTTTCATAGTTTCTTTTCGTAGGCATTTAGGCGCGTCTTGGCGGTAGCCTGCGAGCAGGTTCCGCTGCGCGTCTACATTCAAAAAAAGTAATGTTTACAATAACAGATACGATTGCTATAGTCTTGTTATTAACTATTTTTACTTTGACTTTTAGCACGACCTAAAAACTTATGAAATATAGATCTATAGACAGATAACGTTATCAAGCAACATTCCTTATCTTTAGAAAGGAATATAACATTTATTTCTCAATACTTGAAAGATTAAAAAATATTAAATTTTATAAAAATGAGCTTTAAAGTAAGCAAGATCAGAAGGGTGATATTTTTTTTACCGTTTGTTTGTTTAATTGTTTATCTACTAATTTGCGGGAGTGCAGCGCTACTACAAAAGAAGACAATAACATCAAATCCAGATTATACTAATTGGAGTAAATATCCAAATCCTCGAATCGAATTGACGACAAAGCAAAGGGACAAGTTTCAAGATACTCCTAGTACCTCGGTCAATAGCACTGCAACTATAAGAAACTACAGACCCAATTACAAGATTGCCTGGGCACATCCAACTAACTATGGAGAAAGGTTTCCTCGTGACATCAATGGTATCCCTGTTAATAATAAACCGATTATCGTGCTTCATGAAACTGATGCTTCTGCGTCCAGCGCCATTAATTTTTTTCAAGAGCCTCACTCTAATGAAAACGTCCAAGCGAGTTATCACACTTTGATTTCGTTAGATGGAACAGTTATTTATATAGTTCCACCAGAAAAGCGAGCCTTTGGTGCAGCTAACTCAGTGTTTAAAGGCTCCCATGGCTCAGAGACAGTAAAGACTAATCCCCAGATACCCGCATCTGTGAATAACTTTGCTTATCATGTCTCTTTAGAAACGCCGCTAGATGGTCATATGAATAACCTACCAACCCATAGCAGCTATACTGAAGCTCAATACCATTCTCTAGCCTGGTTAATTGCTCAAAGTAATGTTCCGGATGAGCGAATTACCACCCACCGCGTTGTGGATCGCTCAGGTCAAAAAATTGACCCTAGGAGTTTTGATTTCTATAAGTTCCTAAATTTACTTCATTACTATCGTGGTCGATTCTAGAAAAAACCTCTTGCACGGATCTTCTCCCAACGCAGCATGTCAGTTTCGCCAAAAATTGGGTAGGACATCTAGAATACTGGTAATTCATCTAGTATATAAGTATATTGCCACATAATAAAGACGCTTCCCCTTGACAGGAAGCTGCTTGCGGTTTTTCATGAAGTGCTAAGGAATGGCGACACGATGCTCCAAACGCAACAGATATTACACGATCGCTATCAACTGAAACAAAAACTAGGAGAAAGTGCGGGTCGTCAAACCTGGTTAGCTATTGATTTGTCAGCACAAGAGAAAGTTGTAGTCAAACTGCTGACCTTTAGCGACCAAGTGCAGTGGGAGAATTTGAAACTGTTTGAGCGAGAAGCTCAGGTATTAAAACAGCTTGACCATCCGCGAATTCCCAAGTATCGCAGTTATTTTTGCATTGATGAGGGAATGCTCTGGTTTGGATTAGTCCAAGAATACATTCCCGGTGCGTCACTTAAAGAATTACTGACTGAGGGCAGATTGTTTGCAGAAGCTGAGGTGCGGCAAATAGCTACTGATATTCTGAAGATCCTGATTTACCTACATGGTCTGAGTCCCCCGGTGCTGCATCGGGACATCAAACCGAGTAATTTGCTATTGGGCGAGGATTCCCAGATTTATCTGGTTGACTTTGGCGCAGTCCAAGACCGCGCTGCCCGAGAGGGAGCTACTTTTACGGTAGTGGGAACTTATGGCTATGCACCATTAGAACAATTTGGCGGACGAGCAACTCCGGCATCTGACCTTTATGCCCTAGGAGCAACCTTGATTCATTTGCTCACGGGTATTCCGCCAGGTGATTTACCCCATAAAGATTCACGGTTGCAGTTTGCCCAACTGGTTAGGCTCAATCCAGGATTTGTCCGCATTTTAGCACAACTCACACAACCTAATCAACACAAACGCTTTCTTCATGCGATCGAGGCGCTTCAGGTTCTTGAGGAAAATCAAAATGCTATCAGTGCCATCATTAGTCCACGACCTTCTGAAACCGGGATTCGGATGAAAAAATCTCCTGGTCGTTTGCAGATTCAATTTCCTGTGCTTTGGCGCCAGGTTTTAGCTAATCCTCAAAACAGGACTGTGCTGCTGGGACTAGGGTTTTGGTTGTATTTGCTCAGCAATGTTTGGAATTGGCACACTTTGATTTGGTTGATAGCTGGTGTGGTACTGGCAGGTTGGTTTATCATACCTACCTTTATGGAAACCAATGTTTACTTTGACCATCAGCAATTTGAAATTGAGGTGAAATTACTAGGTCTGCGCTTGAAACAACAGCGAGGGAATGTCTTAGAAATTGACAAAGTTTTCAAAAGTGATGCTGGTGGCTATGGTAGCCACAAAGTTCCTGAAGTTACTCTCGCTGTTGGTGTTCAAGAGTTTTCATTTAGCAAATTGAAGCCACCTCTATCTGATGAAGAATGCTGTTGGCTCATAGAAGAAATCAAGCATTGGTTGGGACTTTAGAGAATTAGGGCTGTTGAGGATGACACAAGCAGGACAGGTACTTAACTTACGCTATCAACTTCAGGAAAAATTAGGGCAAGATGCTAGTCGTCAGACTTGGTTAGCAGTAGATTTGGGTACACAGCTTCCAGAACAAGTTGTTGTTAAGCTGCTGACTCTGACTCCGCAGATGCAGTGGGATGAACACAAGCTCTTTGAGCGTGAGGCGAGTGTGCTAAAAAATCTTAATCATCCCCGCATTCCTAAATATCGAGATTACTTCGTTCTAGAACAGCAGCCTGGTTCTAGATTTCCTTGGTTTGGGTTGGTACAGAGTTATATTCCTGGAGCATCTATTCAGCAATTGCTGGATTTGGGTCAACGTTTTTCTCAGCCACAGGTAGAGAAAATAGCAGCGTCCGTTTTGCGCATTCTCGTTTACCTGCACGAACTCGATCCTCCTGTGTTGCATCGAGACATCAAGCCAAGTAATTTAATTTGGGGTGAGGATGAGCAGGTTTACCTTGTTGACTTTGGCGCAGTGCAAGATCAAGCAGTGTTAGAAGGTGCTACTTTCACTGTAGTGGGAACTTATGGCTATGTGCCAATGGAACAGTTTGCTGGTCGAGCAGTTCCCGCTTCTGATTTGTATGCTTTGGGCGCAACCTTGATTCATCTGCTGACAGGGACGTCTCCTGCCGATTTGCCGCATCAGGATTCGCGCATTCAGTTTGCTGACCGGGTCAGTATGGATCTGGGTTTTGTGAATTGGATTGGCAAACTTACAGAACCAAATGTGCTAGAACGGCTCAGCACTGCGAGTCTTGCCCTAGAAGCACTGAAGAATAAACACGCGCTTAGTCCGCCAATCAGCAGCCGCAAGCCTACAGGTAGTCAGATTCAAATCAAGCAGTCTGCCACTGGGTTAGATATTAAAATTCCCAGACGTGGAAAGAAGGCTTTCAGATTATTCTACCTGCTCGGGTTGATAACTCCTTTTGTCTGGCAACTGCCAAATTGGATTAATCTGCTGACAACAAGTATTGGCAGTTATCAGCTATGGCTTATTGTGTCTTTTTTTGGATTACTATATATAATCTTTCCGGCAACACTGCTACCTGCTTTTGGACAAACTGAGTTGTACTTTACACAGGCTAATTTTGAAATCCGGTGGAAGTTATTTGGCGTGTGCTACTGGCGGCGGCGGGGTAAAACTGCACTGATTGATGAAGTTGACGAAGAGGTCGTTAAGCAAGGTTCAGCGCCTAGAGGAATTACACTACAGTATGGTAAACAGAAGTTTACCTCTAGTCCTCTTGCTACTGTGGAACGTCACTGGCTGATCCAGGAGATTAAAGATTGGTTATGGCAAACTGGAGTTTAGTTTTCCAGGATACTAGAATCTAAGAAGTCCAATCACCATTTCCGGCGATCGCTTCAGGTATCGTCTGCTACTTGCTACCCTACCCCCAGTTGCGGTAACTCAAGGGATACATCAAGTACCACCGGATACACAGCAGGATAACTTCTCCTTGGAAATGACGCCACTTGAACGGGTACTTTGGATTCATGAATCGGGTGGGTTAGACTATCGACCTAGACATAAATACTACTTTTACCAAATCGCCACCAGTTTTTGCAACACAACTGCTCAACGATCAGACCTTACCGAAGAACCTTGGACTTGGCGAGATATTGCTGTTTATCCCACACTTTGCTCTTGCACTATCGGATAGGAATTTTAGCGCTTTACGACTTTTACGTAGGAAAAACTTATTACAAAGTTTCATTTTAAACTTATTTAGATATGTATACTTTTTTGTTTCGGATAAGTAGTCTTTACAATTAAATTACATAATTCTTACTAGCTGGAGTTTAGACTAAAGCATGAAAAACAACCCAGCACGGCTGAGTTAATAACAG
>CAXTSI010000007.1:0-45254 GCA_964246695.1 uncultured bacterium
CTCGATGCTGGAGTTCTGCTGCAAACACGACATCGCCCGTAGCGTCGTTAACAATTGCAATTCCAGTATGTTTTGCACCAGGGTCAATCTTGATTCTCAGTGACTGAACAGGTGCATCTGGGCGGGATTCTTTCAGTATTAAAGTGAATGGAAACCTACGAAAAATTGCAGCTTTTCCATTTCTTAAAAGTTGTCTAGCTTGAGCTGGATGAATTGGGTTTTGTGGTTTTTTTTCAGCGTCGATTACTAATACTTTGCTCATAAGAGCCTCCATTACTGGGTAATGTTAGCCTAGACGTTGATACGAGTCGGTACTTTTTTAATAGCACTGTCTTAACCCTCTATGACTGGTTAACTATCAAATTACAGAGCAACAAACTGGCTGCGTATTTGTTGGTGTGAACTTTAACTCTTACTCGTATCGGCTGCTTGAAACAAGTTCAAGCCATCGGGTCAACATATTCCTAAAGTCCCAAGACTTCAAAACTAGGCTTGAAGCCCCGTGCCTTCAGGTCGGGGTTGCTGACCGTCAGAATCGGATTCTTCATCCTCTTCCTCTTCTTCCAACGCTTCTAGAACTTGTTCCGTGTAGGCAACGTCTTGACCATCTTCAATTCTTGCGATAGTTAGCTCTTAATATTGCTTCTCCTCTTAATCTCAATTCTGTTTCAAGTGCTGTATGTTGCTTTTGTGCTTCCTCTGTGAATACTAGTTCATCTTCAAACCTAAAGTATTCATGGATACTCACGTAGCGAAAAAACTCTTTTACTCTCGGCTTTACTTGTTCAATAATATAGTAGTCAGCATACCCTCTTTCAATGTACTTATTTGCATATCCCATTTTATACCGAACATCATCTACATAGAAACTTCTAGTATATTTACATCTATCATCCATATTGATTAAAAGAAAGAATACCTCCCCAGCTTTATCTTTCAACCATTCCCTTTGAATCTCACCCTCTTTAAGAGGTTTGTAAAAGAGTAACAATTCTTTCTTATCTTTGATTAAAAGACTGGTAGGTATTCCCATTGTTTAACTCCTATCGGTTCTCTCTTCTCGTTGGGTTATTAGGTGATACTCTTTGCCTATCATTGTAAAGTATGTCCCTTAAGTTTATTCTTGCCTTACAAGCTATATCTCTTGTTCTTCCTGTTGGATCATCTGGGTCGTCCTGTATTTCCATTTGCAACTCCCACCTGCCTGGTGGAATATTAACACTGTTTTTTAGATGCTCAAACCATTGTCTGCATTGCCGTGTAGTGTCAGCATAGTTAACATACTCTATAAAATACCTGGTTCTTCGATACTCATTAACAGGTCTTTTAACAAATGAGTTACCTGATGGTTTGTGTTCATCAACAGAATGATTGGGAGAACCAGCGGGTGTCTTATATTCCAGTCCTGTCTTCATATCCCTAAGAATATAAAACAGTGTACCACCAATCACTATAGCCCCGACTACAATACACCCTACACCAGTAGCACATAGCTCCCCAGCCAGAGGTAAAGCTTCAACCTGAGCAATGTTCGGTTCTGCTTTAACTAAAGAACTGTTCAAGCAGAAGATAGTAGCAAGTACAGTACTTGCTAGTTTATGATATTTCATTGTGTGTCCTCCAATTAAGGGAAAGGTACGAACAAGAGGGATGTGTTCAGGAGCGCGATCGCACTCGCAACAACAATTTGTTTTTTCATTTGTTAAAGTTTGTAAACATCATGAACAACAGATGCAGCTTCTTCTAGGTGCTTTACCGCTTCTTTGAACCCCATCTGCTGGTCTGTCCAATTAGTCAGTGCGATCAACAAATCCTCATAGGTGTAGCCCTCTTGCTTCAGAATGGGGATAAGATCGCTTACGAAGCGAGTTAATGCTTCACGACGGAGGTCTTGCAATGTGTGTCGTATGCCCTCAGTGTTTTCCACAGTGATTAACATTTACAGTTTGTTCGCGATCAAGGTTGGCTACGGCATCTAGCAGGTGGTGCGCTACCGCTTTATCCTCAAAGTCGAAAGCCCAACTACCAAGTGCTTGTAGTAGATGTCGTAAGGTGTACCCGCGTTCTTCTAACAAGGGAATGAAATAGTCAGTTAGAAATCGCTGCAGCGCGAGTTCTCGGTCAATCCGGAGGAGAATTTGAACTGCATGAGAGTCCATTTCGGGGTAAGTCCAATCTGGAGAAAATTCTCTTGGTAGCAACGCCAGTCAGTGGTCATTCATTTCGAGGGCTTCCAGAACATCTTTGAACCAGCGCAAACTTTGTATGGTTTTGTCCCGTCCTTGCGCCGTGTTTAAAATGACCTTGCAATACTGCTTGCCTTTATCGGTGGGCAAGTACGCGGGATTGTTGCCACCATCGGGATTGCGCTCTTGGAAACCCTGTGAGAGCAACAGCTTGTTGATTTGACGCGCTGTGTAATTAGTGTTTGTGCTTGAGCCTAGAATTTGACCTAGCTGGGTGGGAGACAGCAGTTCCGATTCGACCGGAATTGACAGCGCGGTTTTGAATATCTCCATAGTTGGCTTTAAAGCAGGGTGGTGATGGGCGATCGCATTCGCTTTCTTCCCCGCTTGCAGTTCAGGTGGTACGGCAGTTTTGCTATATATAAGGTCGGCTAGTTCTGATATTTCTTGGGGTGTGGGGACGGCAGGGGGTAAGGCAGGTTGGGGTTCTTGGGGTTGTATGGTAGTTTGCGCGATCGCATAAGAACCAGTTTTGCGGATGGTGGGGAGAACCTCGTGATATACCCATCGCTGAAAACGTCTTGCTACAGGTTTGCGGGATTTAAATATTAAACGATACAAACCCGGTTCGTTTACAACCAGCATTTCCTGATCGCCTCCAAGGGTGTTGACAATGGCAACCCCCTTTTCGTCTTCATCTAGCCCACCGTCATGATAAATGCTGTTATCTTTTGCTTTGCGTTCTCTACCGTTAACTGCTAGAGAGACGGTTATTCCCAAAATGGTACACACATCTGCTGCCACCCACCAAGGATCGTCTGCTGTACCAACGCATCGAACTTCTTGTGACTCAAATTGAAATATTGTTAGGTTGCTCATATTTTTTTCCAAAACAAGGTCACAGGCACGGAGATATCTCCGTGCAGAAAGATAACTACGCTGCTAGCAAGTCTGTTGCCAGACAACCGTAGTTCGCGATAATCACCAGTTGTGCTTGTTCTGGAGTGTTGAGTTGGGGACGGAAATTGGAATTACAGGGTTGAGCGATCCACTTACCGCTCATATCTTGGTAGAAAGTGCCCAGTAGGTGGTAACTGAACCAGACGCGATACATGATGCCGAATACCGGATCGTAATCGGAGTCAACTTCGATCAAATCGGGCGTAGTTACGGCAGCAACGGGTTGCTGTTCGGGAGCGATCGCCTCTGCTTGGGTTTCGATGTATTCGTTCAGTTCTTCTTGCGCTGCTGCTTGTTCGTCAGTAATGGTATTGATGCAGTCTTGGGTTACAACGTGGTTTTCACGAGCAAAGACATCAAACAACCCACACCAGCCTTTATCTGTGCCGTCATTTCTGCCCTGATAGTAAGGACAAGTGGCGCAGGTCTTAGAACCGACGCTAGAAAAATGTTGTAGCATGAATTTAGAAATTCTTTGTTGAATAAGGGTTTTCACAAGAGGCGTCGCTTTGTTTTCCAGACAGGGGCGGCGCCTCTTGTTTCTCTAATTTATCAACTCGCAGTTGACATGTCAACCATTAGGCGACATCATTTTGTAAAACCCGCAAGAGTTCAGATGGCTCAAAGTAAACAGCAGGAAACAGCCTTTTAAAATCGACATCAAGAGCATTACAAATAGCCAAAATCAATTCTGTAGAGACAGCTTCGGCTTTTCCAGCTTCTAACTTGTGGACATACTGATAAGTGCAAGTTAAACCATTTTTGCTAACCTTTTCCGCAAGTGTTCGCATAGAAACATCACCACGTAAGGATTGTAATCGCTTACCCAGTTCAGGACTCCATTTGAGTCTGTCCACGCACTCCAGAGAGATCATAAGTTTTAGCTGATCATTTTTATCCACATTGTAATCTCGTAGTTGACTATAGAACGCTTGGTGACTACTACGAGTTTAAAGTTTTAGCAAAAATTCTGGCAGTTATGGCTGTCGGTAAATTGTTGTGGCTGGATATTTAGCTGTTACGCTGCTGCGTTGGCTAAAGCTGCTAAGACTTCATCTGGCATGCCGTAAAGAGTAATGATCGCGGCTTGCGCTTTCAGAGACGTGGCGCATCGCAGCACTCTGTTACTTTTCACGGGCTGCGCTACCCACGATCCATCCAAGGCGCAATAAAAAGTACCGAGTAAGTGGTAACTGATCCATACGCGGTACAAAGTCCCAAATTCGGCATCAATGTCGGAGTCAACCTCGATTTCAGGTGCAATGGTTTGGGCTTGAACTTGGACGTACTCGTTCAGTTCTTCTTGGGCTACTGCTTGCTCCGAGGCAATGGTGTTTATGCAGTCCTGAGTTTCTTGATGGGCGGATCGGGCAAAAGCGTTGAATAGGTTGCACCAGCCTTTATCTGTGCCGTCCCTGCGAGAGACGTAGTAGGGGCAGTCGGCGCAAGTTTTCAGATCAGTCTGAGCGATCACTTGTGAGTCAATCGTTTTGTAGTGCATAATTAGAGTAACTAGTACTATCTGGTTGACACAGCAGCGGTCGTTTCTAATTGGCGTTAGTGGGCGATCGCTTTTGTGTTAGTACTATCCTACTAACATATTAGTACTGTGTCAATATATTAGAACTAATATATTAGCGGTTAAAGTTATGGGTTTAAAAGAGTTACGGCAAAAAGCGGGATTGAGGGCGGAAGACGTAGCAATCAGTCTTGGGGTAGCGTACTCAACGGTTCGCAACTGGGAGCAGGGAAGGACTATTCCAACGCTAGGTATTCTTCAAACGGAAAAGCTTGTTCATCTTTACCAGTGCAGCTTCGAGGATTTGGTGCAAGCGGTAAAAGAGGTGCAAGGTAGAGCGATCGCGTGAATACTTGTAGCCCACAAGACTAATGTTTCATTTATTACAATCATACACGTAGGTTAGTAGGAGCGATCGCCACAAATTCACCCTGTAAAGCAACAAATTCACTATCTTCGCTGAGGTTGTTTCCAGATGTGCGAGGTGAAGCTAGGGGAATTAGTCCAGGGTTAAGACGATGAAAAAATTTATTTCCAGCATTGCTGCAAGTTGTTTAGCTGTAACGGCTTTAGCATACTGCAAACCAGCATCCGCCGAACAAATTCCCTCACCTAGCGGACAGTGGGTGCCAGTTGTCAGAGACTTCAACAGCACCATTTATCAAATAGACAGAGGAATTCACAGACAAGGGCAATTTGCTGCATTTTGGGCGCAATCCCACGAATTGAATGGCGGTAGGAGAGCAGCATATTTAGCGGCAAATTGTGATAACAAAGCATATCAAAATTTAACAGAATTCAAGCTGGATAGTGCCGGAAACATTATTAGTAGAGACGAAGATAAAAAAGCAGTTGCCTACGCTCGAAACGGAACGCCGATCGCCGATCTAATTAATGCTGCTTGTGGCAATCAATCAATTGACCCAGCGGTTCAAGCTCAGGCAAATCAAGCCCAGGTAACGCAAGCTCAGCTAGAGGCTTTGTCACGCGCTCGCCAGACAGCCCAGGAAGGGATAAGCAACGCGATGAATAGTACTGCCAGGATATTTAAGTAAACAAGATCCTCGATCCACCAAAATTGACACTTGTACTAGGGTAGCTTCCATCAAGCTACCCTTATTTGATTATTTATTACTATTTCAAATATTTATTGTTTTTTTTTATAAATATGTCACTTCTTCAAAAGTAAATATTTTGTTGCATTAACTTTATTTTATTGGTTGTTTTACTGAAAATTTGAGTGCAGTATTTCAAACTAGTAATACGTACGTTTGTGGAGGTTGAATAATGGCTTTTTTATTGCCAGCTCTTGCTGGAGGCGCAGCTTCAGCTGTTGGAGGCGCGATTGGAAATAATCTCGCTAGCGCTTTTGGATTAAATAATAATGGCAACTCGTCTGCATCCAGCAGTAATTCGTCTGGATCGCCTTCATCTGACAATCCAGATTTGAGTGCAGAACAGGTTCACCAATACCTCGTTAAACATAATCTTAAGCTTTCCGCCGATGACGAAGCATCATTGCAAAACCAAAAAGCTCAAGACGCTTACAACATGCAGATGCGGTCCCAACTAGACGCACAGCGACAGCAAGCACCTTTATACAATGACATAGCAAACACCAATGCAGAAAGAAATCTGGTTTTGAATGCTCAAAAATATGCAGCTGACAACACTGCGAATCAGCTTAATAATTTACAGCAAGCACGCAACACGGCTCAAGTAGGCATCAGTAACGCTTTAAACACTACAGCTTCAATGTTCAAATAAGTTGCTAATTCCAGAATAAAAATTCATCCAAAAGGACCAAAAGTAAAGATATGTATAACCCACTTAACACCCCACTCGCTAATAACATGAATATGGGGATGGCTGCAGGCACAGGCGCTGGTCAACAACTTAGCGCTGCTCAAACCCTGCAAACCTTGAATCAGCAAGGTGTAGTGCTATCCCCCCAACAACAAGCTGCACTACAGCAACAAGCTGCAAACGAGGCTGCACAATCCCAACTACAACAACAAGCTGCGTCGCAGGGCATGACGGCAGGCTTGGCAAATGCTGCAGCTAACACTAATGCTCAAAGACAAATGGCGATCGCTGCCCAAAACGTTGCCAACCAACTAGGGGCATTACAACAGAATCGCGCAACCAATGCTAGTATGATCGCTAATGCAGCCAATACTGCTGCTGGGATGTTCCGTTAAACTAGCAACAATGGCGGATGTAAGCGCGATCGCATTCCTACTGTCAGAATGCTTTTCCCGCTATGAACCAGCAGTTTATCAAGAATGGTGCGATCGCAATGCCCAACCCAACAATCTAACCTTAATTGCTATTATCGGAAGCGCAATCGTCGGTGTTTTAAAGCTTTCAGCAATTGACAATAACTCAATTTACCTATCCAGCTTGGCAGTTGATCCTAACTTCAGAAATCAAGGTATTGCTACCAAATTACTTTCCGTTGCACAGGCGATCGCACAATATTTCGGAATCAGTAATTTGTACTTGCATGTTTTACCTGTAGAGAAAACATTGAGACTTTATCTCAAGACGGGATATCAATTTCATTGCGTACAAGCTGTAGCTAATCAAATCACAATATTGCTTTGTAAAAAGCTGTATTAATAATTAAGAAAAAGCTGGGGCTACTATTCCCATAAGCCCCAGCTTTAAAAGGAGTTTAGCTCTCCCGAACGCATTATTTTTCGGGAGCTTACTTTGTCTAATACCTTAGCACTTACTGATTATCCCTACGTGCTGTCGGAGATGCTGTACCGCCCGACAGCGGGAACGATCGCACGTTGGGCTGCCCAACCAGATTTCCTTGCAGATCCACGACTTAAGCCAGGACAGGTGTACATGGCAGATCGCTTTGGATACCTGCCAGACACGGGAGATATGGATCTGGAGTCACGCACTAGAAGCGAAATTGAGATTCTGGGAACCGCTAACACCCGCCAAATCCCCAAACAAAAAATTCCCATTATCCTCAGAGAGATTACGGGTCCGGGCGGCGGCGATCCAAATAACCCTGGACTGCCCGGAAACTTCCGATTCTCTATCCCAGCGATGCAATATCAACAGCGCCTTATCTGGGATATGGGTTATGCAGAACCGTTGGTGCAACCCCAGTTTCACGCCTCCGTCGGTGCCACAACCCTACTTCAAGATTTCCGGCTATGTACAGACAGATTCTATCTCAACGCGCTAGATTCTGGAACCAATAAATACAATCCAGGGGCGGTTCCGGACGGGGGTACTTACGCTAGCGGTCCGCCCAAATTCACTGTTGCCGATCTAGATAGTATTTTAGAGCAATTGGTTATCAACCGCGCTCCCACTTTTCCGGATAACTTTTACCACGCCCTCATTCACCCCAGAATGTGGACGCATCTGAGGCAAGATCAGCGATTCCGTGAAATCGTGACAAGTAGCGCATACTACTCAGTGCCAATGGTGATGGCGAATCAAGAGTGGCTGTACGGACCAGGGGCGATGCCACCAGTTGACTTAAACTATGTGGCACAGCCAAACATTCCAGGGTTCATGCCATACTACAACCAGGCGTTACCCGGACCTTCCCAAAACGGATTACCTGGGGGGTATGTGTACAACCAGTTCCGGATTTGGGTCACAAATAACATACCCCTAAAACAGGTCAGCCTTACATATACTACAACCGTGGACGGCAGTGCTACAGGTACTGCGCTGCGGACTGCGTACCCCGGATACTTTTTTGGTGCCCACGCGATTGGCGAAATCTTTGGTGGCGATCCGCAGGATGGCATTCCTGTCAAGATTAAGCGCAATTTAAACGATGACTACAATAGGTATCTTATTGTAATTTGGCAGGCATTCATGGGGCTTTCAAAGCTCAACGATGATTTTATTATTGTTGGTCGCACTTACGCAAATTAAGGAGGTGAGAAAATGGCAATTACGACGGCTAACCAGATTTTTGCAGGCGATCATTACAAGCCTTCCACTCAAGGGGTCATCGCTTCTAGTGGGCGAATTTACATTAGGGCAGTTGCTAGGGGACAAATAACAGATACCCTCAAATCGGCAATAGAACTCAAGATTTATCCTGCCAAACCCCTATATTTGCATGGGAAATATCCCCCACTGCCATTCACTATTCCCGTCGGGGCGCAAATTACTAGAGTCGATTTTCGTCTCCCACTGGCAGCTGGTCCTGGGGATACTGTAATAGATGGAATTTATATTCCTAAAAATTGCAATATTATTGGCACGGCGGGAGAACGCTTGAAAATATCGCCTACATCTGGAACAACCCATAGTGTTACTTCCCCTGTGCTTGTGTGCGGCGCTAACAACACTTATACACCTGAAACTGGGGCTGTCGCTTCTCGTCCTGATGGAGTCGCCGATCAGCCATCCCCCAGCTTATTAACCACGGTTACGGGCGCACCGATGACATTGCAAGCGACTGTGAGTAATGCGGGCAACACTGCGGCAGGCAATGGCATTGCATTGTCAACGCCTAAGGCAACAGCGCTTATCTACGCGCAGGTAATTTATTCTCTTGACGGGGATGCAATTCAACAATATCATCTTGACTTGCCATTCTCAAATGATAATGCTCTGGCTTACTAATGGAGTTGAAAGACGCGCAAGCAATAGTCAGGAATTGGCGAAGAGAACAAGAATTAGACGCCTTACCACCCGACAAAGAAAGGGCAGCGGCGTCTAAATTATTGGCTCAAAAAGGATGGAACTTGCCTGATAAAATCAATGATTTTGACGGCAGTCTATATCTAATAGATGGGGTTTATGTAAAGCCTATGGAAATTAAAGACTCAATTGAAATCACAATAGACAATCCTCCACAACCAGCAGTCCTTAAACCCGATCCTTTTCCTTGGAATCCAGGAGACAAAAGAGAATTTTGGTGTGACTCGTTAAAAAACTTTGTTCGTTTCACTGGTGATTTAAATGCCGACGGTAATTACTATGTAAATATAGTTGGCGATGGTGCGCTACGTCGTTACCCCGTAAAGGGAAAAGATTTAGTTTTGAAAGAGCAAGCACCTGCGGATGTTCCTTACATTGATTTACTGTTAATCAATAGGGCAACTTGGGGTGAGATAAAAAATTTCATGTGCGAACGATTTATCCCCTCATACCCCTGGACAAGATATGGAGATAAATCCCCCTACGTTGTCCGCACGGACATGGAATTACTAGCCAAGAGCAAGAATAAAGGCTTGGCTAAACTTGTTGAAGATGAGCGAAAGTCGCATCGCGGAAGTTACGAAAATGCCGAGAATTTCAGCCAGAGGTTAACGGCATTGCACGAGAGTTTTCCTTGGGGAGAATTCGCTCAAATGTTAGATTTTTGTCAATAATATAAAAAATGAGTGACGACCAAAAACAAGAATAAATTCTGAATTTAAAGTAAGATAGCAGCCCATAAGGGCTGCTATGCAGTGATTGCTATTGCAGAGAAACGGGACTCTGCGACACAGAGGAAGGTGTTAATTTTAAATCAGAGATAGCTTTATCAGCGGCTGTTTCCGCCTCAGTTAATTCAGTTTCCTTGCTTCTCAAAGTTTCTATCTGCTTATCCTTATAGCGCGATCGCCTGTGTCAAAATATTAATTTTCTCTTTTAAACTCATAATTTCCTCGTGATTTAGTAATTAATCCAAAACGTTGCTGGCAAGTGCAAGATTCTTGCCCCACTGTTCCGTTGCACTCCAATCCCCAGAAGCGATCGCCCCAGTCAATTTTTCTGGCAGTGCGGTTATAATTGTTACCTGAGATTCGATATTCATCTTTTATTTATGGCATCTGACACACAAAAATGCCAATACTACCAAATGACCTAAAAACTCGTATCGCGTCCCACCTTGGATACGATCGCCCCAGGGCAGTTAATCCCGCAACTTTACAAATATTTGATACCCACGTCAACTCACTGCTGACTAACAATAGTATCCACGGCACTAAAGGTCCGACAATTGCCAACCTCGTGAAGCGTTGCGACAAGTTGTTCAGGATGACCGACCCGACGGATAGCATCGTTTTTAGCCAATTTCAGCAAATTATAGGAGATGTAAATCGCCAAACCCGCACAGCGACAATTGATGATGTTCTCAAGAAGAATCGAGAGGCTTATCTCAAAGCGTGTGATGATTTGGCTTTTCAGTTAAATGTGCCAAACTTGAGACGACCTGATACTGCCGCCTACATGTTTACCAACTTAGGCAGTGAGTATGTGTTGTCGCCGCCAGGGGCTGCTGACACTTGTGTGAGCGATCGCCTTTACTTATCTTTACATTGTGCTTGACTATGACCGAATCACCTCTGCCAAACTTTGAAAAATTTGCCCAAATGGCATACCATGCTTACGGTAATTCGACCAATTTCCAAAATTTCATGGGCGATCCGATGCCCAACTGGCAAGCATTGCCAGAGAAAATAAAGCATGCGTGGGTCGCCGCTGCTAAACAAGTCATTGATGACATCAAGAAAGATGAAAACTGAATATACCTCATGCTACTTCACGTCTGATGGTGAACCCGACGGAGGCTTGGCTTATGGAGTCGGATTTACGATCAGCTGGCAACGCGGTCGCTTGCGACATATTAACGACAACGGTAATGTAGAACCTAACGGTGCTTTTGTAGAAGACATTGTAGATGTTTGTATTAATCGATTAGAGCATCTTCAATCTACTACGGCGGCACGCGCCAAAAATGATATGGCGATCGCCCATCTTAAAGAAGCACTCGTCGCACTTCAAAGATAATGCCCGACGCGCCTAACACCTCTCCTGCATTTATCCAGTCGACTGGAATTATCGGAATTCCAGTCGAGTTGACCAACCAAGTCTGCCAAGCTGACACCCCTGGAAACGTTCCTGTCGTTGCTTATGACCCGAACGGAGATTATCCACAGGGGAACGGGGCACTTGTGGAGACAGTCGATATCCAGTTGACTGGGAACACGGCAAGCACAACAGTTTGCATGTACTATCGGTTGCTGACTGAACTTACGCCGCATTGGAGGAAAGCTTCTCAGAGGGCGATCGCGCAAGCGTCTGTTTCCCCCACTGCCGAACTTCCTTCTTATCAGATGCCCTTGAAGAATATTTTATTTCCCGCACCTCAATTGGGAATTGGTTCCACGCTACAGCAATTTCAGGGGTTGAGAATCAATTCACCGGGGCGATCGGTTCAGTGGGGTTTTGCTTTAACTGTGGCGGCGGGAACCTCACCTATAATTGTGACAATGTACGGGGGAGAGTACTGAGATGTCATTTAAGAAACCAGTATGTAACTGTCCTGATGCTGCTAATAGTAGGAGAAGCGATCCTTCTGCCGAATCTCTTAGCAATCAGATTCCTTCAGACTGGTCTCTTGGGTTCAAGGGAATTCGTGCTGCTGGGGGATATTGCGAACACGAGTTAAGCGTACTACGAATTCGCTTTGAAATAGATGTCGCGTTTCCTACTGGCATACCAAAAGATTTGCCAACCGCGATGCCACCGGGTTTTGAAAATAATAAGTCTGTGAGTCGATTGCAGCATCCGGCAAGACTAGGAGATGATTTTTCGTTATGAAGAAGGAAAGAGGAAAATGGAAAATGGATGGATAAAGAAGCTCAAGATGGATTTTCTAATTTACGTAGTGTAGAAACTAGTATTCTTAACATTTCATCAACCTCTTTCATGACAGGAGCAAAATTTTCTGCATTAGATAAACCAACTTTTTGCGCAATAATTAACTGAGTATCAAGTTCTCTCAATGATCCGAGAGCTATTTGAAGGAATCTGATATATTCAACTTTGCCTGTTCTACCATATCCTTCAGCAATATTAGATGGAACTGAAACACTACGAGGAAGGAAAATGGAAAATGGAAAGAGGAAATAGGAAAGAGGAATTTGGATGTTGACTCTCCACGCCTAGAAGAATAGGGAGAGTCAACTTACCTTTTCCGTTTTCCTTTTTCCTTCTTCAGTATTTCTACTGAAGACACAAGTAGAAAATATAAATAATTTAGATCTGAACCGTAAAATTACAAAGGTCTATATGAGTAAGACTGCTGACGCCCTAGCAGATTTTGTAAGTACACTAAATATTTACGCTGAAATTACAAGCAGACTAATCGATGTCGAGGCTAGCGACCAAGAAAAGATTACTCAACTTACTCAGCAGCGCGACCAATTAACAACCCAACTGGATTCCCAAACTTCGCAATTAGCGAGTTCCGTTGACGATGCTAGCGCCGCATCTTCTATTACAAGCGCTGCTCAAATTTTGAAAGATAACCTAAAAAAAGTTTCAGACAAGGCAGCGGCTGCAACTCCAGGCACACCATCGTCGGAGCAAACACCTGTGACCACCCCCAGCCAACTACCTCCTACTGGTCAACTACCTCCTGCCGGTCAGGCTACGACACCGTTGGCATCTGTTTAACTTTTTATTCTCCTTTATGATTCGCGATCGTCGATGTACGGGCGATCGCTTTTATTAATTATGTACATTTTGACTTGTCAGCATTGTGGTAAAGATTGTGGCTACTATTTGGATGCTGCAAACGTAAAGCTTTTTTGTTCAAAAGAGTGCTTGCTCGCTTTTGGATTTAAACGTCAAAGTCATTCAGATCTGGAAGAACTGAATGACATTGGTTATTTTCATAGCAAGGCTAGTTCTTTCGATTCTTTTACTGAAGGGCAGCACAATGCAGTTTACAACAAAGATGAGTCCGATACATCTAATGAAGAACACGGACTCTTTTTGTCAGTATTAGACTCTGTCACTTTAACCTCAGTTAAAGACCGTTACAAGATAGATTTAACACAAAAACAATTTGATGTTCTTAAACTTATTGCCGCAGGTAAAAGCAACAAAGAAATTGCACAATGTCTCTACGTCGAGGAACGTACCATTGAACACCACGTTCATAATTTATTAAAAAAGATTGGTTTGAAGAACCGCACTCTGTTGGCAATTTTTTACAAAACAAATGAAGATAATATTTATGTAAAAAAACAACCACCAAACATCGAAGGTGCCTGCCAGATTAAACAACCATTAGCAAATTCAGCATACAAAAAAATTGAAGCGCTTCACTCGCAAGGTGTTACCAGCTATCAAGTAGTTGCGCATATAGTTGGGTGTTCTCAGAGTTATGCGAAAGTTATTATCAATAAATTAAATCGAGAAAAAGCAGAAAATTATTTCTCAAAGAGACTTAGATCGGGAATGAATGAAAACCTTAATCAACCAGCAACAGGAATGGTTGCCGACAATGCGAACACTTTTGCTTCATAATGTGCCTAAGTTTGTGGCGCACATTATAGCATGTGGAGGAGTAAGTGATACTGAATGGCAATGGTTGCATCTCAGTAGTGAAAATCCCAGTAGCTTGGCATATATCATAGATAGAGCAGATGAATACCTCTTTTATCCAAAAGACCGTGAAACTTTTGAGAAAAGCTTGTTCGCTTTAGTTCTTGGGTTATCAATTTTAAGTTTTATCCCAGGCGGAATAAGGTTTTTTGGCTTACGTTTTTGCTCCAACATTGAGAACTTCGTAGATGACGAAAGCGAAGCCTGATTGCACTGGACAGAGATTCGGTAGGTTAGTAGTGCTGGGCTTGGGTAGCAAGCGACCGAGAAAGAATAGTTACGATCAGCTATGGAAGTTGCAATGTGACTGTGGTAAAGTAATCGAAATTCCTAGAATACACTTTGAGCGTAAAGGTCAAGTCTCCTGCGGATGCAAGAGAAGACTAGGACTAGTTGACAACAAACGCCGCACATTAGATATTACCGGGCAGAGGTTCGGGGAACTGACTGCAGTTGCACTTACAGGAAATAAGATTAAAGGTAAGCCTGCATGGTTGTTAAAGTGCGATTGTGGTGGCACTCGTGATATGTCGCTGACCTTAATTAGGCATTATCAACGAGAAAATATACGATTAAATTGCCGAAACAAAGAGAATCATAACGACCATTGGTTACACTATCCTGCTACCCCTAATCCCTATCCTAAGGAAGCAGGCTTATTGCTTAAAAAATATTTACATTTAACAGAATTAGACTATGAAAAAATAGATAGTGAAGTTGAAGACGAGAAACGCGATCGCCTGTTAAGGGCTGCCTGGATAATTACTTATCGAAGACAACAGGGCGAACAAATATCAGAACTTCATGAAAAAAGACTTATTAATAAACATTTACGCTACTGTTCAATTGACGTATTTTGGAAACGTAAACTTGCCCAAAACGGAGGACTTTTATATAATGCAAGTGGCGATAAAAAAACTATAGGTGACGAAATGACCAATCTAACATTTTCTGACTATCCTGCAATTGAGACGCAGGAGATTAAAATCATGCCTAATAATTCTCTGCCCCTAAAAAGACTAAAATTCCGAAGGTGTTAAGCTCAAATTGGATAGTAATAGATCACCTGCAAATACGCCATGAATTTCACTTCAAAGAACCAGTTGAAATGTGCGTTTGTATGGATAAAGCGATCGCCTCCGGAATAATTCCTAGTTGTGGAGTTTGGTGTTTGCTGCCAGAAGAAGTACAACTCCTCGACCAACCGCACCTCGCCATTGATGACAACACAATAATTTATTTAGGTGCGCTGTGGTTGAAAAATCCCCATGTCCGGAAAGAAGTAATGCCACTTATTGCCTGCGTTGATAACGCAACTAAATTGCTGCCTAGGACGAGCGAACGCTTAAAGAAACGCAAGCGATTACATTGACATTCATGAATCTATTGGCTATTTTGGAATCAGCTTTTAAATCCATCGACTAACAAACACACCCTTTACGTACAAGCGATCGCACTCTACCCTGATGAAGTGCGATTTTTTTAAATATGCCAACATCCAATAAACTCATAATTTACCCAGGATATCAAGAATATACATGTTGGTACTGCAACGAAATTTCGGTTCCTAGAACTTTTGTTGCTGGTCATCCTGCTTGTGGAAAATGCACGGAGGCAAAAGAACTCAATCCTGTACCGCTTCCACTAACAGAAAATCCAAGGGTTGCCAAAACCATAAGAAAGAAATTATTTTCACTTTGAGTATGGCGAAAAACCGACTTCATAGCAGCGTGAAGCTTGTATGGGATTCAAAACCTGTAGGCGAGCCAAAACTACCAAGATATAATATTGAACTGCGAATAATTGAAATAGTATTTCCTAATGATTTTATTGATCAATATCGGGAATAATTACGTTGCAAAGGATGGATATCTCAAATTTATGTAGGCAAGAGCGATATTACCGAATTTGGCTACAATCCAGCCAATAAAAACAACCTAGAAACCTTGGAAACAAAGGTTTTCACCCGTGGCTTAGGCAAAAGTGTGGGAATTATTATGCGCTCTCACCTTAATCGTTGGCATTGGGACGACTGCGTGCCAGTGCTAGCTATGTCCACCGATGACGATTCACCATCTTGGATCTTCATTGCTTAAGAATGCATCGGATATTCCCGCAACGCAAACGTGAAATCGGCATAGTCACCCACGGGGGCAGTGAATGGTTAAGTGCGGGTGAATATGAACCGAACTCGACACTTTACAGTATTTGTGCTACAAAAGCGCAGTTTATTTAAAAAGTCCAAAAATGGGTGAGAGCAAAAGAAGAAAACTTTTAGATCCTGAGTATGGAAAACCTAGAAAAGCAAAGTTGGACGAACTAGAAAAGCTTTTTCATACCCAAATTCATTCAAATAATTTGGTTTATCAACAGCTTCTTCAGACTTTTAATGTAGGGAAGTTGGAATTAGAAAACCCTTGCGTTTTAGTTGTGCCGCCATTAGATGCTGTTCCGGCAGACTTTGAATATTTTTTCTTGAAGGACGCGACTCAAGATATCTTAGGCATCTGGAACGCTAGGCAGCATTACCATATTCCCGTAGTACTTTGCTCAATAGATATACCGCGACTGATGGAAAATAAAAGGCTGATTAAAAACTTTCCAGACGAATACGAATTCAGATTAATTTTAATTGAAAAACAAAAAAATGGTTAAACTAGAAGAACGCAAGCAACATCTTTTGCAAGTCCGAGTAGGCAAGCGGCGAGATGAAGAGGAAATCGTCAACATCAATGAATGCAGCAAAGAAGCGCTTAGTAGTATAGAAATAATTATAGCAGATCAAATATTGGAATTGGAAACACAATTACGTCAAGCAAAAGTAAAAGCGCGAATATCCGGAGAGTATGCCGATGCCGGATGGTATAGCAAAGTGATAAACTGTCTAAAAATAAAAAAGCTACAGAGGAATCTGATACAACAAAGAAGAAAAGAGATTGGAGACGACAAAACAAATGCGAGGAAGTCACGACTCTTGCTTTGTGAGGCATTTTATGCAGTTGCTAAAGAAAACTTAAAAAGTCCTATTTTTGAAATGCTCAAAAAGTATGCTCTCGCGGTAGTCGAAGAAGCAAACACGCCGGATAATTCTGTTTTAAATTTTCCAATGGAAGTTTTTCAAGATACAGAGCCGGAATAAGTGACGTTTGGGTTATCCTTTTCGCGGATGCAAACTACTACCCCAACAATTTTAGGACTTAACTTTGTGGGACTAATGAAAATCTTCTCTTTATCCACCAACTTTTGCATCTGAGAGAGCGCGTTTTCAAGTGTTACCCCACAAATCAGATCGCTGTAGAGCAGAATTTTTTGGCATTCAATGAGCCGTACAAAACACCCATAAGTATCATCGACGACATCTAACTTCATAAGTGTTCCACTATGGGTTGCTGCGTAACGTCCATGTTGTACAGAATTGCGCACATGGATAATCCGCCACGAGAGATCTGGAAAGTACTTGATGCACGTTAACAACTTTTGGTATTCCAAAAGTTCATATTTCGACAGCATACACCACTGTTGTCTATGTATGATAGTCAGTTTTAGCACATAACCCAATCGTGTTTTCACATCGCATGTGGTTCACGACATATGCGTATTCGTGTAAAATACTTGTGATTTTAATTGCCAGTGTTAAGGCGATCGCTATGTACCAAGAAAATATAGTTCTAGAACAAGCCATTCAAAATTGTTTGGTCAAAGCATTTAATGGCACAGACTTACAAGTCAAACTTTTTAACCAAATTCATTCGATGAAAAAAGAATTTGGTGAAGGGTATGCATTTATTGATTTTGGGGAATACAAAAGTAATGAAAATGAATTTATCTTTCCAAATCTTGAGGGACCAAGATTATTATGGCTTGACGAGCAAGCGACTTATAAGTACCTATCCGGCGAAACTGCCGCCACTGTTTTAAGATTTATCAAATCCGATCCCTGTCCGCCAAGCCACGAGATTCTAATAATATGCGTATACGTTGACCGTGGGGATAGCATAAAAGAAAATCGTTATATCATGAAGTTTGCAAGATTTGACGCAAAAGATGTATTACGACAAAAACCATCATCAATCACTGAAAACCAAATCGAAAAGCGATTGAAACGAATGCACAACAAAGTGCGTTTACTGATACTTGATACCTCAAGTCCAGACTGCATGGGCAAAAATTTGGCGAAGTGGCTACGAGTCTTGAAGCGCAGAAGCGCAGATTTCAATTTCAGCGTAGTAATAGACGCTTGCGACGAGTTCCCCGCCCAAATACCAGAAGAATTGGAAGAAGAATGCTGGTCTATTAGATTAAACGCGTAGAGGAAATTCCCGCATTGCCTGCGAAATTGGCACGCGTCACCCACGGCGGCAACCGAAGGGTTAGGGGCGGGTGAATTCCTGGATGTGTAATCGCGCAACCTAGAATCTGGGTTTCCATCCTTCCCTAATAGCCCTGATAAAAAAGTTAATGGGGTGACTCTCATCATTTCCCTCGAAATGTTCACGCTCTGCATACTGTAAAGTTACCTGACAGGCTGATTCGATGTTTGTTGGGTTAGAGCATATTTCTACAATAATTTCTGACACAAAGACGTTTACACCAATCTTGCACAGTTCGTCCGAATACGAACGCAATAGCTCTAGCTCTTCTGTTTCCATGTAAATGCCGAAGAAGAACTCACCTTCATCCCTAGAATTAGATGATATTGGTTCTTTTAGATTGGGTATAAGAGTGTTGTGCAGCTTACGTTGCTTAACCCGTTTTATTTCCCTAGCCGCTTGATGTGCAATCTGGTGAACGCTTAACATGACAGCAACCTATCCGGAACACGGATACTAACTATTATTATTTATTTTATATATATTTGTTTAATAAATATATATTAGTTTGTGTCCTTTTTAAGGATGGGTGCAAAAAGGATGACTAGTTTTAACAGTACAAAAAGCTACTCGATAACTATTAGTTACAGAGCAGCGATTTCTATTTAAATTCATAATTAATTTTTACACTTAACTCGTTTGTAGCCCTGACCATTCATACCAAGGCATAGCGAACCCAAGCCTATCTATTACCTTAAGCACTCCATCACCTGCGCTATCAAACAAGTTCTGGATTAATCCTTTCTCTTTTGCTTCAATCAGCCTTTGTAACTGCTCTTCCGTTGGCTCTTGTACAGGCTGTTTGCTGGAGTAGGCACTAGCATTCTGTAACTTTTCCTCGGACGGTGCTTGAGCCCTAGGCTTCTTGTCAAGCTTCATGGCGTTAATCAACATCCCAAAAAGCCTTTCCTTCTCTAGCTTATTCTCTCGCTCTAACCATTCTGCAGTCTCAACACACCATGTAAGCGCATTATTGAAGTGAGTACATCCTTTCCAGTTGCGTTTAATATTCTCTTGCATTCCCATCCCTATTGGAATGCGAAGCTGCAGTTTAATCTGAGTCATGACATCACCTAACTCATCTATATCAATATCCTCAAGTTCAACTGATGCATCAAATGTTTTGCTAGCAGGTGGTGTAGGTGTTGTAGGTGTTGCAACCACAGATAGGGGAATAGCCACAGATGATGCGGCATTTACCTTCGGTCGTATCCCCCCGGAAAGATGCCTTGCCATTGTCAGCCGGGGTGGCTTTACGTCAACTGTGTTTGGGATTCTATTTATCTGGTTATAGAGCAAGTCCACCGCCTCTTTAATAATGCCTTGGCGTGGTCTAGACGTTGCCTCATGAATCGATTCAATCTTGCTGCCAGTCTCCCGATCGAGTTCTGGGGGCATGTACACCCTAGGCAGCCCCTGACCTACGTATTTCCAAGGTGAACTTTTCGGGGTGTCCTCATAGGGGATGCTAACCTCTTGTTGTTGTTCTTCTAACTCTTTTAAAGAAACAACAACAATATTGTTGTTTGTGTCCGTCTCGTGGTCGTCCGTACTGTGGACTACCTCTGCCTCTTCATCAATTTGTGGTTGCGTACACTGTGACGATGGAAACTCTACAATTTTCTTTGTACGGATGTCCCTATTACGGACTACTGGCTCTCTTAGCCACTCTTCTACTGGCTTGAAGGAATATTCGGTGCTGGTTCCTGGGCGATCGCTTTTCTCAAGGATGTTTTGCTCAACTGCGATGTGTAATCCCTTGAGGATGGTTTTGCGATCGCAGCCCGTCCGCTGGGCAACACTATCGGCTGATTCCGTGAACGTTCCCCCCGATAGGGTTTGGCGTTGTCGAGATTAAACGAATTTACTGTCGGACAAATCAACAACAGGCTTGTTGTTAAAAGCTGGATCAAGCTTTGCAATCAAGTCTTTTTCTGTGCGATCTATTACACTCTCGCTCCCCTCTGCTGGGAACAAAAGACAGTACATATTTACTTCGACACCTGCGTTTAAAAGAACTTGTATTTCGCTCCACCTATGATGCTGAAGCCATCTGTGTCTTAACGATTTTTCAGATTTACCAATGTATATAACTTTGATTTCTTGTTGCGCGTTAATAGTAAGAATGTAAACACCAGGTATGTCCGGTAAGTCAGAAAGTTCTTCACGAAGCTTATAAGCGCGACAGGAGCGCACAATGTCATCTAGGAAGCTGTTGATTGTATTGCTATCTCTTTTTGAGTTTTTTGTTTGATATCCTTTTTTTTCTGCAAAATCCAAGATGCGCAGCTTTCCACGCCGCTTATTGACTTTAGCTTTATTGAAAACATGTTCAAAGCGCTCACGATGATTGTTGTATAGCCACTCAGCGCATACAAGGCAGTGTGCTTGATGAATTGTTATTTCACCCTTATTCCAGCCTTGAAAGTAACGTTCTAAATAGAAGCATGGATATTTATGATTGTCTTCGGACGATGTGATCGCGTTCATCTGTTAAGCTTGTTTGTGTATCTGTCTCGATTTTACAATACTCTGTCGAGACAGACCACATCCCTAAAAAACATTTAACCCGCCTTATGGTTGGCGGGTCTTTGCTTGTTTACCAAATTTTCTAATTCGCGCTGAAGTTGCCTGAGAGATTCGTTTTCCTCTCTCAGGCGGCTGATTCCCCCAGCAACTGCTTATTCTCCCTCGCCAGTTCGTTGTTCTCAAGACTTAGTCCTTGAATCTTATCTTCAACGAGTTTTAGTCGCTTGCTGATTTCTCCCAATGTGGGAAGCCCCGTTGATGTCTCGGTAATCAAATACTCCTCAATAAACTGTTTGAGGACAGATGTCACTGTTTTGCCCTCTTGCTCCACCTTGTCATTGAATGCCTTTTTCGTTTCAGGGTCTATTTCAATCGAGATAAATGTTCTTTGTCTTTTAGTCATGGCTTTTTCTTGGCTAGCTCTTCCCAATCTAGTCCCGAAGAATCGTGTATTGCAAGGTATCGTTAAATTGGTATCGTAAAGTATTGACAATGTAGCGTAATATTGATCATAATGGATATACAAAACAAAAGGCGATCGCCTTGCCTGATAAACACAGCGATCGCCCTTTGCAAAAACCCAAATTGAAAAGGATTTGTTTCATGCTACAACAATTCACCCACGTCGAGCTACAGTCTTTCAACCGCACCCAACTCTGGAACCTTTGCAAGGAGCGTGGCATCAAATGCTATCCCAAGTCGGCTGATTGCGTTAAAGCAATCACCGAACTACAGCAGTCGGTTGAACTCGTGGCGGTTGCTTCCGTCATTGTTGACGAGCAAGCCACAGCCCAAACAGAATTCGCACAGTACGTTGAAGCGCAAGCCCAAGAAATAGCACCTGAAATTACCACAGTAGAAATCAGCTTCTACGACCACGAAGTCTACGCCCTAGGCAAACAAATTGCTTCAATCACCCATGATCACTCGGACTTTCAAACCCAACGCTGGGTAGTCATGGTAGGTGAAAGTATCGTACACCGCGCTGACTCCTGGGCAAAATGTCACAACTACATCACATGGCATTACAAGCAAGGGACATTAGTGGCTGCTCCCGCTTCCATCCCTGTTACTTGCTCTGATTCCTTGACCTTCAAACCCGCGTTAAGCGCCAATCCAGAGAAAACAGTATACGAGGTTTTCCGTGGAGTGGACAGTATCGGCTTGGTAATTAAAAGCGAGTGTGGGTGCTGGTATAACAGCGACAGCGACGACTACGTAGACGGATATGCCACGCCGTATGAAGCTGCTGCGGCTCTACTGCCCACTAATCTCACTAATGCCGATGCGGTAACACCTGAAATCGAAATCGATTCCGACACCGATGCTGATTTTGGAACCCTGTACCGAGTGTGGAATAGTAGTGAACTGCTTGGTACTTTCTACTGCGCCATTGATGGGGAGTGGGTAGCGCAGCCCTCCAACAGCGACAAGCGCCCACGCTGTAATACTGCAGCAGAGGCACAACTGCTGATCGTAGCGATGAGCGGACTGCTCGTGGCTGACTCGATTGATGAAACGGTTGACTTGTTAGACAAACCAGTGGATGAACTGACTGTTGCTGAGTGGCAAGCGCTGAAGCTGGCTGCACAACAAGCCGAGATGGTAGCAGCGTAATTTGTATTGGGTGGGATGCATTGCCCACCCTAGAAATCTTGAAGATGAGGCTTAAAAATGAGTAAAAAAGACATGTACTTTGGTCGTCGGTGCGGGGTTTGCAAGACTACCGTTTCTAGTTGCGCTCAAGTGTGTTGTGGAGATAGCGATTATCTAATTTGTCGGAAATGTTGTTTTCATAAACCAGACCCGACGCTTTTAAATTCTGGTTTTTTTCTGACAGGAAGTCGATGAAATATTCAAATTAGAGGTAACATGCAAGAACTAATTAAAGCATTAATCAAAGCCAAAGCCGAATTTTCTCCCATCCAAAAAGACCGCGTAAATCCGCATTTCAAGCACAAGTACGCGACTCTAGACGCTGTGCTAGATGCCGTAACCCCAGCACTTGGTAAGCATGGGCTAGCAATTGTTCAAACCACTGCCCTAGCTGATGGTAAAACTGTCCTGCAAACTCACCTTTACCACGAATCTGGGGAATGTCTCACCAGTGTTTACCCTCTACCAGAAATCAGTGATTCGCAAAAGTTTGGGGCAGCGTTGACCTATGCCCGTCGCTATGCACTGTGCGCTATCCTTTGCGTGACTGCTGACGAGGATGATGACGCGAACGCTGCTGTCAGTGCGCCAAAACAGGATAAATCAATGTCAACTTTTAGACCACAAAACCAAAAATCCAATATTCCAGTATCGCCAACGCCAACGCCAACTACTAATAGTGAACACCCCAACAACAGTCGCGTTAAATCAGCTCGCCAACTGTTAGGCATCGATGGCAAGACTTTACTAGAGTGGCTGAAAACTGCAAAGCTCGTGAATTCGCCTGCGGAGCTTAAACCACAACAAGTTGATGAGGTGGTGCAGTGGCTTGGAGTGCAATGGGCAGTAAGTCTTGGTATCCACAACACGCATGCTGTCAATAGTTTCAGAAAAAATATTCCAATACTAATTGCCCAAGGCTACTCAGAGGTGGAAGCCATTCAGCAATGGATGCAGCATGTGCAACAGCACGGCACGTTTGTGGGGGAATCCTCCCCCACAAAGCTGCCTCAGCAGGCGAGCGTTGCTGCAACCGAGCATAAAGAACCCATGCGAGTTGCTGGATAAATTATCCCCGGTCACTCATATGTAGTGACCGGGGATAGAACACATGGAGCGAAATTGTGAGAACAGCTAGCTTTCATCACTCCTACTTCTCAGCCTGCGATTAATCAGCCGCTTATTGCTACCCTCAGCATGAACAGCAAACCCCTTCTCCCAGAAAATCCTATGCAGCTCCGCCGGTTTCCATCCCTCAGTTTCAGCGATCGCCATTGCTTCTTTCAAAAGTGCTTCTGGCACCGAGAAGTCGATTTTAATCATCTTAGGTGCATTGGTTTCTGGCATTTCTTGTACCACATTAATTATTTCCATTATTTTGCCTCTTCTAAGGGAGCTTCTATGCGGTTTCTCCGATTTTAGCTTAGCGCTACCACTAGGAGGCTACTAAGAGGTATATTTAGAATAAGAAACGGGCAATCACTCTTACTTTCCTTATTCCCACCCTCCCCCCATGCCATACAGCCAATTCACGACAATCACCAAAGTCAAGGAAGCATTCGGCATTAACACCGTAGAGGGAAGTAAATTTTTCCCTGACGTAGAACCCATCACCCCGTCTAATATTTTACTAGAGTACTTAGCCGAAAGCGTACCCCTAGCCGTTGCTGCCAGCACAGAAAAGTTCAGATCCGAAGCAATCATATCTCCAATCCTTATAGAACTGAGACGCCTTTTAGGACGACGGATCAGCCTATTTTCAGGAGAAGAATTTAATGTTGACGAGAGCGTGGGACTGAACGGGGTTTGCGACTTTCTCATCAGCGGCTCAACGGAACAAATAGCAATTGAGGCACCCGTAATTGTGCTTGTAGAAGCAAATATTGGGGATTTAAGGGTAGGGGTGGGGCAGTGCATTGCGGAAATGATTGCCGCTCAGCGATTTAATCATGCGAATTCAAAAAATGTTGGCTCAGTATACGGATGTATTACTACGGGAACCCTGTGGCGATTCATGCGGCTCTCTGGGCAAACCGTAGAGATTGATTTAGAAGATTATAGTTTAACTCCCATTTCGCAAATCCTTGCGTTTCTTGCATGGATGATCAACGATGCCGCCAAGTAAGGCTAAGCGCCCCCGATGAGGACAAGTCACCGGGCACGACTTCCCCCAACTACAGGAATGCACTGTCGAAAGGAGCAATATAAAGTATGCAGCAAATTACGCGTAGTCGTCCCACAATGCACCCAAAGAATTTCCTGAATCTTTACAAAATGTCTCGAAAACAGTTTGCTGCAGAACTTGGGGTGTCAGTGGACGCAGTGAACTCTTGGATGTGCGATCGCGTCCAACCGAAGCTACAAACTTTGCGCCAAATCGGGGATTTAGCAGAAAGATTAGAATCGGATTCAAATTTTAAAAATCTTGTACTGGCTACAAGCGAAAAATAGAAACTTGTAGCTATTACAAAAAACACTATAGACCCCGCCAGTGTGCGGGGTTTTTAATTGGGGATATATCGAACCCATCGACAACGTGACGTTAGCAAAAGAAAGAACCCCTCGACGGTACACAGGAGGTAAGACGCTCTTAGTCCCATGCGACAGCAGTTCCGGGCTAATTAGTATTGCTGATTGTCGAACCCTCCTCGCGATCGCTACTAGGGACACCATGAACGATTACTTAAAGACATTGGGGTTATTCGGTCGCGATTTCTTAAACTGGGATGAATTCCAGGAACTGCTACGAATCCAAGCTTTTTTGGGATTAAAACACGGCTACAACAGCAAGCAAATGTACCTGCTGTTGCGCGACCAAGGAAATTTACAAAACTTGTTTGCCAATTACGGCATCGACATAGAACAACGATTTAGGAGGATTCAGGGTGACTACCACAAACAGCAACGGCAAGCGTAACGGACGCAAAACTGAAGAAACTGCACTATCAGAAACCATAAAGACAAACGAAGAATTAGAGCAGTTACTAGAAAACGGAAAAGCCGCCCTAGGGCAGCAGCATAAAGGAGATACGAATGTGGTTCTAAATGCTGCTGAACCTCAACCTACAGCAGCAGAGAATCAATCTAGCACTAATACTGTTCCATCGTCATCTCCACCATCGGAACCGACCGCAGAGGATTTACTCCGTGCTGCTAAAAAAGTGACCCGCGAACAATCTGGCACGCCCGTGGAACCAGAACGCGAATCATCAGACGAGCAAAAAGAGGGTGCTTCAACTGTTACAACATTCATGGATAACATTGTTGGGCAATCAGCTAGCGACCTTGTGCAAACAAGCCAGCAAGCGCAAGTCGCAGTTGTGGCGATGGCGTTCCAAGAGGGCTTAAATGATGTTCGATCCGCTGAACCAGCATATCAAGCTGGATTACTTTTGGGATTGGCTCAAATCAAAGCAAGAAACGTCAACGATTTGGCTGAACAAGTTTCGGCTTTGCGATCGCACGTCAACACAGCCAATGCAGAAATTGTTGGAAAAATATTGGGAAACCTAGGTATCGGGCAGGCGAAGGAATCGATAAAGCTCCCTTTGCCGATGGTCAGGGAAACCCCAAAACTGAAAATAATCTAGTCCCAATAGCACTTGCCCTCGTCACTGGCATCTTACTTTCGTGTGCAATCCGCACACGTGTAGCGATTCCGTTGATTCTGGGAGGGGGATTGTTTAGTGCTGGGGCGATCGCGCTGACTACCAAAAAATCATAAAAGCTGCCGTTGGGCAGCTGCATAAAGGAGATAAAACATGGTTCAAGTTGCTTTGCATCTCGCAGTCAAACAATCTAACACAGCAATTGTCAAGTCGTCATCTTCAAACGATGCTGCGTGACGATCCAATCCAAGGTGCGATCGCCTTCATGTTATTGTGTACTGCTTTGGCAATTTTGATTCCTAGTTTCTACAAAGCGATACCAAATGTTCACTTAGAAATTAACTTGGAATTTCATCATGGGTATAGGTAGTATTGTAAGGTCGGTTAAAGGCAGGCTTTCCAAATCAAGCACTGCAATTGTAAATGCCCAGTTTGTTGATTTGGGAAATCGTGGTAACGGCAGCGGCAACACTCCGGGTATTAGAGCTTTGTCGCTGCATCCTGAAGCCGGAGCGCTGCTTCAAAATTATTACGGAATTGATTTGACAGCCATTCCT
Source organism: uncultured bacterium (assembly GCA_964246695.1). Lineage (GTDB taxonomy): Bacteria > Cyanobacteriota > Cyanobacteriia > Cyanobacteriales > Nostocaceae > Stigonema. The sequence goes on from CAXTSI010000007.1 coordinate 26,764, forward strand.
GCCATGTCTCCTGAGCAACTAGGGGAACTGGTTGACTTCCTCCGGCAATCGGAGTGGATGGATGCCCATTTAGATAAGTTAAAAGAGCATTTCCAAAGCTATATTGATCGTCAGGTTTCCTTTAATCAGTTTGTGGCTGAAGTTACCAAGTCGGGATTAAAGGGAGCTGAAAACATTGATAAAGCTGGATTAGATACTTATCTTGCAGTTAAGGGATATACCAAGAACTCACAAAAACTAGGGCATAAGGCGGATACCGAGGGCAGACGCAATGCAGCCGATCTAGGGAACTATATTGACCTAGAGAACTATAGTCTTGACGCTGCATTAAAGTCGATGGCTCTAAAACTCGCGAACTCCAAAGAAGAAATCGATGCCCGTCCTGATAAAGCGGCAGCGCTCATAGAAATTCAGCTAGGGATTAAAGCAGAAAAAGACAGAATTGGGCTGCTAATAAATTATGGCACTAGGGGTGCTGAAGCTATGTTTACTCCGGGTGGTGGTAGTGGCGGCAGCGGGGGCAGTACACAGTATTCAAAAACCCAAACTACGAAGAGTGGTAGTGGGAACATCTGGACTGGGTTGAAGGATTTTTTCAGCGGTAGATAGGCATGTTTCAGCCAGAAGAAGACAGTCTCTTGGGGATATCAGAGCCGCCACAAATACGGCGATTAAAGGCTGTAAACCGCCTGAGTATCTATGGTTTTTGGTTTTTATTGGGAGTGGCGATCGCCAATCTCTCCCGCCTAATTCCCACGGGCTGGATAATCTATTGGGTGGCAATGCTGGGGGTGGGCGGCTTCATGATATTCGCTGCAACAAGCGATGGGGATGTGGAAGAAATAGCCACCAGAAGAATCGCGGGTTTTGCCTTTTTCCTCAGCTGCACTGCTTTTTGGGATTGCGTGGTAGCTCTAGCCAATCTCCCAGTTCATATTTTGTCATGGATACTGCCAGTTTGGCAGTGCCTGCTGTTAGGCATTTTTGGGTTAATTGCTTGTGTTATTTTTATTGGGTTGGTAGCAACTTGAAGGGTGCGATATCCATAACTTGTGGGTTTTTGATGGCTAGCGGTGTAAGTGTGATATGCGGCATTGCTGGGCGATTTGATGCGTATTACAGTTACTGCGACATCATGACTGCACCTTGCACCCAAGTTACTGCCCCAGTGTGGTATGGAGAGCCTCAACAAGATGCACGCTTTATTACTGGCGCAGGACTTACAAGAACTGTTGCCAGTTTTTTAGGTGTGTGCGCGAGTGGTATCTCCATTCTGGTGTCTTCCAAGGCGTTAGAAAAGGAAGTCGAGTCCTGGACGGAAGAACAAAAAGTGAAAGCGATCGCCGCTGCAGCATCAACAATTCTAGAAGAGGAGGAATTACAGAAAGTGGCGATCGCGTCTGACATGCGAGTTAAAGACTTTGAGCGAGAACTGACCGATGGATACGCCTATTTGCATTTAGAGAAAAATCCGCATTTAGTCGATGCCCTAATTAAAAAACCAGATCCAGAGCCAGAACCACTACCTATGCTTACTGTGGAACTACCGATCAACCTAACAGAAAAGCCATCAGAAGAATCAAGTGTAGAACAAATACCAGCCGGAATTCAGCTAATGCTGGCATCCGATTTAAAGGAAATTGTTGACGCTGGCATCTTAAATTTAGTTGGTGCCCAAGGATCGGGCAAAACTTCTACGAGCTGTATGCTACTTCGATATCGGGTATGGCGATCGCACAAACTAATCGTCATCAATCCCCACAAAAAGAAAGCAATGTACAAAGGCTTAGAACCTCATTTGCTGGCAGGAACTAAATTCTACGGCACTGGGGTTGGAGATACCCAGCGTGCAGTTAGTCTGCTTGAAGGCATGGATACTGTACTAAAATTGATCGAGAAAAGGTATGACGAATACCAAAATTTGGAAGAGCATCAATACGAGCATTTCCCGGTAACAATTTTGCTAGAGGAATGCGCTGAGTATACAGGATTACTCAATATCTTAAATCGTCCGGCGATCAAAGATGTAGACGATCCAGGCTTCAAGGCTTCTAAGTATTTAGAGGCGTTTTGGCTAAAGCTATTCGTTGCATCTCGGAAGGGAAATAATTTTGTAATCAGAACAATTCAGAGCGACACTAACAAAGCTAATGGGACGGAAGGCTTGTCAGAATTAATCAAAAGTTCGGGTGCATGTACCCTCACCCAATTCTCAGTTCCTGATGGGGGGTGCATTGGAGGATGGCGATCGACGGGAAAGGGTGAAATTAAAATTCCCAATCAAAAGCACACAAATGATGATGGAAATGCAGTAGATGCTAAGCCTGCGATCGTCCCAACCTACTGGGATTATTGCAAACTTTTAAAAGATATCACTGACTTTAGTGACTTGATACCGACCAACGTCGAATCGATACCATCACTAGAACCAATCATAGAAAATCCTGAAGACCTGTGGCATGCCGCTGTTCAACACTTAAACAAAAGTCTTGCTGCTGATTCTCAAGTTAAAAATGTCAACTTCCCGACCCCAAGTCGGGAAGTTTCTGATACCGAGAATCGCTTGTTCACTGCTGAAACGATTGTACCAAGTGGGGAACAACAACTCAATATCCCTATAACCTACACACCTGATTCTCTCACTAGGGAACAGATCAGAACCAAAATCCAGTATCACCAACACCAAGGCAGTAGCCAGACGAAAATTATTGAGATACTTTGGCGAGTTCAGAAGAATCGCAGTGGCTGGAAACAAGCGTACAAAGAGTTCAAGGAGTTGATTTAAATGTTGCACAACTGCCCCGATTAGTTAGGGTTCAGTTTTGGGCTTGGACAATTTTGTTTAATATCGGTAAGTTTTTATCAAAAAATAGGATAAAATGTTAAAACCATTGATGCTAGTAGGTGTTGAGAACTTAGTAGGCGTTGAGAACTTTTAAAATTTGAAGGTTTCCGTTAAAAACAAAACCAACATAGACCTTTGATGCTGTCAAGCGATTGTCCATAGACAAAGAAAACCTCGCTCAAGTTGGGCAGAGGTTTTCTCTTTTTTTTTGAATTGTACACTGTGGGTGTTCGATGCTATTTCCACTCATTTTTTCAAACAGGCATGGACGACTGATGTCTATCCAACCACTTCACCGCTACTTCTACCAAGGGCTGCCCCGCACCATTGGCAAAGCTGATCGCACCCTGAATCGAAGTGTAAGCTTGGGCGCGATCGCTCATCACCCCACCCGACAAAGCCCAATCCACACACATATCAGCGACCAGCTTTTCTAGGTATTCTGGTGGCATTGCCCCTGGTCGCTCGTAGCCGTAGTGCTTGCACTGTGTTAGTATCCAGTTTGGATCGTGTAGAGTGCGCGATCGCACTTGCCGCACAATATCATTGTTTGCGGGGTAAAGGTCTTGGGCTGCGGCCACTGCCGATCGCGCCACGGTTCTTAAATAATTAATTAGAGATTCATATTTATCCTGAGAAATTGACTCAGTTTTCTCAAAACCAAAGTATTTTATTGCGCCTTTAACTTGCTCGTCGGAAAGCTTTAGTTCAGTTTTAGCGATCGCCCATAGCCGCTTCGCTTGTGCTTGAGTAATAAAAGCGATACTACTAGTACCAGAGAGAGCATGTATAAATCCAGTCTCGTTCTTTGATTTTGGCTGAGGCGCGTACTTCTTATCAATCTTATATTGCTCAGACAAGCGCCTTATCTCCCCTTGAGCCTCGTTATCGAGTTCCGCCATGCGTTCCCAGAGATAGCGAATTGTAAATTCCCGATCGTCTAAGTAACGCCCTACTCCCCAGACTTCTGCACTATTTTTGAGTGCTTCTGCAGCCAATCTATCAGCTGCCGATCCACGACTCATCTCCAAGCCACCACTACTAAGAATTGAGATAGGGACAGACGCGATCGCTTCCTTACGAACCCCTAGTATTGTGATGCCACAGCGGCAAATAGCATCGTTCCCCAAATACTGAATTTCTGAATAATCGATAATCCAATCCGGACAGACTTCATCGAGCCTCTCCCTGATGGTTTGCCAACGCAAGTAAACCCACTTGCGTTGTCCCCCCGGCAAGTCCCTAATAAGAGTGTTGATTAGCAGCAAAGGGTTTCTTTAATTCAGACTGAATGCGCTTTAATTCAACTCTTGTTTCTGGTGCGATCATAATTTTTATATTTTCTTGAAACTGATTACCCAGCACCAAGGATTTGTGCCCCAACTGTCGTTGCCATTAATTGATTCCCAAAGACGTTGAAAAGAAAGTACTGGATTTTTATCAAGTATCGAGATTCCTTCTCGATATGCGTCAAAGCGGGAAATTTGTAAAAGTCTTTCAATACGAACGTCTAGTACCTGAAGATGAAGGCGACAAGCAATTTTGGGCATGTGAATTGATGGCTTCCATTTCCCCGACATGTTAAAAAGCGTGTAATCGTCATCGTAATCTGCCCTATAAACAAAACCAAGTGCATCGATCTGCGCCCAAGTCTCGCGCACCCAAAGAGTGTCTCCCGCAGACCAAATTTGTTTGGGAGAAATCAAGAAGTGATGCCCCCAAGGGGGGCTTGTCCTGAAGGACTCGCATTTAAATTCGCAAGACTGACAACCATTGCACCTCGCAGGTTGGGGGTTGATGATCCGCCTCGTTTGGTTTTTTTTGCCATCTAGTATGGCGCGAACCATTGAAGTTGAAAATAAAATTGGTTTTTGCATTTAATACAAAATTGACTTTAATTTATCAAAAGCAACTGCCGCACACGACGGAACAATCGCATTCCCCAAAGCCTTTAATTGCTCTTTGTGTTGTCTCCTGATGGCTTGATATTCTTTCCAGAGTTGGCGATATTCTCTCTGCTCTTCTGCCGTAAGGTTTCTAACTTCCTCAGCAGAGAGCCGAGGGAACTATGGGGATTGTGGCAGCGATGAGCCATTCTTCAAGGTTTCCATGTCGCAACAAACATCCGTCCACATCGGTGGAAATCCCATCATCATCGATACAAACATTGGATTTAAAGAACGACTCTGGTTCGTCCCCGTCTCCCAACTCAATGATTTGCCCCCATGTGTCGGCTGTCTCCAATTGTTGTTGGCATCGATGGCTGCCGTCGTGTGGAGCATGACTGCACAAGAAAGATGCAACGACTGACCCTTCTTGCATTTCGCGATTCCGTCTATACAGTTGCTCCCATTGCCAGCCATTGGAGTCGGAAGAAATACTGTCGATAGTTGAGATTTTCTCTCCCGCCCTTTGTCGGCGTCCCTGGCTACGGGAGTAGGCAACAATCCATAGACGCTCGCGCCTATGCACGGCTCCCACTGAGGCTGCAGAAACAATTGACCATCGGACATCATACCCGCACTCGGCAAACGAACGGAGTACTCCTGCAAAAAACCGACCTCGTTCAACGGTAAGCAGCCCTGGAACGTTTTCAACAATCGCCCATCGGGGGCGAACGTCGCAAAGGATTCGGAAGAATTCTGGGAACAAATTGCGATTTGCTTGGCTTCCGAGTTGCTTTCCAGCAACAGAGAATGCTGGACAGGGCAACCCGGCTGTGATTCCGTCAATACAGTGTATGTCGAGAGATTGAAGAGTGTTTGTTGTAACATCCTTTAAATCTGAAATAATCGGGATATTGGGAAATCTCAGGCTTAAAACGGCTTGGCAATATTCATTGATTTCACAGAAGGCAATAGTCTGGAATCCTCCGGAAATCATGCCTCCTAGAGTAAATCCGCCGATGCCTGAACAGAGATCTAGAACGATTTGAGTTTTCATGTTTGGGAAGAAGTTTTTGTAGGCGATCTCCACACAGGCAGCGATCGCCCATTCGTCAGTTTTAAGCTGCAGCTACTGGCTCATCAATCAAGTCAATGACATCATCAGCCGTATCAGCAACAAGCAGTCCACTCATCGCTACGATTAACAGTTGTGCTTCTGCTGCTGTATTGCACGACGGTCTATTTTCCGTGTCGCAAGGTTGTGCTATCCACTTGCCGTCAGCAGCTTGATAGAAAGTCCCCAGCAGGTGGTATGAATACCAAACACGGTAGAGTTCGCCAAAATCAGGGTCGATATCGGAATCTACTTCGATCTCAGGTGCAATACTTAAAGCTTGTGTTTGCTCCGAATCGTGAACGCCGCCTACTAGCTCTCCAAGTGGGTAGAGTGAGTTTAACTCCGCCAATTTTTCAAAGTAGGCAGCATCAGCAAGGTGCCACGCATCGGCTTGTTTGTAGAAAGTATGTATGACTTTTTTCTCAAACTTGGGCGCTTCAAACTCTACAATCTGCTGCGCTTGCTCATCAATCAAGTTCAGACAATCTTGTGTCTGGGTATGATGTTCGCGCACCACCAAGCTAGTATCGGCTACCCCGCAGCACAGTCCGCGACCAGTGCCGTCGTTGAATGGCTTGAATAGAGGGCAGTCAGTGCAGGTGATTTTGGGCGGAGAAGATGCAAATTCGGCTGCATCTACGAGTTCAACTTGTGCTGATTGATGAGCGAGGATCGCTTCAATCCAGTTCTCCTTGATGCGCTTGTCCTTTACTTTGGTGGAGCAGCCAATTTCCTCATAAGTCTCCTTCAGTTGAGAAAGGGTCCAAAAGTGGAAGCTAGAACGTTGGTATTGTCGTATCATGGAATAAATCCTTTTTGGTTTAGGGATTACAAAGGGCGATCGCAAACTTTCCATGTGGGCGATCGCCCTTTGTTTTGGCTTGTGAATCGAATCTAGCAATTAATCAAGATTTTTCTCAATACTAAAATCAATATTTTTAAATCCATGTACAATAGGACTTACAGACACTAATCTGGATAAAGAGTATATTTTTATAAAGACAGCAAAAAATATGCCTGCAAACAAAAAACCTGAAGTGCAAGGACGAACAGCACAGCTGGGAATCAAGATAGACGCCGAACTCTATGAGAAGTACAAGGCAAGGTTAAAGGAAACTGGTACTTCCATTACGGAAGATATAGAAAACCACATGAGGAATTACGTTGGCGAGATGATTATTAAGAGCAATGTGATTGACATTGCTAAACTGCTTGAAGACGTAGAGGATTTAAAGCAAGTCGTGGGGGAGTTAAAACCGGACTGGCAACAGAGAACAAGCAGCTTAAAAGCCAGCTAAAAGCCATGTCCTCTCAAATTGAGAATATGGTCCAAATAATGAAAACTTCACCCCCTCTTGACAGGGGGTGAAGCGTTTTTAATGCATTCTCCTTGACTCTAGATAGAATTATTGATTTTTTGCTAGTTCGGTGATAGCATTTTTTAAGTGTGCTGGAAGAACGACCAGCGCACTTTAAATTTAAATTGCAAGGCAAATCGCGCAATCCTCAGTATGGCTGATCCCAAAGACGCAGACGCGACAAAAGGTAACGGGCATGACCCAAGCTTGCCAATTACTGATGTTGATCCGCAAGATGACAGTAACGACTTAGGTCAAGACAGAGGCGACCAGACAAATGGCGGCAAGAAACAGGACGACAAATGAACTACTTTCTACCACAACCTAAATATCGAATATTTAAGCTAGACCAGCAAGCACAATGGTACTGTATCCGTTTTGGGCATGAGGGCAACTACCATGACTGGCACAACGGTCTGACACCCAAAAGAATGGTTTTAGAGCTATTCAAGCTGAATTGTGGTGCAGGCTATTACTTAATAGATACGGAGCGCAAGCTATTCTACTTTTGCGGTTCGGATCTAGAGTCGGTCAGGATTAAGCTTGAGTCAATAGCTGGTTTGTGTCGCAAAATTTTCATCAATCCTGAATCACCCAGACAGCCTCCGCCATTAACTGAAACTCATATTAATCCATTGGCCGTAGTGGACATGAATTTAGTGTTTGTGCGCCAGAAAGATGAATTTAAGTCGTATGACACAAAACTCACAGAGTTCGTTGATTTGCAAGACACGAGCGACCTAGGCATAACTTGGTCAGAGCTATGTCGTAAATTCTTGACAATTAACGGCGGTGACCCTGGATTCTATCTGTACAGATCCAAGGATGATGAGGTGCTGTACTTCGACCAAATCCGTGACTTGAAACAGGCAATTAGTGCGACTTAACCAAAGCGCCAAACTACGCCCAAACTGAACCTTGAAAACTGAATGTGCCACTATACACCGCCATTCTCGGGCGGCGTTGGTGGAGGAGGATTGGGAAACTAGGCTTTCATGCGACAATTAGTGTCGAGTGATGAATGTTAGCAAATCATGACAGGAGATTTTTTGAGTGAACTCAGATCCAGAAATCGGCACAATACTAATTTGTGCCTTGCGATATTGCGTCGGGCGGCAGACCTATATGCCCGGACTCGTGATCGACTGGGCGAAACGGCATTGGGACGCAATTCACTCAAACGACCAAAACCTCATAAAAAAGGAGGTAGAAGAAATTTTTGAGAAAGATCATTATTTGGGCGATCGCTGTGACATTGAAACTTGGGAAAATTTTCGAGATTGGCTTTCTTCCGGGGACGACTGAGAGCAGAGTACGTTGAATTTAGTTCAAATTTAGCACAGCAATTTTCACCTTTTCCCCTACGCCTTTTACAGTACAACTTCTGTTTTTTAAGACTACTGCTTTGCAAGCAGGATGTCAGCGGTTCGAGTCCGCTAACCTCCATAGAAGATTCTAGAATAAAAGATATACCCGAATGGTGAATGGAGGTATATGGTATGAAAAAGCCTAACTTTCAGGCAATGAGTTGGAAAGAGTTACATGCCTATGTTCTAGCGCATCGAGATGATGGCGAAGCGTTCTATGCCTATGTAGATAAGTTACATACAGAAGCAAACTGGATTGAAATGCCACCGCTCAATTCAGTTAATGACCTGAAAAACTATCCTGAGTTCCTTGAGAGTTTTGGTAATGCTTCAGAGTCACCACAAGAGTCCTAACTCACATCTTGCACCTGGGTGAAAAACCGGGTTTCTTGAGAATGACTAATGGTCAAACCCTTAATCTTTGGTTGAGAAACCCGGTTTTTTAGGTCTTGTTGAGAATGGTGCAAGATATCAGCTAAGGGAATACCAAAAAATAAATTATCCATTCCGTCGTCTAACGCACCCTACACTCTACACTTATTGGAGATTTTTTTAATTGGAAGTCCTAAGTATAATTAAATAGAAATGCGCTCCCGCAGTCGCTACCTAAAAATACTTTAGGTGAGGTAAGCGATCTTATATATAAAAAGCGATACTACCTAGTACTAGCCGATCGCCAGATGTCGGTAATGGTAAAGTCCACTTATTCTATAGTAACGGGTGCGAAAAAGTCGCGCTTCAACAAGATTATAAAATTTTTAGCAAAAACTGAAAAGACATTAACAGAGCCTTATCTGTAAGCTGAATTTTATTATTATGCTTAGGCTAGATTAGACAAGTAAGCGAAAACAGTAGGTTTGGACGACATATTATATAAATTCCAAATGAGCCTCATCCCAAATAAATAAATTTCTCTATCAAAAGGCTAAATTCTGATTCGCTGACAATTAATTTTTTTCTTAGGTTCCGTGTCACCCATGAAATCCTCTGAGCCTCAAACTGACTTTGAAGAAAATTATCCAGAAACTCCATTAGAGTCACCACGCAGAAAGAGTTGGTGGCTTTGGTTGTTGTTACTACCACTATTCATAGGAGGAGGCTTTTTCCTTTGGCGTTTTCTCAATCCTCCAAATAAACCACCTGCCCCTGCTACCGCTGGACCACCACCGGCAGCAGTTAAGCTAGCCACAGTGCAAGCAGGTGCAATTGAAGATAGCTCAGAGTTTACTGCCAGTACAGAATCACGCAGATCGGTAAGGCTCCAACCGAGAATTCAGGGCTATGTAACCCAGATATTTGTCAAACCGGGAGACTCAGTCCGAAAAGGAGCGGCAATTATCCAAATAGACCCTAGACAGCAACAAGCATCAGTCAATAGTGTTAGCGCCGCAGCTGAGGGAGCTAAGTCACAACTTGCAAATGCTCGTGCTCAGCTTACTTCCTTAGAAGCTCAGCGGCTATCCAACGAAGCTGATGTGAAACTGAACCAACAAGAATACCAAAGGTATTCTAATCTGGCAGATCAAGGAGCCGTAGCTCGACAAACTAGCGACCAGTATCTCAATAAGCGAGATGTAGCGCAGGCTACACTTCGTGCAACTATTGGTAAGATTCAAGCGCAGCAAGCTACCATTGAGCAAGCTCAAAAATCCATACAGCAGGCACAAGCCAATATTAGCGAACAAAAAGTCCAGCTTCAGTATTACACAATCACCGCTCCCGTTGACGGCATTGTTGGCGAGATTCCAGTTAAAGTGGGTGATTTCGTTAATACTACTACACAACTCAGTAATACTCCAAATTCTTCATTCGGTGTTACTTCCACAACAGTAGCTACCATTACTCAGAACCAACCTTTAGAAATAAAGATCAATGTGCCAATTGAGCGTGGACCCCAATTACGTAAGGGAATGCTAGTGGAGGTCTTGGACGCGCAAGGTCGCAGTTTAGGTAATAGTAAGGTATTTTTTATTGCTCCAAGCGCCAGTAGTAGTCAAGCAATACTGATTAAAGCACTCTATGACAACTCTAAAGGTCAACTGCGAGCAGATCAATTTGCGCAGGCTAGAGTGATCTGGAATCAGCGTGTGGGAGTGTTAATTCCAACTACAGCAGTGGCTCCCGTCGCTGGGGAAAATTTTGTCTACGTAATGCAAACGAAACAATCCCCAGACGGAAAGTCCCAACTAGTAGCTCGGCAAAAGCGTGTCAAGTTAGGCAATATTAAAGGTAATAGCTATCAAGTACTCGAAGGATTACAGCCTGGAGAGAAAATCATCGTCTCAGGGCTGCTTAATCTTAGGGATGGTGCTCCGATAAATCCTCAGCCTTAGTTATTTATATGGACTAGTTAGTGGTTAGTCGTTAGTCGTTAGTGGTTAGTCGTTAGTGGTTAGTAGCTAGTATTTAATAAAACAACCAACAACCAACAACCAACAACTAACAACCAACAACTAACAACTAACAACTAACAACTAACAATTCCCCATTTCTATGTTTGTTGACTTCTTCATTAAGCGACCTGTTTTTACCAGTGTCTGCGCCATCATCATTCTGTTGGTAGGAGCAATCAGCCTCCCGACTCTACCCACGGACCGATATCCAGAAATTAGCCCGACGACAATAAACGTGACGGCTAACTACGTTGGTGCTAGTGCTGAAGTTGTAGAAAACACGGTTACGACTGTCTTAGAGCGGCAGATTAACGGCGTTGAAGGCATGAAGTACATGACTTCAAGCAGCAGTAACAATGGTGCAAGTACGATTACAGTTACATTTGACGCATCGCGGAATAAAGATATTGCAGCAGTTGATATTCAAAATCGCATATCCGTTGCCCAACCGCAGTTGCCAGACGTTGTACAGAAAACCGGAGTCACTGTTAGTAAACAGTCCAGCAACATCTTGTTAGCGATCGGATTGTACAGTGATAAGCAAGAGTATGACAACATTTTCTTGAGCAACTACGCCGACCTCTATGTAGTAGATGCCCTGAAAAAACTCCCCGGTGTGAGTCAGGCGCAAATTTTTGGTGAACGTCGCTATGCCATGCGTTTATGGCTCGATCCAAATCGCCTAGCTAGTCGCAATCTCACCGCCCAAGATGTGATCAATGCCCTGAATGAACAAAACTTGCAGGTAGGTGCTGGGCAAATCGGTCAGCAACCAGCAGCGCCAAATCAGTTGTATCAAATCGACTTACAAGCTGTTAGCAGACTGAAGAATGTATCGGAATTTGAGAACATAATTCTTAAAACAGATCCTGATGGTACACTGATTAAACTTAAAGATGTGGGTCGGGCGGAACTGGGAGCAGAAAATTATAACTCATTTCTGCGATTTAGGGGTCAGGATGGCGTGGGTATAGGGATATTTCCCACTGCTGGGAGTAATGCTTTAAACGTTGCCAATGAAGTGAAAGCTGAAATGGCACGACTCGCGCAAAACTTTCCGCCCGGAATGAAATTTCAGGTAGCATTTGACACTACAGATTTTATCCAAGCGTCGCTGGTGGAAGTGGTCAAGACGCTGTTTGAAGCGATCGCCCTTGTCGTCTTGGTGGTTTTTATATTCCTGCAGGACTGGCGCACCACTCTAATTCCTGTAATTGTGATTCCCCTTGCATTAATTGGCACTTTTGCCTTGATTAAAGTTTTCGGGTTTTCCATCAACACTCTGACCATGTTTGGTCTGACTTTAGCCACTGGACTAGTGGTTGATGACGCGATCATCGTCGTCGAGAATATCGCTCGCTTAATTGAGCAAGAAGGACTGTCGCCGGCTGAGGCTGCTTCTGAATCAATGCGGGAACTATCTGGGGCAGTGATTGCAATTTCACTGGTGCTGATGGCAGTGTTTGTCCCCGTAGCATTCTTCCCAGGTTCTACAGGACAGATTTATAAGCAATTTGCACTGACAATTGCCTTTAGTGTGGCAATTTCTACCTTTCTTGCCCTAACCCTCACTCCTTCACTGGGAGCATTGCTGTTGCGTGGGGAACAAAAACAACGCGGTTGGTTGGGCTGGGTTTTTGATCGGATCAATGGGGTAATTGATTGGACACGCAGGATGTTCGAGCGATCGCTCAAGCGCTTGAATCGGATCAGAGCGATCGTCGTGCTGCTGTTTATCTTGTTTTTAGGGTTAACGGGCTGGCTTTACACCAGCGTACCAACAGCATTTCTCCCTGATGAAGACCAAGGCTATTTCATCACCATTATTCAAGGACCGGAGGGAGTTTCGCTTAACTATACTAGTAAAGTTATGAGTCAGGTAGAAAAAGAAATACTGAAATTGCCGGAAGTCGTGGGAACCTTTGCGATCGGAGGCTTTGGTTTTAGTGGTAACACTGCTAACAACGGGGCGATTTTTACAACCCTCAAACCTTGGGATAAGCGCCCTGAAGCCAGTCAGTCAGCATTCGCAATCATCAACAATTTGAGAAAAAAGTTTTCAACCATTACAGAAGCCAGAGTTTTACCAGTTAATCCACCAGCAATTCAGGGTCTAGGCAGTTTTAGCGGTTTCCAATTTGAGCTACAAGACAGAGGCGGCACAAGTGGCTTAGATACCATGCTGCAAGTTATGGGTCAGTTACTCCAGCGCGGCAATCAAACACCAGGATTGCAAGCTGTGTTTAGCACTTATGCCGCGAATACACCTCAGCTTTTGATTGAAGTAGACCGCAACAAAGCTAAGGCGCTGCAAGTTTCTATAAACGATGTCTTTAATACCCTACAGAGTTACTTAGGTTCGCGATACGTCAACGACTTTAATTTTCTGAGGCGAACTTACCGAGTGTATGTTCAAGCAGATGCTCAATTTCGCTCCAACCCTAAGGATATCGGTAGCTTGTACGTTCGCTCTACCAACAACCAAATGATTCCCCTGAGCAATCTAGTGAAAGTAACTCCTACTACTGGGGCGCAAACAATTAATCACTACAACTTGTTCCGTTCAATTGAAATCAACGGTTCAGCAGCTCCTGGTACTAGTTCTGGACAGGCACTTCAAGCCATGGGGCGACTGGCACAGGAGGTTTTACCAACAACTTTTGGCTACGAATGGTCAGGAATAGCCGCTGAAGAACAAGCATCTGGCGGTCAAGCGCCTTTGATTTTTGGCTTGGGTCTTGTCTTCGTTTTCCTAGTGCTGGCTGCTCAGTACGAGAACTACGTTGACCCGATAATTATTATGCTGTCGGTTCCCTTGGCGATCTTCGGGGCGTTAGCGGCGCAGTCGCTGCGGGGTCTACCCAATGATGTATTTTGCCAGGTAGGTCTGGTGATGCTGATTGGTTTGGCAAGTAAGAATGCGATTCTGATTGTGGAATTTGCTAACCAACTGCAAGAGCAGGGTCTTTCGATTACCAAAGCAGCAGTGCAAGCAGCACAAGAACGCTTGCGACCGATTCTCATGACTTCCTTTGCTTTTATTTTGGGGATTTGGCCCTTGGTAACTGCTGAAGGCGCAGGCGCACCTAGCAGACAATCTCTCGGTACAGCAGTTTTTGGCGGGATGATTGTCTCTACTTTCTTAAGTTTGTTTATCGTGCCAATTCTCTATATCGTAATTAACACAATTCGCGATCGCTTTGGGTCAAGTCACGGGGATCAGCCGCCACACCGGATTAAGGATGATAAAATTTCTTCGGAAACCCATAAGAAAATTTGGTAATGGGTAATGGGTAATGGGAAGAAAGAACTTTTTCCCAATTACCAATTACCAATTACCATGCATCACATCACAAATCAAGGCATCCGCTATATCCGCTACAACATCCGTTGCCAGTTTATGTCCGTAACGCACCATTATTTAGGCTATGGAATCTTAACAATTGTTTCACTTGCTACAAGTAGATCGCCCGACCCCGCATACAGCGGTCTAACACCGCCCAAACTTTAGTTTTGACGCGGCTTGTCGTACACTAGAACGCGAAGCAACAGGAACAAAAGATATGAAAGTAGGTTTAGCGTATACAAGATTATTGGTCAATGACTGGAAAGCTTGCTTTTTGTTCTACAAAGATGTAATGGAATTTGACATTACTGTAGAAGATGAAGAAGGCGGATATGTTGAGTTTAAAGCCGGAGATATGCGGCTAAGTGTATCCCAACGGCAAGAAATGGCACAAATGATTCACAATGCCGCTAAGCCACCTCATGCCGAATGTCAAGACGCTGTGGTGTTGATTTTTACAGTGCATGATTTGGAAGAGGAATATCAGCAATTAAGACATAAAGGTGTGGAATTTATTGCCACACCAATGAATAATCCCTACTACGGGATTAAAACAGCTTATCTTCGAGATCCAGACGGAACTCTTATTGGTCTATACCAATCTTTGGTTTGATAGATAAAAAGATAAGTAGGTGAAGAGTAAACTGAAAGTTCAGTCGTTCCCGCGAGGTGTCCGATGAGTATCCAGTCAAAAGTAAGAACCCCATAAATAAATTTAGGGGCTTGTAACAAGGATGTAGTATTTCTTGCGCTATGCGTCTCGAAATACATATTTTTCATTTTCCATAAATAAATTTAGGGGAACCTGATCCTTTTTTCTTTTGACTTTTGACTTTTGACTTTGAGCGTTCGCGTAGCGTCTCCCCTTGGGAGAAGCGAGCGGTCATTATAGTTTATGTTCCCAATTTGCAAAATATAATTGGGGGCGCTACCGCAACACTTTAAACAGCTGCGGCTGAACTCAATTATGACTTGGTCTTCCAGACAGCGATCGCACAACATCTTTTCTAATTCTGACAATAACCTTTTACCACCCCGCTTGAGACAACCCGACTTTTGACACACTATAATCTTGGCATTGGGAAGAGACTTTCGTGCTGGCGTTTCCCTAGGGGTAGTTGCGACAACAGAGTTGTTAAAATTTTTGCAATAATTGGGATATAGAGGGTGATTGTTGCTGGTGAGTTTGAGTCAAAATAGGGGGTGTGTGTGAGTCGTTTTTCTCGGGAGGAGGTTTATCAAAAAATTGGCGAAATTGTCTCGTCATTTACAAATCTACAATGTGACAAATGCGCTCAAGCTGTGATGCAATGGTTAGAATTAAATGGGATTGAGAGTAAAATTATTCAGTTGAAGACGAAAAGACGAAATGATTTTTTTATCGTTAGTAATCGCTACAGCCCTAACGAATCTATCACAGATAACGGAGTTCATTACGGAGTAGAAGTTTTAGGATTAGTTTTTGACAATCTCTCAAGTCAAGGATTACCCCGCGATCAGTGGAAAAAAGATTTTTATTGTCGGAGTTGTGGCTTTTATTTAGAGGAGTTAGATGCGTTATAAAATAGAAGTGAAGGTAAATGAATAGCTTGGCTAAGGAGGAAAAGATAATGAGTGGAGTTTTTGAGATTTTAGAAAAGATTAGAACTAAGCCAGGAATGTATATTGGTCGCCCTTCGGTGAGCGATTTATTTATGTTTTTGGTGGGGTATGAATGCGCCCGTAGTGAGTTTGGTATTGAACCCACTCAGGAAGATGATGATTTTTATGGTGAGTTTCAGCCTTGGTTACAGCAGAAGTTGGGGATAACAACGGTGAGTGCTTGGGCAAAGATAATTATGCTTTATTGTAAAGATGAAAAGGCTGGGTTTGACTATTTCTTTAAATTACTTGATGAATTTAAACAGGGAGATAAGAGTTTATCTGAAAAAGGAGTTAAGGAAATATCTGAAACTGTCGGGAGTAGATGATATCAATTCTAACACCACCCCAAGCAATGAGGTTTAGCATTGCGCTGACTTTTCACGGGATGTAGCAAATTGTTGCAATACACTGACCCAAGCCAGATTTAATACTTTCATTCTTGGCTTCAACAATAGTCATGACAGGACTAGTGATCTCAGTTCCTAGTATTTACTCTTCCTCTGTAAGAGCCGCATCAAAAACCTGTTGCGCGGTAAAGTTAAGATTGGGGAAAGAAGGCGAGACAATCACGTCGTTGCCACGGAACATTCTTTTTACATATTCCCCGTCAACCAGTTCGCAGATAAAAATCGTAGGTTCTTTAGGATTGCCTATAAATTCCCGTCCCCCCAACGCGGCATAATCTACAATCCAGTACTCAGGGATGCCGATTATTTCATAGTCAGCAAATTTTTTATGATAATCGTCACGCCAATTGGTACTCACAATCTCAATTACTAGCGGTACAGATGCACCATCCAGAACGGTTGATTCTTTTTTCCATAACGGTTCGTTGACAAGATTTTTACGATTTAGTAGCAAAATATCAGGGGAGTAGCCTGATTCGTTTTCGGGTGGCTTGACTAGTGCGGTTTTGGGCAGGAAGTACGGTAATTTTAACCGTTTGTATTCAGGCACAACCTCCTCAACTAAAAAACCAACAACTCCTTCGTGACCGCCAACGGGTTGTGCCATTTCAACAATCACTCCATCATGTAATTCATAACGTCCTCCTTCAGGACGCCACGCAGCAAATTCTTCAAATGTTACTACTTTAGGTAAGGTTTGGGTCATAGTTACAACCTCCACATATACTTGACTTTAACATCCCCCGATTAAACCGGTAGAAGCGATCGCACGTTCCTCCCAAATTCGCACTCGTCGCGTAGTTGTAAGGGCGCGGAAACCGCGCCCCTACGGTCATATTGTGGTCTACGAATTGCCGGACTCATCCGGGATCATACTTAACTATTTCTGTCAATGCGTAAGTCCTAGTTATTTTCCAGTAGGGATACGATCGCCTCAGGATGAAGCTTTTTATATTCCTTGTTCCCAATTTGCAAAATATAATTGGGGGCGCTACCGCAACACTTTAAACAGCTGCGGCTGAACTCAATTATAACTTGGTCTTTCAGACCGCGATCGCACAACATCTTTTCTAATTCTAACAATAACCTTTTAGCACCCCGCTTCAGACAACCAGACTTTTGACACACTATAATCTTGGCATTGGGAAGAGACTTTCTTGCTAGCGTTTCCCTAGGGGTAGTTGCGACAACAGAGTCGGACATCTCAACAAGTGTCCCTTGTTGAAGGGACACTTGTTGATTTGGGTAAACACCAATTGGTGACACCTTATAAGCTTTGAGTTTGACTGTACCTGTGTCTGAGTCTAACTTGCTGATACCAAAAACATGAATCTGCTCACCAAGTTCTAAGGATAAACTCAGATGTAAGCGCAACTCTTTGGGAATTTTAATTTGTACCTCTCCAGATTCTGATGCCAATCGCAAGTATTTAAATTTCCCCGTTCTGTCACTAACAAAACCAAGAAACTGTCCTTCAATAATAAATTCTGATGTATTCAGATAATTATCACCCATTTTTTAGTTAGTTGATAGTTGATAGTTGATAGTTGATAGTTGATAGTTGATAGTTGGTAGTTGATAGTTGGTAGTTGATAGTTAATAGTTGATAGTTGATAGTTGGTAGTTGATAGTTGGTAGTTGATAGTTGATAGTTGGTAGTTGCTCTACTAACTACTAACTACTAACCACTAACTACTAACTACTAACTACTAACTACTAACCACTAACTACTAACCACTAACCACTATGCAAGACGTTTAGCTTCCACAGTCTGAGGTAAATCTAGCAGGTCGGGTAAACTGGCAAATGCTAATTCCCAACCATTTGCCAAAGTTAAAATCTTACCTTCTGCTCCTTCTGTTTGCTTAACAACTTCTTCCTCAAGGTCTTTCTTCGCAACGTAAACAACTAAAGTTCCGGCATCATTTTGACGCAGCATTACTTTCATTGAAATTTTCCTACTTATTAATTATTGTTGTTAGTTGTTGGTTGTTAGTTGTTAGTTGTTGGTTGTTGGTTGTTCTACTAACTACTAACCACTAACCACTAACCACTAACCACTAACCACTAACTACTAACCACTAACTACTAACTACTAACCACTAACCACTAACCACTAACTACTAAC
>CAXTSI010000008.1:0-44168 GCA_964246695.1 uncultured bacterium
ATTAGCAATTAGCAATTAGCAATTAGCAATTAGCAATTAGCAATTAGCAACTAACAACTAACTACTAACACCTTTCAAAACCAGATCTAGCAAGGCATCAATTATGCGATCGCTCTCCATCGGAATAATTTCCTTGCCATGCATCATCTCTTGAGTCATGACGAAATGAATCAATGACCCCAATATAATCCGTGCTGTTGCTTCTGGATCGGGGATTTTGAGTTCAGGACGAGAAGCCAAGTAAATAGTTAGAATTTCGATAGCAGGTTTAATCATGCTACGGACGCAAAGCTGGGCTAACTCTGGAAAACGATCGGACTCCCCAATCAGCACTCGCTTAAATGCACGATATTCTTGGTCTAGGAGCATCTGATTTAATGCGAGTCCTACCAAGGAGCGCAATACTATTTTTGGATCTCCCTCAAGAGGTTCCTTACCAAATACTAACTGAAACCGCTCTTGTGCCAGTTTCTCTATCAGCGCTTTAAACAGTCCCTGTTTATCTTGAAAGTGGCTGTAAACTGTTGCTTTAGAAACTCCAGCACACGCCGCTACTTTATCCATGCTTGTGCCTGCATAGCCATGAACCAGAAACTCCTGCATTGCTCCTGAGAGAATCTGTTCGATTTTCTCTGCGGGACTATCTCGCTCAACTTCAGTAGATCTTGAACGTACCATTTTTCAATCACCCTGTAGACTACACCAAAACGGCGAAATCATCACCTGATTTGTATAAATTCAAACGGCTAAGAGCAAAATTAAACATTTTTCGTTTATTTTAGATATATTATATTATAAGACTAAACTGTTTAGTTTAAAACGCGCCGGAAAGAAGGTGCTATGTTGGAAAACTCCAAGTTTGAAGGTTCATCGTCTCATCAACCTATTTTCCGTCGTCCAGTTATTCTGGCAGTACTGGCAACTCTAGTTGCTGGTGGCACCGGTCTTTACACGGTGCAGCGCTTTCGCACTAGCAGCACTCAGACGGCACAAAAGCAAGTAACCACAATTCCACAGGTAAAAACTGTAACAGCTCTGGGAAGGCTGGAGCCAAAGGGAGAGGTAATTAAACTCTCTGCTCCGGCATCACTGGAAGGGAATCGGGTGGAAAAATTGCTAGTGAAGGAAGGGGATAGAGTCAAGCAGGGGCAGATGATTGCGGTTTTAGATAGTCGCGATCGCCTAACTGCGGCATTAATAGAAGCAAAAGAAGCAGTGCGAGTGGCGCAGATAAATCTTGAGCGAGTAAAATCTGGTGCAAAACAGGGAGAAATTGAAGCCCAACGCGCAACTATCGCTCGCATAGAAACCGAAAGAGGTACGCAAATTGATGCACAAAAAGCAACGATAGCTCGCCTAGAAGCGGAAAGAGACACGCAAATTGAGGCACAACAGGCAACCATCGCTCGCCAAGAAGCACAGCTAAAAAACGCCCAAGCGGAATACCAACGCTACCAAACGCTGTATGAACAAGGAGCGATAGCTATATCGTTACGGGATAACAAGGGCTTAACTGTTGATACAGCACAGCAGCAAGTGGCTGAGGCACGCGCCAACCTCAAACGTATCCAAGCTTCCCTACGGCAGCAACTAGCTGAGGCACAAGCTAACCTTAGACGTATCCAAAGTTCTGGACAACAACAGATCTACGAAGGCAAAGCTAACTTAAATCGAATTGCCGAAGTTCGTCCGTTGGATATAGCCGCCGCCCAAGCAGAGGTGTATCGTGCTGTAGCATCTATGAAACGAGCGCAGGAAAATTTGGCACAAGCTTACGTACACGCACCCGCAGAAGGTCAGGTGTTCAAAATTCACGCCCATCCTGGTGAACTGATTTCCAATGAGGGTATTCTCGAGATGGGAGAAAATAGCCAGATGTATGCGGTAGCAGAAGTTTACCAAAGTGACATCGGCAAAGTTCGCCTAGGGCAAAGGGTGCGACTAATTGGTGATTCCCTACCCGGTGAATTGCAGGGAACTGTGGCTAGGGTTGGCTTACAGGTACGGCGGCAAAATGTCATTAACAGTGACCCCTCTACCAATATTGATGCCAGAGTAGTGGAAGTGCATGTGCGACTCGATGGTCCCTCCAGCGAGAAGGCTGCGAGTTTAACTAATTTGCAAGTAAAGGCGGTGATCGAACTGTGATTGGATTTATCCAGCAACTACAGCGGCGAACGCCTCTGGGATGGCTGCAACTGTCTCACCAGAAGGGTCGTTTTTTAGTAGCATTGTCAGGCATTGCCTTTGCCGATGTTCTCATGTTCATGCAGCTAGGGTTTCAGACTGCCTTGTTTGACAGTAACACCAAGCTACATGGCAGCTTGCAGGCAGACATTGTGTTAATCAGTCCCCAGGCACGTAACTTAGGAAACATGTCTACGTTTACTCGGCGGCGACTGTATCAGGCAATGGATATACCAGGGGTGAAGTCAGCGGAAGCAATGTATACCAACATTGTCTCTTGGAAGAATCCCCAAACTCGCAAGCAGACAGCAGTACTAGTTATCGGCTTGAATCCTAGCAAGCCAGCCTTTGACTTACCCGACGTTAACCGTCAATTGGACGTTATCAAGCTACCGGATACCGCCTTATTCGATCGCTCCGCCCGAGGAGAATACGACAAGGCGATCGCCCAAATTGACCAGGGTAAACCCATTACTACTGAAATAGAAAGACGGACAATTACCGTTAGTGGTTTATTTAAGGTAGGAGCTTCCTTTATCGCTGATGGCAGCTTGATCACTAGCGATCAGAACTTTTTGCGATTATTTCCAAGACAACAGCCCACCAGCGTCAGTGTGGGTTTGATTCAGCTAAAACCAGGCTATGCGCCGCAATCTGTGGCAAGTGCTTTGAAATCTCACCTAGCGGGTGATGATGTTAAAGTCCTAACTCGCGAGGAATTTATCGAGTTTGAGAAGGACTACTGGCAAAAAAATACTGCGATCGGCTTCATCTTTAGCATGGGTGTAGCTATGGGATTTATCGTGGGAGTGATTATCGTCTACCAAGTCCTTTCCACTGATGTCAATGCCCATATGAAAGAATATGCCACTTTCAAAGCAATGGGTTATCGCAATTTCTACTTGCTAGGTGTGATTTTTGAAGAAGCAGTAATTATGGCAGTGTTAGGTTTTATACCCGGAATAACCGTATCCTTTGGACTATACACTTTAACACGAAACGCTACAAATTTACCACTATACATGACTTTAGCACGAGCGGTTCAAGTACAAGTACTAACTTTTATCATGTGCATGATGTCTGGAGCAATTTCCAGCAACAAAGTCCAATCAGCTGACCCGGCTGATATGTTCTAACAAAATGGTTAGTGGTTAGTAGTTAGTGGTTAGTGGTTAGTAGTGAAAGAATATCGACTAACAACCAACAACTAACAACCAACAACTAACAACTAACAACCAACAACTAACAACTAACAACTAACAACTATCAACCAACAAATGGAACCCGTCATCTCTATCCAAAATCTCGACCACTACTTTGGTCAAGGTCAAGTCCGCAAACAAGTGTTATTTGACATTAGCTTGGAGATCAACGCTGGTGAAATTGTGATTATGACCGGTCCCTCTGGTTCTGGTAAAACTACGCTGCTGACATTGGTGGGTGGGTTGCGTTCTGCTCAATTTGGCAGTTTGCAGGTGTTAGGAAGAGAACTTTGCCGTGCTAGTGCAGGACAACTCGTGCAGGCGCGACGCAGTAACGGCTACATCTTTCAGGCGCACAACCTCCATGCTAGCCTGACAGTACTGCAAAACGTCAAGATGGGCATGGAACTGCACAAGAATATTTCGTCAAAACAGATGCACGTTCGAGCCGTCGAGATGTTGACTCTGGTTGGCTTAGAGCATCGGATTAATTACTACCCGGATGACATGTCTGGAGGACAAAAACAACGGGTAGCGATCGCCCGTGCACTGGTAAGTCGTCCCAAAATAGTTTTAGCGGATGAACCCACCGCCGCCTTGGACAGTAAGTCAGGTCGAGATGTAGTAAATCTCATGCAACAGCTGGCGAAAGAGCAAGGTTGTACTATTCTTTTGGTGACTCATGACAACCGCATATTAGACATTGCCGATCGCATCGTTCATATGGAAGATGGTAAGTTAGTTAATGCCGCCGTTGCTGTTAAGTAGTGAGTCGTAAAAGGAAGTAAATGCTATGGTCAAGATTGTGCAAGCAACGTGTACCAATGGTGATCTAATCCTTAGTGAAAAGCTGAGTCCTGAACTGGAAGGAAAAACCGTACACATTATGATTTTTGAGCCAAGGGATTCTAGTGAGATCAAAGATTCCAAAGAATCCAAAACTAAGCAATTTTTAGAGCGAGCGAAGAACTACTCTTTCAAACTTCCCTCAAACTATAAATTTAATCGAGAAGAACTCTATGACAGGTAGGATTTTTCTGGATACTAATCTCTGGATATATCTCTACGCCAAAGAGCCACCAGAGAAGTACCAGAAAGTTGAGGAAATTATCAATAAAAATTCTCAAGAATTACAAATCAGTACTCAAGTTTTAGGTGAAATTTTCCATGTTTTAACCAGAAAAAAGTTTACTTCAAAAGCCGATGCCATAACAATTATCTCAGATATTATCAACTGTTTTCCAATTCAGGCAATTGATACACCACAAGTTTTACAAGCCCTGAAAATAAGTGAAAAGTATGGCTACTCTTATTGGGATAGCCTTATAATAGCTACAGCTTTACTGAGTGAGTGTTCTATCATCTATTCAGAAGACATGCAGCACAATCAGTTGATAGATAATAAAGTACAGATTCTCAACCCGTTTTTGTGACTTTTCCAAAAATAACATTAACACTAAGTATTTTTCAACTGCCATGATTTTCTACTCCTGTAACTGATCGCTACTCTGCAAATCCACAGAAGGGGGTTGCAAAGTAAATAAGGGAAAGATGGGCATTGCTTACTAAAAGCATGGCACAGGTTTCAATCTAAAAAATCAATGCCCATCTTACGGGCGAGGCGATCGCTATCAGCAAACTGCTGCTATGTTCGACGAAATTTTACAAAGATGAGAAGATTACATCACTACAGTATGTAATGACACTCCATGCAGAAGAAGAGATGAACGATGACAATTTAACAATCTACGACATCGAACAAAGCATTCTCACAGGTGAAATACTAGAACGTCAAAAAGATCGAGTGACTGCTAAATCGAAATACCGTATCAGAGGAACAACTGTTGATGGAGTGTCAGTCGAAGTCATCGCCAAACTGAGTTTGACGGGCAAGTTAGTTATCATTACTGTATATCTAGTCTAGGATGAAGAAGTGCAAAATGATGTGCGATATTTGCGGAAGCGTTAGTGTACATATCCGCAGGGTTGCTAGGACGTATGGCAAAGGTGAAGACTTACTGGTGATAGAGAATATTCCTGTAATCAGTTGTCCTCATTGTGGTGAGAGTTATTTAACAGCGGAAACCTTGCACCAAATTGAAAGAATAAAACTCAATCGGAAAAGCTTGGCGGTTGTACGTGATGTGGAAGTTGCTAGCTTTGGTGAGGAGAACTCGCCGATTACTGTATAAGTAATCTTCTTTTTTGGTCAGTTTATCACATAAGTGCAAGGATAGGTGGCATGATTGTGGTGAGATCCAACCTAAAATTATTCGCTACAATCTTAAAAACCTTTACAGGAAGACCCAGAGTATCCAGAGGATAAAGCATGAGCATTAAAAGAATTATCTATTTGAGCAAGAGCGATTTTAGGTGGCTATTGCTCTATCTGCTTTTTATATAGGCTTTATTGAAACCATTAGATCTAAATTAGCAAGAGCGTGACAAGCTATCTCCGTCACATAATCGCTCTCATCATCCATTGCCTTTTCCCAAACCTTACGCAATCTAGGACGATTTAGTTTAAGGAGCGAATCCACCGCAGCAATTCTAACGTAAACGTCCTCATCTTGAAGTAAGATTATTAATGCATCCACTGCTGACTCAGTATTGTAGTACCTCAGTTGCCTAGCAACTTCTTGTCTGGGTCGTCTCGAACGTTTTTCACGATAGACTTCATCAAGTAGACAATCAAGTATTTCAGAACTTCGATACTCAGCTAGCGCTAACAAAGCATCTGAACGGACTTTTTCCTGGGAATCAACTCTTGCTACATTAATTAGGTACGGTACAGCACGCCTATCACGAACCTCCCCTAAATTACAAGCCGCAGTGCCACGTACTTCAGGATCTGCATCTGATAAAAAAGGAAGGATAATGTCGAGAGCATTACTTGGCTTAATTGTACCTATTTTGTCCAACGCTAACTCCCGAATCTCCGGATCTAAGTTTTTCAACTCCTGCACAATAGCTGACATCTCATCAGACATAGGTTTCGCTCACAGCTAATATTATTAATTATTGATTATGGCTAATATCTCCGCTGGTATTTGTCCTTCTATGAGAATTTCACCATTTTTTTCCATCTCCTCTCTAACTGTGGTTGCTCGTTTACTAATCTTACGCTTTTGTTGAAGCATTAGGCTTTCAACGTTTTCTGGCGTATATATCTTAATCTTCCCTTCACTTTCTAACTGTTTAAGAGCATCCCAGGCAACCTTTATAATCTTATTCTTTTCAGTGAAAAATGCAGCACCACGATTTCCTGGCATTTTTATTCTTTGTGAGAACGATACGTATCGGCTAGTCTGATGACTTTCTTTATCACTAACATGCTCCCAAGGGGTTTGAATATCTGCTTCTTCAGCTTCTTTTCCGCCTATTTCAAATCCTAAAGAACCATCTTTGTACTGATCGTCGCCACGAAAGATATAGCGCCTCCCGGAAGCTTGGGCTTGTTCAACTTTTTCTGGAATGTTTAGTTTCTCACCTTTTTCTTCATGATTGGTCATGCAGAGTTATCTCTGGATTGATTGAGGGGGTAATGCTATTGATATAGCAAACAATTGTCAAAAGTACACAACAGAAG
Source organism: uncultured bacterium (assembly GCA_964246695.1). Taxonomy (GTDB): domain Bacteria; phylum Cyanobacteriota; class Cyanobacteriia; order Cyanobacteriales; family Nostocaceae; genus Stigonema. The sequence goes on from CAXTSI010000008.1 coordinate 6,979, forward strand.
ATGGAAAATTCCTCCCCTTGTCCACAGACACTGGGGTGGGGGTGGGCTATCCACACATATCCTCCCCAAGTCTTCCGTCAACTGCTGTAACTGAGTTAAAAAGCTACACATGTTTTTTTGGTAAAGGTACTTAGTTGAAAAGTTCTTGGCTAAGACTCTATTCGAGCGATCGCCCAACTTCAACCCAATACCAAATCTAAACCTGCTCCTCTATGAATCAATGCGGATCTCTTGACTTCGCAACCTACCGCTAACCCCCTCGTCAAATAGGGAATCATGCGGTAGGTTTGGCTTCATTGAATGTAAAATTATTTACAACACGATGCCGTTATACGGTCATTGCATGATGTTGTAATCGAGTAGCTCAAATTACGCGGCGATTGCTAAAAGGATTGTAATGCCTGATTGGAGAGCAATTGAAGCGAGTTTTTTACGCCAACCCAAAGCAAACCGCTTGGGAGAGTTGGCTGCGAGTTTGGCGTGCCTCTCATCCCGATGCCAAAATCCAGCTAAGCCTTGGCTTAGTTGCTGCCTTGATTGAAAAAAGTCTATTTTTTATTCGGTTGATTATCGAGGCTTGTGGCTTCCGAATGATGCAGGACAGCTACAAGAAGAATTTCGCGTTCGTCTGGATGGGGAATTTCTGCAACGCTGTTCCTACCCAAAGCCAAACGAAGAATCGCCTCCTGAGATTGAGCGATCGCTATTCGGTGACATTTCTCTTAAAAAATCTGATACTCAGATGAGCTTTGCCAGCTATGGGGGTAAGGAGGTTATTCTAGGAGCAGAGAAATTTGACTCATTGTTCCCTTACTCCAACAAGAGAACGCAGGACTTTTGGGATCACCTGAAAAAGTCACAGTACTGGTCAAAGCGATCCACAGTAGATAAAGAAGCTAATGCGCTAAGTGTTCCCGATAAAGCGATTCCTCACTGTGCAGTTGTTTTCTCTCGAAAAGCAGCTAAGGGGAAAGGAAGTTTAACACTTCAATGGGCAGTTTTCTTACCACTTGCAGATGGAGAACCAGATATTGCAGAGTTTGAATATTTGGAATGTGAAAACAACTGGGACTACACACTTCTCCTTCACGGTTATTTCTTTTTAGATTCAGGACGGCGTCATATTGAAGGACTCAAGGACATTTGCCAAGGTACAGTCGCTTTAAAGCCTCCACAAAGCGAGAATGAGATGATTCGGCTGTGGAATACTATCCTTGCCACTGCTGGAACTTTATCCAACATATTACCTGCATTAGAAGAATTTTGCAGGCAGCATCAAATTGATGATCGAGATATTCAAGCTCTTTGTGTATCATTAAGCAAAACCAAAATATTTCAATATTGGTATAGTCAAGAACATCTTTATGCTGACTCTTACTGGGTTTATCGCCTTCGTCCAGAGCATTGTGCTTGGCAGTTAGTTACAAAAACACAGAAAGTTTTAGCATTACCGGACATTCCAGAGGGGGTGTGGGAGGTATTTCCAGAGTTACATAGGTGCGCTGAAAATAACTGTCTCATATTGGCAGATGCTGCCAACCTGCTGCCATGCTTGGTGTTGGTCACAAACTATTTGATGCCGCCCTATCACAATCCATAGGTTTCTCTGCTTGTGTATCTGTCTTGCCTAATTTAAAACAAGCTTTATTTATCTTTCTGATTGCCGATCGCGTGACTGGGTACGGATCTAATATTCGGCAAGCTGTTGCAGCAGTAAGTATAGACTTATCACAAAAAGCAGCTATTTTGAAAGACTGGGAATTAATAGAAACACTAAATCAATATTTACCGGAGTTAAAGAGAACACCAGAGTCTTCTGATTGCTCTAAACTAAGTTCAGGTGAAATCTGTCAATTGCTAGCTGACGCACAAAAATTTCTAGAAAAACATCTGAATGATTTGGCTCTCCCATTCAAGGTTCCATCTATTCAAGCAATCAGTATACTTCTCCCACCCAATAAAGCAGTTTAAGCAGCTGCCAAATCTATGTTGATCCCGAAGCTTTGCAGCTAGTTTGGTTGACCCACGCATAGCCAATGATGGTGTCGCGATCGTGGGCCTCGACTTAAGCCCAAACTACTTCCTGCTCAACAGAAAACTTGGTTAAATACTGTAAACTACGTAGTGAAAGTTTTTCCTGCATTTACGTTTAAGTCTTGCTGAGCCGTTTTATGAAGGATATCGAATGATTAGGCTTTTCAGCCGTTCCGCTATAAACTTAAGCGAATTATGACTTGTATCAAAACTAATTAAGGTAATACTCATGCCTGATATCGTAGATACTGCAATTAACGCCGGTACTTTTAACACCCTAGTAACGGCTATCACCACGGCTGGGCTTGATACAGCGCTTAAGGGACCAGGACCATTTACTGTCTTTGCACCAACTGATGAGGCTTTTTCTAAGTTGCCATCAGGGACTTTTGAGTCACTGCTAGAGGATATCCTCAAACTCAGAAAGGTGTTGGAGTATCATGTCGTCTCTGGCAAAGTAATGGCGGCTGATGTAGTAAAACTTGACTCAGCCACCACAGTGGAAGGTTCAACCATCAAAATCGATGCTTCCAGCGGTGTTAAAGTGAATGACGCTACAGTCGTTACCCCAGATGTTGAGGCAGATAATGGTGTTATCCACATCATTGACACAGTGCTGATACCTCAATAGATACCTTGTGACTTTACGCTTTCTGTTGGAGAATATCCAAGTTCTCGCCCGAACGACCAGATCCGTAGCTGAACTGAGAGCGATCGCCAAGTTGCTGACCGGATGCCATCAGTTGTTTGCCGTAAGCAAGTTGAACCGGCTCCCAGGCTGGCAGTGCTTTTGTCACGTCATGGTTGTACTTAATTAGCGCATCCGCAAGGGCGATCGCATTCGCGGCAGCTTTTGACGTGCTAGCGGCAGTGTGGGGGCGTGGAATAAAGGCAGCATCCCCAACCAGCGCCACCCGTCCAAACGTCATTTGCGGCACTCCCAGATCCAAAATTGCCTGAACAAACGGCTCTTGAGTTGCCGCAACGAGCTTCTGGAATGGGGGAGGAAGTACTGTATCAGCATACGATCGCATCTCCTGTTCAACTGCTGGTGCTAACATTCCGGGTGGAACGGAATAGTCCCGCCGTTTGTTCTCCCGATCCGTTAGAATGCGAGGCAATTCGGTCGCCCGATCGTAATTGACATACCAGACCCAGTTAAAGCGGCGTTCTCCAGGCACCAGAGATCCATCCTCACCAGGGATCACATATTGGAGAATGTGCGAGTTGGGAAATTGGTAGAACACAAATCGCTCGGTAAAGAGAGCAGCAGCATCTTGCTCCAGTTCGGTTTCGTTAACCAATCCCCGATAGGCGACATATCCGGCATAACGATAGTGGGCATCTGGCAGTTCGCGTTGTCGTACAGTCGAGTTCGGTCCATCGGCACCGATCAATAAATCTGCCGTGTCACGAGTTTCGTCAGCAAAGATGGCTGTAACCTGTTCACCCGACTGCTGAATGTCGGTCAAGTGTTTGCCTGAATGGTAATGCGAGGCTGGAAAATGCCGACGCATGGAACTATAAAGCAAATTCCAAGAGGTCAAAATTTGACGCATCGGCATCGGTTGAGCAATGCTACCATCTGAGTTTAAATAGTAGCGTTCATGTGCTATTACACCGAGTGCTTGATCGGAAATGCCCGCACGTTGAAATGCTTCAACAACATCAGCTTGGAGCACAACGCCCCCACCGCGACTGTCGAGATCTTGAGCAGAGCGTTCGTAAATATCTACATCCCAGCCAATCGAGCGCAGCAAAATTCCGGTAAACAAACCGCCGAGCGATCCGCCGATGACAATTGCCTGCTTACCTGTAGGTTTCTTCGTCATCCTCCCCTCCTTGAGGTTTTTCTCGTGGGGTTATGCCGCCTCTAGTTCATGGACTGCGGTTTGCAAGGCTGTTAACAAGACATCAACAGACTGTGCGCCCACGATTGTTTCTTTACCGATTTTGATGGTCGGTACGCTACGTATACTCCGAGTAGCTGCCTGCTGTTCTAGCTCTTTGACTTCTGCAACCCCTTCAGTAGAAGTTAGGAATGCTCTAACTTGGTCAGCGTCTATTCCGACTTCAACAGCAAGTTTGGCGAGGGTTTCGACATCGGTAATATCTTGTCCTTCCGTGAAGTAAGCATTCAGAATCCGCTCAGCTATCTCTGTTGCTTTGCCTAACTGACTAGCCAGCCAAGTCAAGCGATGCGCCTTCAGAGTGTTTGGGGTAACCTGCATCAAGTCATAGCGAAATTCAATGCCGTCACCTCTAGCCGCTTGCATCGTTTGAGCATCCAGTATTTGTGAGTGTTCCCAACTCCCAAATTTATGGGAGCGATACGTTTGGCGATCCATGCCTGCTTCCGGCATGGTTGGGTTTAGCTCGAACGGATACCAAATGCGCTGAATCTTAACGGGAGCCTTGAGTTGTTCTATTGCTCGATTCAGTCGTGTATCGACGACTAGACACCACGGGCAGATGAAGTCTGAGGTGATTTCGATTGTTAAGGTCACGGTTGCCTCTTGGTTCGTCCTGGAGATTGATTTCCGACATCTCAACTATAACCTCACTCATTAAAAATGATAATATGGCTGTTGTGCCAAACACCTTTGCGTTATGCGCAAAAGTAGGAGAACTTTAGCCGATGGATCAGTTTGCAGCTATGCGTGCCTTCGTGAAAGTGGTGGAAACTGAGGGATTTTCCGAAGCTGCGCGGCAGTTGCAGATGGCAGTATCCTCGGTAACCCGTCAGGTGAATGCTCTGGAAGATATGCTCAATACCCAGCTACTCAATCGCTCAACCCGCAGCATTAGTCTCACACCGCAGGGGCGCAAATACTACGATAAAGCAGTTCGTATCCTGCAAGATGTGGAGGAGGCGAACCAATGCGTTGCAGAGCAGGAGGAAGTTCCGCGTGGGCTGTTGAAGGTCAGTATGCCAGTTGCATTTGGGCGACTTCATATTGCACCTATAGTCAATGATTTTCTCGCTCAATACCCACAAGTCAGATTGGATTTGAGATTGAGCGATGGATTGTCTAATCTGGTGGAAGAGGAGCTAGACGTTGTCATCCGCATTGGGAATCTCGATCGCTCGGGTGCTAATCTAATCGTCCGCAAGATTGCCTCACGTATACGTCTCGTCTGCGGCAGTTCGGCGTATTTTACACAGCATGGTAAACCTAAACATCCAGAGGAGTTAGCACACCACAACTGCCTGTTGTTTACCTATTCTATGGGGTATGACGTCTGGCGATTCAAGCGAGATACTGAGGTTTGCGAGGTTAAGGTGAGCGGAACCGTAATATCAAGCAATTCTGAGCTACTCCGCTTGGTGTGTTTGGGTGGCACGGGTCTTATCCTGATGCCAACTTGGTTGATTGGTGAAGACATCCAAGTCGGAAGGTTGCAAGCGGTGCTGACAGATTTTCAGGTACATCCCCAAGCCAACATGGATATGGGCATTTACGCGCTTTATCTGCCAAATCGCAGGCATTCTGTGCGAGTTAAAACGTTCATCGATTTCTTGATGAAACGATTGGGCGATCCGCCCTACTGGGAGGTAACCCAAATTTGAAGGGAGTTATGGTACTGAGTTATTCTAAACCAATTCTGTTCCATGGTCAGTTACTTTATAAAATCTTAAATATCTGCAGAAACATAGAAACAGAAACAATTTGCGTATTAATCAACTGTTGTGCTTCCGAAAAATCTCGATCGCCCGTAATTAAATAATCAGCTTTCTTCGGTCACAGAACAATCCAGAAACTTGGTATCTTTCCGATCTCTGGGAAAATCTAGAGAAATACCCACATCGATTATCGTTGTAGAATTTTCGACGATAGAAAACCACTCCTGCTTATCTGCTTCTGTTAACTTGAGCTTACTCCGACTTAAAACCGTCTTATATTCTGTTAGGATTTCCGCTGAAACTACCCATTCAAAATGCTCTCGATTACTGATGATATACAAAATGACCGGTCGAGAATTTCTCCCAACAATTGCCGCCGAAACCAGCACATTTGTATCAATAACCAGCCTTTTCATGCTCCTCTTCGATCAGCTTCGATTACGTCGTTTATTTCCTCATCTGTCAAGGGGTTGTCAGCGTGTAATTCCTGAGTTTTGCTGAGTAAATTTTGCCACCTCTGCGCTAAATCTAATTTCTTCTCATCAGCAACAACTTTAATTTCTACCTCTACCCGTTGACCCGGTACAAACGGTAAATCAGATAAAACCAGATGTTTAGGATCAACAATCGTGATGTATTTTCTATAAGCATTCATCGACTCACCTCATTTTTATCCATCAATGTACAGAGCTATTTCATTCTACACTCTTTGCCTTGAACTTTAGTCGTGGCTAAGAGTTCAAGTCCGTTTCAACGGACTTGAGTTCCAGAAAGTTCTAGTCGTTGCCTCTGCCAAGGGGAGACGAGTAGCGCGAACGAGGAACGAGCATCACCCGTAAGGGCGTGGGCTACTGAACTGTATTGTGTTATAGCCCTTGACAGTAAGTCAGGTCGAGATATAGTCAACACAAATGCAACAACTGGTGAAAGACGGCGATCTTATAATATCGGGCGATCGCCCACTCGTCTTTTAATAAGTTGCTCTAGTTGGTTGAGGTCTTCTTCATTCAGCCCTCCGGTTTGTCGGATTACACCAGGCTCGTTGTGCAGTCGCTCCATATAGATACGTATTGCTTCATCGTCCTCGCGGTGGGCAAGTACATAAGTTCTGAGTTCTTTTCGACTCATCTGTTGAAAGTTAGGCTTCAGTGTCATCATCAAACTCCCAATGTCCGTTTGCAAAAATTGTGATGCCCATTGTGTCGCCAGCTAAGATATAAATTTCAGTAGATCGCAAAGTTTTTTATAACCCCTGCCGCATGGGCATTTCAACAAAATACCCAGACGCTAAAAAATCACCTATTCATCAGCGTTTCAGGCAACACCGTTAGTTACCCTAAAGCGATCGCCCTTAACCGAACGTTGTTTCCCCCCTAATTCACGATGGCTGAAACCCTTATTATTACGTTAGTTTCCGAAAGTTTGTGATCTACTGAATTTCCTCTCGCTTTTCGTCATAGCGGAATAGGTGGATGTCAGCATAGAAGTTAGACAGCGTTTGGCAGACTCGCACACAGGCAAGCATTTGCTCGGCATTTGGTATCATCTTTGACTGGTTTCCATGCTCAAGTAGTCGCTTCCGTTGCTAGCTAGCCTTATTATTCTATGGTATCTGCAATAGCTTTGCTCCTCAAAACGTTAAAAGCTGATCGGCTCTACCAGGGCATGAACATTACTAGTGCTACAGGGTTAACGGCAGCGCAGAAAGCAACATTGAAAGCTTTAGGGACAGATGAAATGTAATTCCTAGCGTCTACCTCCCTGAATTTGGTCGAAAATTGCTCCATCGTCAAAGAACTTCTTCTGGACTGTATCCCAGCCGCCGAAGTCGCTAACTGTGTAGAAGTTGCTAATCTTAGAAAACTGCTTTTGTGTTTCTTGATTCACCGTAGAGTTAACGGGGCGAAACCCTACCTTGGCAAATTCTCGCTGCGTTTCTGGTCTTGCTTCCACTTTTGTGTAAATAGGGGAATGATTTTTGAGTAAGCCTCTTTGGTGACCGCATAGGAAACCAGAGTCACTTCCAACGTTTTCGGTTGCTGACTAATGATTTGAGTGGCACTAGTAGGTGGGTTTTGCAAGGCAATCCCTGCACAAACGGGTAATACACTAACAGTGAAACCTGTAGCAACCAGCAGGGTGCGGGTGCATATTGTGGACTTTTTCCACGGTTGCAGCAAAGATTTCCAAGTATTCAATATGTGATTTTGCATGGTTAGGAAGTATTTTAGAGCTTAACTACGTTAAGTTGATACAATTTTCGTTGTTTTATGATTAAATACAATTTCATAAACAGATTTCAAAAGCAAGTATCCCTGTATACAATTTCTCCTGATAAGCCAACTTATTGTAGAGACGCGACGCCAGTCGCCTACGGAGGGAAACCCTCCGGAGAGCGCTGGCTCAACTTTCGCGTCTCTACAAGCGCCTAAAATTCCCACCGCTAACTCTTAACTGAACGGTATTGCTTTATAAGTAAATACGCTTAGTGTTAAGGCTTGATCGGAACTAGCCCACGCCATAAAGCTTGGTGCAGTCGCCAGGGAGCGGGAAACCCGTTTCATGCGCGCTGCTTCACCAGTCGCCGTGAGAGCGGGCTAACACTCGTGTCGGCGCTTACGCTCCCCTTAAAAAGGGGGGGAAATAGCCCCCCTTTTTAAGGGGGGTTGGGGGGATCTTCGATGACTGAACGGTATTGCTTTTCAGGTAGAAAAAGCCGACCTAGATAGCAAAATTTTGAAGTTTGAAGCAATAGTGCCAGATCTGTTGAGCCATTTTGAAGTATCTTGATTCCACAGCCATTCGTCTATATTTTGATCGGGCATAAATGCCTGTTGCTATGCTGATGAGAAAGCTAGTAGGAATTTAGGAACGCATCGAGTATTTATAATTACTAGTATTTAAAATACTACTTAGACTATGAATAGCTGTACTAATGACTGAAAGTATTGTCTGTGCTTTGTTATGTGCCAATTGCTAGGAATGAACTGTAATGTACCAACAGATATTTGCTTTTCTTTTGAGGGCTTTGCGGCGCGGGGAGGAAAGACTGACGATCATCAAGATGGTTGGGGGATCGCTTTCTTTGAAGAAAAGGGATGTCGGCTTTTTATAGATGCCAAACCTTCGATCGCCTCTCCCGTAGCTGATTTAGTACGACACTATCCCATCCACTCTACCCACGTGATTGCCCATATCCGCAAAGCTACCCAAGGTAAAATTGCCTTGCAAAACTGCCATCCCTTTGTCCGGGAACTATGGGAACGGTATTGGGTGTTTGCACACAATGGCAATCTGCCTGATTTTGCTCCTGAATGTGGGGAGTTTTATCGGTCAGTCGGTCAAACCGATAGTGAAAGAGCATTCTGTGTTATACTAGAAACATTACGGCAAAACTTTCCTCAGGGTAAGCCTCCCTTAGAAAAACTGTACGCACTGCTAAGGGATGTTACTCAAGCTTTGGCAGATAAAGGTATCTTTAACTACTTACTCTCCGATGGAGAGCACTTTTTTGCCCACTGCTCAACTAAGCTGAGCTATATTGTACGTCAAGCACCCTTTGCCGCAGCTCACCTGATTGATGAGGACGTAACCGTTGATTTTCAAGAGTTGACTCGTAAGAGCGATCGCGTCGCCGTCATCGCCACAACTCCTCTCACCGACAATGAAATCTGGACGCCAATCCAACCAGGAGAACTATTAGTTTTTCAGGACGGTTTGCCCCTTAAGTTTGCTTAAATAAGTTCTTTCATCCAAAAATACTCAATAATCTTCACTTTTCCTATTGATAAAGTGAAGATTTTCGCTTGATTTTTTATCTGTTTTTAATTTAATATAACTTCACTTCACAATCCGGTATTCCTATAGAGGAACCGTAAGGGTAAAAAAGGAAAGAATATGAAACGGAAGCAGCCTACTCTGCTGCTGTACTGTTAGCGCTTCTAGCAGTCGTGACTTTGGTGTTGAAGGAGATTTTGGAACGGAAAACTGGTAAAAAAATATGAAATAGCACAATTAAGCGGTTATGACCAATGACAACACGCTCAACAATAAACGGATTCGTTTAAGGATTCCTAAGGAATATCACCAGGAACCTGTTATTTCTCGCCTAGTATCTGACTATGGTTTAACAGTAAACATTTCTGCTGCTATTCTGGGGTCTAATGCCATTGGAGATGGTTGGTTTGACTTAGATTTACAAGGAACAACAGCACAAATTGACAGTGCACTGATTTACCTCAATGACTTGAATTTACAAATCTGGGATGGAAGCAAGACAGGGATTTGGTAATGGGTAATGGGTAATGGGTAATGGGTAATGGGTAATGGGTAATGGGTAATGGCAAAAAACTATTACCAATTACCCATTACCAGTTACCAATTACCAATTGTCTAAATTTCATAGTGCCAAAGTTCCTCCTCTTTAAGCACTATCCGATGCAGGGGGAGACGGTGAATCAAGCCCTGCTCTTCTAAGTTAATGAGGACGCGAGTAATTGTCACGCGAGTAGAGATCAGCAGATCGGCAATGTCTTGATGAGTGAGGCGCAGATCAATGAGATGTCCAGTTTCTACTTCACGACCAAACTTTTTGGCTAACCAGCTTAACAGCTTTAGGAGCATCATTTCCACTGTTTTATAGCTGCGAATCACCATCAATTCTTCAGCTTGTTGAAGGTGGGCAACCAGCACCTCTGTCAGTGGATACCACTCCTGTAGTGGCAGGATTGTCGCCTCTACTTTGGTCAAGCACTCAACCTCATAGGGTTCGACCTTCGATAAAGTGCCGACAACATCTTCTGCTCCCCACATTCCGAGAGTGACGAGTGTACCGTCTTCATGCCATGTCAGAGTCCGCACCACTCCTGTTTGAATTTTCCAAAGACTATTCTGCTTCAGTGGTAGTAATGAGCGAGGTTTAAAATGCTTTGTGATGTATTCACCAGAATGATTTGTCCTAGGGGATGATGATAACATTGTTGCTTGCAACCCTAATTTACGATAGACATACCGTAGTTTAAACTATATCAATTTTTGTCATCAGATCAGATTGTGGTGATGAATAAAGGTCGGGTGGAGCAAATTGGTACCCCATCTGAGATTTATGACCAACCAGCAACGCCATTCGTGATGAGCTTTGTTGGTCCGGTGAATGTTCTTCCTAGTAACGCTGGCATTTTACCAGACCTCGGTTTGGTCACTCCCACAACCGATCGGATCTTTTTGCGCCCCCATGATGTTGTGATTCAGATTCATCCTGATGATGATGCTACACCTGCCAAAGTTTATCGCATTATCAATTTGGGTTGGGAGATCCGGGTCGAATTGGTTCTCAAGTCTGGGGAGCCGATGAATGCTTACTTAAGCCGAGATCAGTTCAATCAGCTCGATATCAAGGAGCAGCAGCGTGTCTATGTTAAGTCCAGGCAGGCAAAGATTTTTCCTGCCTATGCTCTAAGTTGAGCCTTACAGCACCATTAAACCGTAGGGGCGCGGTTTCCGCGCCCTTACTTACAATGTGACACCGATTCAATTGAAAACTGCTGTATATCATAACAACTACCGGACATGATATAAGACACTACCTTAGCAGCGCCTTTGCACTTGTTTCCAAAATAAGTGCATAAGTTGACTTTGCTGACATCAATGTAAATAGAAGGTTCCAATCCAAACATAAACCCGATGGGGGAAGGTAACTATGACTAAGAGTATATATGCACTACTAGTTGGTATTGACAAATACGATCCAGCGTCAATTCCTGCGATCGGTTCATTAGATGGTTGTGTTAATGATATCAAGGCAGTAGAAGCTTATCTGAGGGAACGGGTTGCTTCAGATAGTGAATGGAAATTGATTGAACCAACCGATCGCCCTTGGATACTTACCAATCAAGAAGCTACCCGTGAGGCGATAATCAAAGGTTTTGAGCAACATCTGTGCAAGGCGGAAAATGATGATGTTGTATTATTTTACTATGCAGGTCACGGTGCGCAAGAAAAAGCACCACAGGAATTTTGGAAAATAGAGGCAGACGGTTTAGATGAAACTTTAGTTTGTTACGACAGCCGTACACAAGCAAGCCGGGATTTAGCAGATAAAGAATTAGCTTACTTAATATTTAAGGTATCAAAAAACAACTCTCACGTCGTAATTATACTCGACTGCTGTCACTCCGGTTCGGGAACTAGAGATGTATCAAGGGAATTCAAAGTGCGGCGATCGCCTGTTGACTCGCGGGAACGTTCTTTAAGCAGCTTCATTTTTGCTAACGATCTTTCCGCATTAGATGAAATCTTAAATTCTGCTCAAAGTTCGGAGCAGAAAACGACAAGTTTAGTGTTACCTACCGGAAAGCACGTGAGATTATCTGCTTGTCGAGATTACGAGTTGGCAAAAGAGTATCAAGGAGAAAATGGTGAACCGCGAGGAGTTTTTTCTTACTTTTTACTGCATACACTACAAACCACAAATGGTAATATTAGCTATAGAGATTTAGCAAGAAATATTAATGCTATAATCGGCGGCAAAGTGAAGGAACAATCGCCGCAAGTTGATGCAACTGACCGTACTGAGTTAGATCGGGCTTTCTTAGGTGGTGCAATTTCTGAACGCCCTGCGCACTTCAATTTGACCTATAACATCAGAGATAATAGCTGGATAATTGATGGTGGTGCAATATTAGGTATACCAAAAGGAGTTAACGGTAGCGATACCTTATTAGCCAATACAGTTCAGTTAAGAACCAGATCAGAAACCCGGTTTCTCTTAGAAACCGGGTTTCTTTGCTCCCACCTATCCTTAACTGAACCGTATTGCCTTATTAGCAATCTTTCCCTCTGGATGTACAGCAGAACAGTTACGACAACTTTCACAGACTGTAGCAGAAGCGAAAGTTACGCAAGTGCTACCACAAAAAAGCAAAGTGGAAATTATTAGTGGTAGCGATAAATTATCTCAGGACGAAACCTATTTTGCTGTAGTTACCAGTCTGCCTTTACCACCTTTAAAAGTTTACTTTAAAGGCGAAGCTGCAGAATTAGAATCGGTACAGCAAGCACTACAAACAGTCGCACCAGGTAGTAAACCTTCATTGTATGTATGTCAAGTAAATGACGCTCTAGATGCAGATTACCAGCTATTAGTGCAGAATGGTCAGTATTGGATTACACAGCCTAAAGATGACCGTCCTGTAGTTGCTCCCATTCCATTCGACTCAAACCAGATCCGTTATTCAAATGATACTGCTTTACAAGCAATTTACCGATTGGAACATATTGCTCGTTGGCATAACATTCTGGAACTCCGTACCCCCGCGACAAGTCGCATCAAAACAGATGATGTCCAGATGGAGATGATCCTGTCTGGACAGCAAGAATCGAGGTCTGGTTCAGAGATGCGTGTAGAATACACTTATGAAAATGGTGAGTAGATTCCGCCAACTCGGCAAATAAAATTAACCAATAATAGTGATAAAGCGTACTTTTGCAATGTCCTAGATTTGTCAGAAAGCTATGCTGTAGATGTGCCATTTTTTGAAGAGAAAAGTAGCATAAGACTTTCACCCAAAGGTGCTGAAGGAAGTACAATTTTCAGTGATGATAGCCTCAGTTTCATTATTCCCGATGAATACATAGCACAAGGAATTACTGAATACAAAGATGTATTTAAGCTGATTGTCAGCACTACAGACTTTCATGCTGATTTGCTAGAACAAGATGGCTTAACACCCCCTGAAACTAGACGCGATCTTGGAGGATATCAGGGTACGCTTGACCGTTTAATGGCGGGAGTTAACTCTCGTGAAGCTGTAAGAGCAACAGGAAATTATGATGATTGGATGACAAAGGAGGTTGCAATTACTATCGTGCGATCGCCAGATGCTTACCCAATTCAAAATAGTAGCAGCACATTCTTACAAAATGGTCTAGTTGAGGTGCAAAGTCATTCAGAATTAAAAGCGCAAGTCAACCTTACCACAGTACCACAAGCTAGTAGAGATTTAGGCAATTTAATTTTGCCTGCTATTTTGCGGCAACAACCTTCAAGTACAGAATCCTTTCAATTTACCACAAGCCGAGCCAGTGACCCTGGTTTAAGTGCATTAGAGTTAAGTAACGTCCAAAATTTCCAGGTTGTCACCAAAGAAAATCCGCTCAAATTGCTAGTTAATCAATCACTAGCAGAGAATGAACACCTGATACCCTTCGCCTATGATGGTGAATTCTTCTTACCCTTAGGACGAGGATTGCAGACTGCAAATGGCAAAACAGAAATTACTCTAGAACGGCTAACAGAACCAATTCCATTATCTATAAATAGCCGCAGTTTGCAAAATTCCATCAAAATTTTCTTTGAGAAAGTAGTTAGTGATAAAATAGGCAGACCATTTGCCTACCCGATTTTAGCTGTAGCTAATGTAGATGAAGATGACAAAGTAACTTACGAAAGTGAACTAGAGAAAGTTAAAGCGCAAGTCGCCCAATCTGAAAAAATTGTCCTCTACATTCATGGCATTATTGGCGATACTGAAAGTATGATTCCCAGTATCAAAAACGCTACATTAGAAGTAGATGGGCAAGAGCGTTCACTTAGAGATATGTATGACCTAGTTTTGGCATTTGACTACGAGAATATCAACACAAAGATTCAGGAGAATGCAGAACTATTAGGGCAAAGGTTGCAAGCAGTAGGTTTAGGACCAAACCACGGCAAAGAATTGCATATTGTCGCTCATTCTATGGGTGGATTGGTGTCGCGGTGGTTTATTGAGCGAGAAGGCGGTAATCAAGTTGTCCAAAATTTGGTAATGTTAGGTACACCTAATGCAGGTTCACCTTGGCCTAAAGTACAAGATTGGGTGTTTACGGCTCTTTGTCTGGGGTTAAATCAACTTTCGGCAGTTGTTTGGCCTACGAAAATAGTAGCAGACTTAGTGAAGTTTCTGGAAGCAAACGACTACTCGCTCGCTCAAATGCAACCAGGCTCTGATATTCTCAATGAACTTGCTAAAAATCCTGACCCAGGTATTCGTTATACCATTATTTCAGGTAACAGGTCGATTTCCAAAGGAGCTAGAGAAATTCAGCCAGATAAACAGCAAACCAGTCCTTTGCAGCGATTACTGAAAAAGGCGTTTGGTAATGCTGTGGACAAAGTAGTAGACTTGGCGTTTTTTGAGCAACCCAACGACATTGCCGTCACTCTTACTAGTATTAAAAGTGTTAGTGAGCGGCGATCGCCTCAACCAAAGATATTACTACCAGATGCTGCCTGCGATCACCTCACCTATTTTACAACTAAGGCGGGATTGGTGGCGGTGGGGATCGCTCTCAAGCCGAATTGACCACATTGTAGGGGCGCGGAAACCGCGCCCCTACGGTCAGCAACTGTGAAGGGAGTGTTCATTGGTACTCTTGCACTTCTGTGCCTTCTAGTATGTCTTTTCGCTGTTTCTTTGTACAATCGAAGAAATAACAGACAGTATATAGGGTTAGAGCATCATGGAAACTAGGACAATTACAATCAGCGTTGATGCCGAGGTGGCTCAAGCCTACGAGTCGGCATCCATTGATCGGCAACGGAAGTTGGATGCTATCCTCAATCTCAAATTGCGAGAAGTCACTCGAAAGGGGCGATCGCTCGAAGAAGTAATGGACGACATCAGCGATAAAGCACAAGCACGAGGTTTGACTCCAGAAATATTAGAATCAATTCTGAATGAGCAATAAAGCACGCTTTGTCTTTGATACAAATGTTTTAATCAGTGCACTCTTGTTTAAGAATTCAAAGCCAAGGCAAGCCCTTCGCCTTGCTGTAAAAATAGGAGATATTTTACTCTCAAAACAGACGCTTGAAGAATTGAAGGAAGTACTCAGTCGTCCTAAATTTGACCGCTACGTGACGAATGAGGAAAAAGAAGAGTTTTTGGAGGCGTTGGTAGAAAGGGCAATTTTGGTTGAGCCAACTGAAGAAGTTCGGGTGTGTCGAGATGGCAAAGATGATAAGTTCATTGAAGTGACTTTAAGTGGAAACGCAAACTTTATCATTAGTGGGGATGAAGATTTGCTTGTACTCAACCCTTTTCGTGAGGTTTGCATATTGAAGCCAGAAGATTTCTTGCAGAGGTTTGCACAGAGCGATCGCCCTTAGACTACTCCCTTCCCGCCATAAGATTACCGATCTTTTTATCTTCTTTCTTCGCGTACTTCGCGCCTTCGCGGTTCATTTAAATTAGGTATTCTTCGAGCGGCAAGGGACTAAGAGGTAAGATGGAACAAACATCACCACTCCCCCTCTTCCCCCCACTCCTCACTCCCCATGTTTCTTGAAAGATAGCCCTGTCTAGTACGGTGGTGCGTAAGCGTTGCAAGAGTGCATAAGTTGATATGACTTCCCCTATCTAAATATATAGAAGCAGGACATAACAGTGCGTAAGTCCTACTGCTTATAACTACTATATGGTATTGCATATATGTCAGATATTAAACGTAGTCTGGCAGTGGTTATTGGTATTAATCAATATGAAAATGGCATTCCGCCTCTAAAAACCGCTGTTAACGACGCCACCGAACTCGCGAACATCTTGGAGACTAAATACCAATATCAAGTCCTTCTGTTGTTAGATACTGCCGCAACTTACACCCATCTCAATCATCTATTCAGCGCCCTTGAAAATCAAACGTTACCCTTGGCAGATGGTAGTACCATCCAAATTCAACCAGATGACCGTATCCTTTTTTACTTTGCTGGACATGGCATCGCCGCAGATGAACTTGATAGTAGTAATGTTCCTGCTGGCTATTTAGTTCCCCAAGACGCGCATTTAGAAAATGATGACAGCTTACTACCCATGCAGCGAATGCACGATGCTTTGCTCAAACTATCTAGCCGTCATTTGTTAGTTATCCTCGACTGCTGCTTTGCTGGCGCCTTCCGTTGGGCAGAAAATCGCGAAGCTGTGCGGCGACGGACAATGTATCGGGAACGTTATGAACGCTACATTTCTGGTTGCGCCCAGCAGGTGATTACCTCTGCGGCTAGTGACGAACGAGCCGCAGATACTTTGTATCGATTTGGACACCGGAGCGAGCATTCCGAACACTCGCCTTTTGCTCAATTGCTCTTCAAAGCATTAATGGGAGAAGCAGATTTATGCAAAGAGAACGTGATAAGTGCAACAGAAATATACGTCTATATACGTAGTCAGTTATGTCAGTTAACAGCGAAACAAACTCCAGGTTTTTCTCAACTCAAACATCATGACAAAGGCGAGTACATCTTTGCCATTCCTGAATTTAACCCAAACAACTTAGCACTTGCACCTGCATTGTCCGAAAATACTAACCCTTATCGAGGATTGGAGTCATTTGAAGAAGAACATAGCAAACTGTTTTTTGGTAGGAAACCGTTAATTAAAAAGTTGGAAAAATTCGTTACCAACCATTCATTAACAGTAGTGCTGGGGGCTTCCGGTGTGGGAAAATCTAGTTTGGTGAAAGCAGGTTTGATTCCGCAGTTGAAGAGTGGCACTTCTTGGCGGATACTTGCTCCTATTCGTCCTGGAGAAGCTCCCTTTAAGGCTTTAAACAAAACACTGGAAAAAGAAAACTTGCCAGTGTTCACTAAACCAATTGCTTTTGAGCAAGAATTACAGACATTGGCTCATAGCGTCAAAGCTTGGAGTCAGCTTCACCCTGAGACTAAGCTGCTGCTCGTGATTGACCAATTTGAAGAGTTAGTCACTCTCTGTCATGATGAGGATGAGCGGGAGAAGTTCTTAGCTGGTTTGGCAAGGGCAATTAAGGCTTTTCCAGAACAGTTAAGGATTGTGGTGACTCTACGTTCAGATTTTGAAGGGCAATTTCAGGATACACCTTTGGAACCAGATTGGCACGCACGATTTATTGTCCCACCAATGACCCGGGAGGAATTGCGCTCTGTAATTGTAGAACCCGCTGCAGAAAGAGCGTTGTATTTTGACCCACCAACTTTGGTAGACCAGTTGATTGATGAAGTTGTACAAATGCCCGGTGCTTTGCCTTTACTTTCATTCACGCTGAGTGAACTTTACCTCAAGTACATCAAAAATGTTAAAGAAGGAAAAGTTAGCGATCGCGCAATTACTGAATTCGATTATCATAAACTGGGGGGAGTGACGCGCAGTCTTACCCACAGAGCAAATCGTGAATATGAAAAGTTAGTACAAATTGACCCAGTGTACGCTCAAACTATCAAGCACGTGATGCTGCGGATGGTGGCGGTAGGTACGGGTGAGTTGGCTCGACGAGTGTTATGTAATGAACTAAAGTATCCAGAGCCAGAAAATACACGGGTAAATCAGGTAATTGAACGCTTTGCTGCTGCACGCCTGCTGGTAAAAGGAGAAGATATAGAGGGCGATCTTTACGTAGAGCCAGCTCACGATGCTTTGGTGCGGGGATGGCAAAAGCTGCGTCGCTGGAAAGATCTTGAATTAGCTTCTGTGCTACTACAACATGAGTTAACAGCGATCGCCTCTAAATGGGACACAGAAAAGCAAAATCAAAAGGCGATCGGTCTTTTGTGGGATAATGACCCTCGCCTGCCATTAGTCAAGGAAGTATTTGAGTCCAACGATAACTGGTTGAATTCTCTGGAGTCGGATTTTGTCAAACACAGTCTTCGGCAGAAAAGGAAGAATCTCTTCCGGACATTTACCTTGATGGCTGCAGCGTTTTTATTTGGGCATTACATAACCATCACGGGATCAGACAATTTTGGATTTTAGGTTGCCCGCAACGCTTGCAATGCTTTTTTCTTTCGGACACGCTTCTCTACGAGACGCTTCTCCTGGCGGAGACGCTTCTCCTGGCGGAGACGCTTCTCCTGGCGGAGACGCTTCGCGAACGCGAACGCGAACGCGAACGCGAACGCGAACGCAATTTTGGATTTTGGATTGGCAGTGGTTCTGGTCTGTGTTGGGCTGAGCTATAAGAGTCTGTTATATACCCCATTAGTAAGTATTTGGTAAACTTTCTTAATGAAGATTTACAAAATTCACAATAACCGTTACATTAAGTTTACATAGCCGCATAAACCACAAGTCAGGAGTTTCCACAAGTACATGCAACTACGTCATTAATCAAGGTGAACTTCACCGCTGTTATCTGATGTACTTGCAAAAAATCCTTATGCAGGTTACCACTCGCTCAATTACAAAAAGCTCAACGATGGCAAGTGCCAAGATTGGTTTTGTGTTCCTATTGGCGCAGGCGTTGCCTTAAACTGTGAATACGGCTTGATTGATTCTCTTGCCAATCTGTCTGTTGCTAAAACGTCTGATGAGTGAATTTTAAAAGCAATTAACTAAATAGATAAATCTGGAGATTCTGACCATGTCTTATACAATCGAGTCGGCTCAATCGATTTTCTCTAACACTCAAATTCCTAGTCCGATTCCCGCCACCATAGCACTGTTCGAGCAACTCAGCGTTGACGACAAACTGGCATTACTTTGGTATGTCTACACCGAAATGGGTCGTTCAGTAACTCCCGCCGCTGTCGGAGCAGCACGCCTACAGTTTGCAGAAAATTTACTTCAGCAAATTAGGAAGATGTCTCAACCAGAGCAATTGGAAGTCATGCGCGACCTTGCTAACCGTGCCGACACCCCCGTCAGCCGTACCTATGGCTTCTTCAGTGTCAACACTAAGCTGGCTTTCTGGTACGAGTTAGGAGAGTTGATGAAACAGGGCATCGTTGCTCCCATGCCTGCTGGCTATAAAATGTCTAGAGGTGTCCAATCAGTGCTAGACACAATCAAGCAACTCGATGCGGGTCAGCAAATCACAGTACTTCGCAATGCTGTAGTAGACATGGGACTTTCGTCTGCAGCTGCAGCTCCTAGTACCCAAACACAAGCCGAACCCTTGTTCGCACGTTCCGAGCCAGCTCCTGCTAAGATCGCCGTCGAGGGGATCACAGAGCCTACCGTACTCAGCTATTTTGAAGCTCTGAACACAGATGACTTTCAGGCTGCTTTGGCTCTATTTACAGACGATGGTGCTCTGCAACCCCCATTCCAGAAGCCGCTTGTGGGTCAGGAGGCAATTGGCAAATATATGCGTGCAGAAGCACAGGGACTCAATATCCTACCGAAACAAGGTATCTCCGAGTCTCTACCAGATGGCTCTAAGCAGATTAAAGTCACTGGTATAGTACAAACTCCTTGGTTCGGTGTTAACGTTGGTATGAACATTTCCTGGCGGTTCTTACTCAATCCCCAAGGTAAGATTTTCTTCGTGGCGATCGACATGCTCGCATCTCCCCAAGAACTACTTAGCCTACGTCCTGTATAGAATAATACGCTTGTTTATCACATAAGAGCGCCCTTAATTTAGACTCGTTCCCAGGCTCCAGCCTGGGAATGCAGTCCCAGAGGCTCTGCCTCTGCGCGTACTACGTTTCGTGAGGCAGAGCCTCTTTCACTGCGTTCCCACGCAGAGCGTAGGAACGAGAAAACTGCTACTTAAGACTCACGTCCTGTAACCCATTTATCTCGCCATTTCACGGTCCCTTCACTAGCAATAACCCAACGACGAGCAACCAGATTTTCTCGCAACGGCGATAAACCTTCGCGCAACAAAGCGTATTTGTAAGCAATCAGCTTTCCGGCACTCTCCTCAAAGGGAATTTCACCAAACCAAGTGTTGGTGTTGATGTATTCCAATGGGAAAGCTTTAGAGATATCCCAGTTGCCTAACTCTGGACAATCTCCGATGACAACAACAATTTCACCAGGCTGTGTCTTGACCCCATTGAGTTGCGCCCGTACAATGGTTTTTCCCTTCACCCGTTCACCAACACGGCTGAGAACAATCACATCCCGTGCATCTAATTCTAACTTGTGCAGTTTCCCGTCTACTACCTCAAACTTGCGTCGCGTTAAAACACAGGTATGTTCTCCGTCGGGTAACTCTGTATCAACCGCCTCAATTGTCACAGCCTCACCTCGATTCATCGCTACAAAACAGCATGATTCACGGTAACGCCGCACGTAACAATAGACATCAGGGGTGAGGTACTTTTGCCATTGACTTCCCATTGACACGGCAGGATTGAGTCGCCGCAAACCTGAGAGTAACCGGATATCCCGGTAAATGGGAGTGTCAGTATCCCATTTTTCCATCAACGGACGGTTGTAGGGATCGTTATTGCCGTAGGGATCGTTATTCCCATTGGTATCGTTGTGTAGATACTGCTCTACACCGTAAAAGATGCAGGGAATGCCACGAGCGGTCATAATGAATGCGATCGCCAAACGCAACACCTCTGGATCGGGGTTCAATGTCTGGAACCGATGCATATCGTGGTTATCAATAAACGTGATCAGTTCCGTTGCACTGTAGTAACGATGATCCAAGTCAAGGACATCCTGAATCAGGTGAAATCCTCCTTCTGCCCCTTGCCCTAATGCCAACCGAATTGCCATTGCAAGACCAAAGTCGAGAATTGACATGCCAGATTCATTGGCAAATTCGACTGAAAGGTCATTTTGGGGATTGCTATAAATCCACTCCCCGAAGATAAAAACATCAGGTTTATGGTTTTGGATGTCACCGTTGAATTCTTGCCAAAACCAGATCGGCATATGCTTAACGGTGTCAACCCGCAACGCATCTACCCCCCGATCTAGCCACTGCTTAATAGCAGATTTTATGTAGTTTCGGTAGTCGGGATTATTTTCGTTGAAGGTGGCTAAACCCGACAATTCGCAGTTTTGTACCTGCCACTCATCTTCCCAGTTCTGTACTTGCCCATAGTGGTGATACCACTTATTTTTATCGTCATTGAAATCAGCAATTTTCACCCCATCGTCGTAGAGTTCACCCTTTTTACCGCTAAAATCTGGGTTGCTGTGGTTACACACAATATCTAGCACCAATTTCATGTGCCGTTTGTGTAACTCATCAATGAGTCTGTCAAAAGTTGTATTTCTGCTGTCTTGAGTTTTGTTGAGACTCGGTTCTTCATCTTTAGCAATAAACCGAGGATTAATCCTTTTAAAATCCTTTGTCCAGTAACCGTGAATTGCCGCTTGTGCAACAAATAATGCTTCAACTTGCTCAAATAGGGGAGTCAGCCAAACTGCTGTCACCCCCATGTTTTTTAAGTAGTCGAGTTTCTCAATAACTCCCTGCAAATCCCCACCCCAGTACTTGCCCCAATCCTTTTGTTCTAGATCGAAAAGTTCCGGGTTTGGCCCTTCGTTATTTTCAGGGTTGCCGTCATAAAATCGGTCAACAATGATGAAGTAAATAGTTTCTTGACGAAATTCGATATCTCTGGTATAGAGAAACTCTAAATCAATTTCACTATCTTGTTTAGACTCAGATATCAGAGACTCAACTTTTTCTTCTGGGTTAGTAACTTCATATTGAGCGGAGGAACCTTGAGAGGGAGGGGTGGACACCATAAAATTGAGTTCTACTACTTTATACAGATGTGAAGTTAGGTTAAGTCTAGATTAAGCGATTGAGTTAATTAGTATATATTACAACACCGTTAAGTTAAGGTGATTAATGAGAATTTCTGGAGTGTAGAGACGTTGCATTGCAACGTCCCGGAGAGAGGTTATCGGTAAGCACACAACTACTGAACCGTATTGGTATATATTATATTTTTTGTTAATTTATTAAATTATGTTAATTTTTCTGCTGATGTTAGATCGTAGGTGTGTAGGTGGTCAATTTAGGACCGTTTTAATTTTCAGCTAAATTTCCCGTAGAATACACAAATCTCGTAAAATCAGAGACGGAGACGCTGTAAAAAGCAGATTATCTTTTCAGACTGCCGTTTTTTAGGAATAAGAGGAAAATAACATGCCAACTTATAAAGTCAGATTAGTTAATGAAGCCGAAGGGCTAGACAAAACTATTGATGTTGACGATGACCAATATATTCTCGATGCCGCAGAAGAAGAAGGATTAGATCTACCCTACTCCTGTCGTGCTGGTGCTTGTTCGTCGTGTAACGGAAAGCTGCTTGAAGGTTCAGTTGACCAGTCTGACCAAACTTTCTTAGATGATGAGCAGATTGCGGCTGGAAATGTACTAACCTGCTACGCCTATCCGACCTCTGACTGCACCATTCAAACTCATCAAGAGGAAGCACTTAACGGTTGAGTCATCTGAAATTGGGTATAGGGCTTTGACCGAATCTCAGAGATAACCGAGGTAGCAGGAAATTGCTTTTGAAATGATTCTGCTAGCTTGGCATTCATTTTCTTCAGGATCTTCCCAAACTTTTCAATTTCTTGAGGTCTTAGGTCAAATTCATCTAAATCAATTGTTGCTTCACCTTGCACCAAAACAAAATCATTGTGTTCAGAAGTTTGCACACCGATTAAGACGTCTTGGACAGCAATTAAATTTTTTAAAGTAGTTTCCATGTTTTGAGTGTTGTAAGTTAATTACTTTCTAGTTTGTGTAGATTGATACTACTTGCCATCCGGCTTCAGATAGACACTGTCCTTCTCCTGGTAGTTGCTCCGGAGAAACCCGGTTTCTTAAAGAAACCGGGTTTCCGATCTGGTGCTTAACGCTTCTGTCCCGTTGAGCTAAATTCCAGCACCATCGAGAAATTCGTCAATTACCAAATTGCTTTTGGACTTGCTGTTATTGGTTTGTCCGTTATCAACCTGCAATCCAGATAAAGAAGATTGTTCCAACTGTTCGACCTGCTTTTCCACAGCCTTAACTCGTTCAAATAAAGCTCGAATCACTTCTGCTTCCACATCTCGCAGTTTATTATGGTCCAGAGCATCAACTGTTAAGTTCTTCTCATCACGAATCAGACGCCCAGGAACCCCTACTACGGTAGTGTTGCTCGGCACATCTCGCAGTATGACCGAACCCGCTCCAATGCGCACACGATCGCCAATTTGAATGTTGCCCAGTACCTTTGCGCCTGCTCCCACAACCACATGAGCGCCTAAAGTTGGATGGCGTTTGCCTGTCTCTTTTCCCGTACCACCAAGAGTGACTCCTTGGTAGATCAGGGCAGAGTCGCCGACAACCGCTGTCTCACCAATCACCACTCCCATACCGTGGTCGATAAACACACCCTTGCCAATCTTTGCCCCTGGGTGAATTTCAATCCCAGTCAAAAACCGACTGATTTGAGAAATAAATCGAGGTATAAAGGGAATGTCCATTTGATACAGCCAGTGTGCCACTCGATGGAACAGTAGGGCGTGGAGTCCCGGATAGCAGAACAAGACTTCCAGCCAGTTACGGGCTGCTGGATCTCGATCGTAAATTGTTCGCAAATCAGTAAGCAACATACTTAGTTTCAATGATCTTTACTAGGAGAAGCTGAAGTTTTAAGGAGTGTTAAGAATTTTCTTAACAAATGGATGAAGCCATTGAGAGAAATTCTTGTAAGATAATCTACGGTTAGTCGATAAAATATAGCGTTTTTGTGGTATTTAAGTGGGATGCGATCCAATACTTCTCGGTTAACAAGAGCGAACATCCCCTTCCCTACAAGGGAAGGGGAGAATTTTCCCCCCTTCCCTTGTAGGGAAGGGGGGCTAGGGGGGTTAGGTTTGCCGACTTTTACAAAAGCTAATTTCGCAGAAAACACGAAAATTATATCGACGAACGGTAGTTACTTCCGCACTGAGTACATTGAATAGCCAAAATTACCCTCTCCTGAATCTGTCATCCAAAGTCGAATACGCACTGCTGGCACTTTTAGAACTGGCAAGCCATAACTCGAAAAAAACTCCTTTAACAATAAGTGAAATTACTACCAAACAACCCATACCAGAACGCTATCTAGAACAAATTCTTACCAGTTTGCGACGTGCTGGTTTGCTGCAAAGCCATCGCGGTTCTAGAGGAGGCTTTGTTTTAGTTCGTGAACCTTGGCAGATTACCTTGCTAGAAGTTGTTACTTTGGTGGAAGGTGAGAAAAAAGAGACAGAAACTGATACTCTGACGCTGGAGAGGGATCTGGTTCGTGAAGTCTGGGAGGAAGCCAACGCCGCCTCTGTTGAGGTTTTAGGGCGTTACACACTCCAAGACTTGTGCCAGCAACGAGACGCTCGTATGCAGCCAGGACCAATGTATTATATTTAGCAACTAAGGAGTCTTCATGTGCGGGTAGTGAAAGATATCACATGAGTCCTAGGACTCCTTGAGTTCAGTTAAGCAAGATTCCCCAAGCTTCGAGAGCGATCGCTCAGATTGTCGTCAGGCTGATTGCATGAAAGACGGCTGCTTGTTTCCAAGACCACATTGGAGTGAGCATAATGGCAGCAGTAAACAAAGCAGACTGGATTTACTCAGAAAAGACCACTTTACTGGAGCCTACCTCCGGTAATACAGGCATTGCTTTGGAGATGATGGCAGCAGAATACGGTCTACTATCTTAATTCTAAACTATGTCCGAGCCGATGCAGTCTAGGGGACTTCCAATTAAAAAAATCTCCACTCTCGTGTAGAGTAGGGTGCGTGACGACGAGAGTACGGCACCACAACAGGCGCTAGAATTTGAAGGCGAGAGGCGATATAGAAATATCTGAGTTTTAAGTATTATGTATAACATAACCTCTATCTTAAGAGATATTTTATATTTATTGTTTATGTTGATAGGGTAGTAATAACTGTACGTAAGAGTGAATACAAAACTCTGTAAAGTTGCAGTAAATACAAAGCAAGAGCGATCGCATAGATGGAGGAGCAATTCGCACCAAGAAGAAATAAGTGAACCACCAAAAAGAGAAGAATTGAAAAAACCTGAACCAATACCAGAAGAAAATGAAGTTATGCCTCAACTTACTGAAATCAGTCCGCTTGTAAATAGAATAATTGAAGAAAGAGGTAAACAGGTTCGTGTTATCACTAAATACATTGACAATATTAACAATATAGATGGAGCAATTAAAGAATTAAGGATTGCTTTAGATAATCTTTTACATCATCCTCAAGTCACAGAGGAATTAAAATTGCGTCTGCAAGAATTTGGAAGTGCGTCTGCTTCTTGGGGTGGGGAGATAGTCTCAAGTCTCAATCGATTTGAAAATGCGAAAAACCGTCTTGCTCGTCAAGCAGTCACAATAGGTTGTAGCGGACAAGCTAGAGTTGGTAAAAGTACTTTGTTGAAAACTATTGGGAATTTACCAGAAGAAGCAGTTCCTACAGGGAAAGGTATTCCAGTAACTGCTGTACGTAGTCGTTTGCGCCACAGTCAGGAGCGCAAGGCTATTCTTAGTTTGCGGGACAAAAAGACTTTTATTGATGAATTAATTAAACCATTTCATCGAGAATTAAAACTATCTGAAGTCAATTGTTTTGAGGAATTTAGAAATTTTGATTATGAAAGCAATGAATTAGCAACGGATAAAAATGTTGAGTTGTTAACTCGTCTGAAACAGATGCAAACTGCGCTTTCTTCTTATGAAAGTCATCTGACTGGTAGAACTAAGAAAATAGAAGATTTAACTCAATTGCGTCCTTGGGTTGCGTATCCTAAACAAGAGGAGGAAGCTAGTTCGCATTGTTCTCGTCTTTATTTAGCAGTTAAAGATATTGAGATTCAATGTTCTTTTTTGCTAGATGTAGAAAAGTTAATGTTGGTAGACTTACCCGGTTTAGGGGAAGTCAATGTGGATGCGGAAGAACATCACGTACAAGGATTAAAGAATGAAGTAGATTTGGTGTTGTTGATTTTGCGCCCGACTGCACAATCGTCTTATTGGAGCGATAAGGATAGAAAAGCGCTGAATTTAATTAGTCAAGCAGTGGAAGGAATTTCTCGGCTGGGAGATTTTGTGGTTATTATTGTTAATTATGGGGAACAAGATGATGAGGAGCTTTATCAGATACTAATAAACGATATTCACAAGCAGCTTAATGAAAATAAGCCTAATAGTAGGTATCAAGTGCTGACTTGTAATGCTGTCAAGCCAGATAGTGTCAGAGAAAAGGTCTTAGTACCTGTTTTAAATCATTTAATTGACCGTCTTGCTGTGATGGATAGAGACATCCTAGATTCAAGTTTTACTCAGTGGCAAGCTACTGTAGAAAAAATTAATATAGCAATTGATGAATTAGAAACATCGTTACGGAAATTTCCCTCTCAAGCTGCTGGTAGGTCAGGAGAAGTTTATTCTAAGGCTAAGCTTTTAAGGGAAAAGTTGTCGATTGAGTTAGGGAAAGAGATTCAAGAATTAAGAAAAGAAATTGAAAGGGAAAAAGATGAAGATTCGATTACAGATAGTCAGCTTATTAAGGTGATTGAGGAGAAACACCAGCAAATTCAAAACTGGGCTAAAAATGGATTAGGAATAGAGAAAGAAGAATGGTATAAGAAAGCTCGAGGTAGATTTAATTTAGATAAAACAGTGGATGCTTTTGCTACTGAAGAAATTAATAGATCCCGTGCTTACTTGACTGATACTTACAGTAAGTTGGATGTTTATTTTGAAACTAAAATTGAGTACTTGTGGAGGAAGATAAGCAATATAATATCTGCTTGTACGGGAGATTTAATTCGAGAAACACCAGCAGGTAGAGAAGTACTGGAAAAGTTTGTCTTGTATTTGGAAGGAAAAGGAATTGGCGACCCTTTTCCCTCTTTGCGGTCAGCTACAGAATATCTGTTAAAATGCGGTACGGAAAATGCAATTTTTCAAAGTCATTTATTACCAAGACTGATTGAAGAAACTCAAAAATTAGCTCCAGAAAAGTTTAATTTTACTAATATTTCTTATCAAGTGGAGCAAGCGGAAGACGTGGTGTTGGAAATAATTTCTCAAAGAGTAATTCAGACATCTTTTGCTGTGCAAAAGGTATTGAGAGAAAAACCTTTTGTCTCGAATATTCTCTATTCTGCTGCTGTGAAATTTGAGGACAGCTTGGTAAGGTCTACGGATGCAGATAGACAATTTTTTGAGTTTGCTTCATTATATACAAATGAGATTTGGTCGAGCGAATTTCAAGCGTTTGAAAAAAATCACGCTATGGTAAAAAAAGCAGATCAAGCGGTTATTAAGCTCAAACAATTATTAAAAAATTCTTTGGAAGGATAAAAGCATGAGCGAACTGAATTTTGAAATTTATGCCGAGAATAAAGCGCAAGTTTTCTTTTATAAAATTGGGATCGTAGGGCCTTCCAGAGTTGGTAAAACTTCGATTATTGCTGCTTTGCTAGATGAAGCTAAGGCTGCTTTGGCTCAAACCCAAATTTCTATTGCTCCTTTTGAAAATGAAGATGGTGTTAGTCCCACGAAGGAGCGGATTATAAACACTATCACAGATATTGAAGCCGGACTAGATTTTCTTACCTTTGAGCCTACAGGTATGGGGACGGCAGACCCGTTTATTTTTGATTTGGTAATGAAAATTGCGTCTAAAAAGTATGATAAGAAAACAGCACAATTGCGTTTGGCTATTTTAGATTATCCTGGTGGTTGGCTGAAGGAACCTCCTAAAGGGGATATTGGTCACAAAACTTGGGAAAAGTGTCGAGAATGGATTCTAGATAGTTCGGTAATTATAGTACCGATTGATGCTGCTTTAATGATGGAAGCTGATAATAAAGGGAGATCTGTTGCAGCACGACAATTGTTACAAGTATATGAGGTTGAAAAATTGGTACGAGATTGGGCTAAAGAAAGATGGTCTAAGGGAGCATCTGCTTTGTTACTATTCGTACCAGTTAAATGCGAAACATATTTTAATGATGATGGCGAGAAAAATCAAAGTCAAGCGCTATATGAGAAATTTGACCAGTTTTACGCCAAAGTAATTGAAGCAGCTAAGCAGGAAATGTCAGAGAAGGAAGTGGGGGAACCAGAAACATCTAGTAGCTCAGGAATACGGGGCAAATTTGAAAAAATTAGAAAATTGGGAAAATCGTTCGTTACACCCCCTACCTATACTATTGAATACCACCCGATTGATACGATTGGATGTATAGAGATTTTTAATGCTGAATGGATAAATACAGATGAAAAGCTATCCCTTAATTGTCAATACAGGGTTCGCGACCCTATCTCTGGCAATCGACCAAAGCGAAACCCATCAGGTACTATAGGGTTACTTAATTCTATTTGTAAGCAAATTGTTGAGAATCGTCAGAATAGTGGTTTTTTCTTAAAAGCTTGGGATTGGTTAAAGGATAATGATATGTTACTAGCTGAAGCGATTAGTAAGCTTTCTCAAGAAAAACCTGGTTCTCGATTTAAAGAAATTGCTAAAGGAAATATTGCCAAGAAAGGTTAACTAACTATGGTAAAGTTGTACGTTAGAACGCGAGGATTAAGAATTGATTACTCTTTTCTCCCGGAACAAGCGACAATACGGGACTTAAAGGATTATAGAAGCGACTTTGAGAAGCCTACTTGTATTTTGGAGCCGACTGAAGAAAAGGGATTTTATCTTTTTCTGACTGGTATCCCTTCACAGCGTAAAGACCATCAAGGGACTCGTATTCGTTATGATTTAGTTGCTGATTCCGAAGTTTGGGAGGAGAATGATAGCGAAAAGGAAGGATTAACTGGGTTAATTTGGCTGTGGTTAAATGATGTTAAATCTGCACTATCCGCTACCCAAGAAGATGGAAAAACGATTGATTTAGTGAGATTACCTGTTGCAGAAAAAAGCAAGTTAGGTAAACTATTGGATGAGATTTTACCAGAAGATTATTTAGAAAAATTCTTGCAGGGAATTAACAATGGTGACTGCGGGGAAGATGATAAGAGCCAATTAGATAAGAAACTCAAGAATTTGCTTTTAAAAATACCCAAGCAGACTGTATCAGAGCTAGAATCTCATGATAAAGCTTGGTGGGGAGGTGTAAATAATGATGCTAGCTGCAATAAGTGGATAAAATTGGTAGAAAATATTTTGACAGGTGAAACTTGCGGAAAAGCGTTATTGCTCAATATAGCAAATCCTCAATCTTTGGGTCGTTTATCTGGAGAAAATGGAGATATAGGAGTTTTATTGGCTAAGGAGTGGTCGCAATATAAACCAAATCTAATAGAAACTCAAGGTTCTCAAAAAAACAACTTAAGTTGGCGGGATAAAATTGCAGAAAAGGGCCGTAAAGATGTGGAAATGGTAAAAAAAAACCTCGAAAAAGTCTGGCCTTTTCGATAATTGTGGGAGTTTTTCTATTGTTGTTAGGCTATCTATTGGGTAGGAATCAAGTTAATGTGGGCAATACGGCTGAACAAGGCGAATTGCTCTCGTGGTCGGAAACTGTAAAGGAAGATAAGAAACTCTTGTTGGAGATCAGAGGAAGAATTAAGAGAAGCGAAGGAGAAGTAGTAGACGAAATTTGTGTTTTTTCAGTTATAAATAGTCGTTATTTTTATCTGGATGGAAGGGAAAGAAAAAAGGAGAATAGTTGTCAGGATAAGTCGATAGTTAATCTCCAAAAAGATGGTAGTTGGAAGTTTGAAAATACTTTTAGCAATCAACAGCGTAGGATTATTAGGGTAGAAAAAATCTCTAGTGAAAAAAGCGCTCCTGAAAGTAAGAGTTACATAGATTTTACTATTGGCAGAAGTGTTGGGCAAAATTAAATATGACATAAAATAAAGGGCATAGGGAACGCACCCCATGCCCCATACCCTGGGACAATCCGATCTTCTTTAAATAATGACGAATTTCTTCTGCAACCACTGAAGCTTTGCTTGTCCATAAGTCTCTATTGCACTCGCAGCTTCTGCTCCACAGATAACCGCGCTTCCTCGCGATTTTGTCATACAATAATCCACTGGTAATCAATTGTCAAGGCATACGAGGGGCGATCGCTCATTCGGAGCAAGCTATAGCCCAATACCGTTCAGTCAAGATAATTTACCAACCGTCAACTTATGTAGAGACGCGAAATTTCGCGTCTCTACACAGCTGAGATTCCCACCGATCAACCTTAAATGATCAGAATCCTAAACTTTCCTTTACTCAACTATCACAGTGTTTAAGCCAAGGGGAACAGTGAAAACATAATAGACAACCCCAATTCCTAGGAGTATGACAGCGAGGCTAGAGAGGATTACCCAAAGGTCTGCTGGTTCATAAGTATTCTCGTCGATGTCACGGCGGACTACACGGTAGTGCTGGGTAGAAAACAGCACTGTCAACAGACCAACCAATGAGAACGCTAAACCTAACTTCCAGCCAGCGCCAGGAGATTGAGGTGCAAGGGGGGGACGCAGGACACGAAGGCGGACAATGAGAACACCAAACCCCATGAGGGAAATTCCACTCCTCATCCATGCCAAATAAGTACGTTCGTTCGCTAGGTGTTCCCGCACGTGTTCTGAACTGCGTTTCTTTGAATCGGACTTTTCTTCTAACTTCTGTATCTCTTCTGTCTCTGTCTTCATAAATTTAAATGGTAGCTGCATTTACAAAAGTCTCTAAGCTGCTTGGTAAAATTTAATCGAATCTACTCATTTATTTATGAACCACAGAGACGCCGAGGACACAGAGAAATTTCTGAGTTTATGGTACGACTCTGAGGTAAATTACTAAAAATTAATATACCACAGTTATAAGAAACAAAAATTATTTTATTATATAATAACTTGATTGTTGATTTTTTCCTACTTACACTAAGACTTGCGCAATCTCCTATTTAAGACTTATATAAAAGCTTATAAGTAGACAGACATAAATAATTCTAAAATATTTGTTTTAAAGATAGGGTGGACGAGACACCCACCCCAGAATAAAAGCAACTAAGATTGTGGGGTGGGCATCCTGCTATGGGTGTCAACTTAAAGCCAAACCCCTTACTAAACGGTCGTTCCAGACCTTTCTCGTTCCCACGCAGAGCGTGGGAATGCATTACAGTGGGCTGCTGCCTCCTCTTAAAGTTGGAGGCAGAGCCTCCAAGAACAGAGTTACTAGGCAGAGCCTAGTAACTAGAAGCCTATATTTTCAAGGATTGCAGCTTAAGTTGACACCAATGGCAGGAAAGCCCGCCCTCTTTTCAGCTTAGATGTTTAATCATCAATTGGTGCATTGGTAATCCCAGTAGCAAGGGCTGCTTGCAGGGTATCGGGTATCAACCAACTTGTCTGTTCACCAGCCGCGAAAACTTTAGCTGGTGGAACATTGAATTCAATTTCAGAGGTTCCAGGAATGGTTTTAGCGACTAGCCGAGTGCCATCGACAATTTTATAGGCTACGGCACCCCTAGGTTGTTGTCCCTCGACAGTATCTAAACCTGCGACTTTCACATCACCTGGTAGGTAAACGCCGTCACAATCCCATTCATCATCAGTTTCTTGACCACTTGGTAGCAAATAAAGGGCATTATCGTAAGTAGATTGGGATTTTTTGCGTTTCTGACCGTAAACCAATATTGCTGTCCCGGTTTCATTACGGCACTGACCCCAGTTTTCTCCCGTTTCCAAGAGGTATTTCTGAAACTTTAAATCAGCAATTTTTTGGACATTCTCTACTGTAGTGCCTTCGGTTTCCTTTTGCTTCAAGACACTATCTAAGGATTGAGTTACCTCAATGTAATCAGCATTTTCGGTAAATTTCCTATCTGCCCACGAGGGTTGAGCTACCACTAAATTTACCAGAAAAAGCAAGACTACGAAAGCGATTTTGAAGAATTTCATTTTGATTTCTCCTTTTTTGGGATTACGAGTGTTTCCTAACTGAAATTCCATTATGTGGTTGGAATTTTTTTTATTGAAGTTCGTAGTTGCGATGAGTGTGCGCTAAAGCGCAACTACAAGCTTTGAACTATTTTTAACTTAATTGTGTTCACCTACTCAATATAGGAATCCTCCGCAGATTTTTGAAATATATGTAGGGTGGGCACTGCCCACCACATCCTGGTTCTGGTGGGCAGTGCCCACCCTACAAATTTTTCATGAATGATTTAGGATTCTTATACCAATCTTATGTGGAGAGATGTTTCCTTTGTCACCTGATTCAATTCTTCTCAGCTTCTGGCATTCGCCAAATGTTCTTACTCTGAGTCAACAGACAAAAGCCGCTGATTACTAAAGTGAGTACAGCTAAACCACGATTTTCCAAAGTGTGACTTTCCATGAGAATCAAAACACCCAGACCAATCAAGACAAAGGGAACGAGTTGATTACCATAGCGGGTTAAAACATCGGCAATCACAGGCGTGCGAGTTAACAGGTAGGCAGCAGAACACCAAACTCCCACCATCGAGTAGAACACTCCGAGAATTACCAGAAGACTTTCCCACGTACTACTGGCAAACAACGGCGCATAGATAGCGATGTTGTCACCCCCATTTGCAATTGTCACCGCCGCGACACTGTATGTTTGGGGAGACAGAAAGCTGTTAAACCAAGGGTGAACAGACTGTTCTTTTTCCGGCGACTCTTCGTTATCATCAATATCCTGGTTAAGCCAGCGACTGATCCCAATCATCACTGGAGCAATACCGAGCAATCCAATCCAGGGTTGCGGTAGGATGAGGCTGCCGAAGAAAGCAGGTAGGCTAGCAAAAACCAGGGTACTGAAACCAAGGTAATGACCCGCAACGATGTAACGACTACGGAACATTGCATTTACCTGGGAGAAAAACAGCGACAGAAGCACAATGTCGTCAAGGTTGGTAGCAATGAAGGCAGTTAGCCCAGTGGGAATTGCAGTAGAGAAGCTCATTTTTGTTTATTCTTAATCCTTGCAAAGAGCGTTATTCGTCTTCAATTGATGAGGAAATTCCTACTAGGTAGGGGTTGTACATCTCATCAATTCCCCGTTGCATCGACCCCACAATTCCTGGAGAACGGCGTTTTTGGATGAAAAACCATCCACAGGTGACGACCAGATACAACAAGAATAGGTAAGGAAACATATTGTAAGGAGCATCTGGTACTGGGAATAGGGTGCTTCCGGGAATTCCCACACTACCCAAGACTGGAACGATCGTGAATCCAACTCCCAGAACCGCAAACACTACATCCTGAGTCCGGAGTTTTCTAATTCTATATAGGTAAAGCGGCGCAGCCAGAGAAATCAGCATGTACACCGTTAAAAATCCGAAGCTAGAGATCGCCCCCAAATAACCCATACTGTCGAAGAGTTTGATGTGAAACAACGACATGACGGCGGGGATCGCAAATATCATCAGCGAACACATCTTGATCGCCACGTAGGGCGTTTTGTTGGTGGAGTGCGCTGCACCTAATTTGGAGTTAAACAGACCGTGACGTGCCATCGTGAAGAACACTCTGGCTGCCGGATTGATACAACCAAGTACACAACTAAAGAAGGAAAGGAGGGCACCAAAGGCAACTAACTCTCCCATCCACCCTAATCCAAGTTGTTGTGAGAGGAAAGTTAGCGGCGCTTCGGTTTTGGCTATGGATACACCAGTACCACTAAAACCCAGCACCTCAATATAAGTTGTGGCAATGAAGAATAGACCAGCCAATATCGTACTACCCATCAACGCTCTGGGAATGGTGCGTAATGGGTTTTTTGCTTCATCTCCCAAGGAGGTGGCACTTTCAAAGCCAGAAAAGCTAAACATCACCAACACAAGTCCCATCGCCACCTTACCGGGAGTCACACCCTGTAGAGTTAGTTGGGGCAGATCTAATGCAAAACCCTTGTGTGCCCAGATAATGATGCACAAGATTGAGATCAGCGCAATCGAGATACCCTCCAGCCACAGCATGGCGATCGCTGAGAGTTGCATATCTTTATAAGCTGCATACCAGGCAACCCCTGCACCAAGTGCTAACAGCGTTATACTTGAGGGATGAATTCCCACTTGACCAATCAAGGTCGCACTGAAGTTGGCAAAACCGCATAGCACTGACATGCCTGTAAACAAATAAGCCAGCACCAAACTCCAGCCACAAATCACACCCGCTGTTGGACCTAGTCCTTTGACGATATACGAGTACAGCGAACCCGGAGAAGCCGAACGACTGGCGAATTGGTTGATGTTAATACTGACAAATACCAGCCCCATCAAGCCGATTAAAAAGCTCAACCAAGTGCCGTTCCCCGAAAGGGCAACGATTAAGCCGATGTTGGATGCGGGTATTGTTGTCGGTGCAATCACTGCGAACGATTGCGCTAGAACTTCCCCAAATGAAAGGCAGTCCGGTTTTAAGCCGTTTTTGCTCTGTTTAGTCTGTGTCATCTGCATAAGTCGAATTTCTTTGGTCATAAGCAAATTCCCCAGTGGATAGATGTTAAAATTGGGTGCCCCAAATTGAACTGGTGAACTTTGCCTTCACAAGTATCCTTTACTAAAGGCACAGTTTCACTGTATTGTTTCTCACCAATAGGAGCAAATACTCTTTTTTGTCGAAGTTATAGACAGAAGTTATTGAAGATTGGCTAAATGTATTATATTTTACTTAAAAAAATATTTTTACGCATGGTCATTAATCTTATATTTGTTGTTAAGTCTAAGAAATACAAGGATTGTACTGGTATTTACCACAAACAAATACATTAGTAATAAATAATACTATTAATTTGATTACGGATGCACTCAAAAAATCATCACTGCTACAATATGCCAATTAAGTACGACTTAAGCACTGTACAAATTGGACATCATGTGTATTAACGGAATTATGTCGCTTCAGACGAGTAGGGGCGTTCCTGCCGTCATTCGTGTCAACTAATAGGTAAACCTTGAAAACATAGGCTTCTCGTTAAAAATATCCGGATTAAATACTATTTATGGGTCAATTTACCGCATAATAGAAATTATCGATCGCGTAAGAATAATCGGGCTGGAAGCTCTTAAGAGCCAAAATGACATTTGAGCAGTTGCGAATTTTTCTAGCAGTTGCGGAACTTCTGCACTTTACCCGTGCCGCAGAAGCGCTTTACATGACCCAGCCAGGCGTCAGTGCAGCGATCCAAAACTTGGAAGCAGAATACGGCGTGAAACTATTCCATCGGATTGGTCGGAATACCCAAATTACTGATGCTGGTAAGTTGCTACAGATGGAAGCGCAGAAAATTCTTGAACAAGTTGCTTTAACTGAGCGGGGCTTGCGAGAATTGAACAATATGCAACAGGGTGAGTTAAGGCTGGGAGCAAGTCTCACCATTGGTAACTACTGGTTACCCAGTAAGATTAGCCAGTTCAAGCGCCAGTATCCTGGCATTTCTGTCAACTGTACACTGGGCAATGCGGACGAAATTTGTGAAGGGACAGCAATCGGACTGTTTGATTTAGGGTTAGTGACAGGAGAAGTCAAAGCTTCTCTTCAGAACTGTTTGAGGCAACAAGTTGTGGGGAGCGATTGCCTACAAATTGTTGTTGGCAAATCTCATTCTTGGTATAAGTGCAAAGAGATTTCTCCAGAGGAACTCCTCACAACCACTTGGGTCATGCGAGAGTCTGGTTCTGGCGCACAGCAGGTGTTTGAGCAAGCCCTAAAAAGTTGGGGAATAGATCCCACGCAATTAAATGTTGTTCTCGTCTTGAACAGTAGCGAGATGGTGAAGGCTGTAGTTGAAAGCGGTATTGGTGCCGCCGCAATTCCGGAATTGATGGTACAAAACGAACTAAAGCTGTCTACACTTCATGCAGTTCCGGTTATAGATAGAGAAAAAGGCTCTGGTACAAAGCTAGAAATTATTCAACCTGTTTGGAAGTTAAAACACCTCCAGCGTTTTCAGACTCGAGTTGCCAGCGCTTTTGAAGTGATATTGAATCAGGGTTTTTAATTTAAATCTTGCACTTGCACTCTGGTCAATGACGACCTTGGTTATATCATGTCAGATAGTTGTTATGATATACCAGTTTTCAATTGAACGGGTGCCAATACTGCAAGGGTTTTGGTTGTTGGTAAGGATTTCCAGTGTGTAGAGACGCGATCGGTCGCGTCTCTACAGGGTTTATCGGTAAATAAATCAGTTTATCCGAGCAGTATTGGAACCGGTGCCACATTGTAAGGGCGCGGAAACCGCGCCCCTACGGTTTAATGGTGCTGTAAGGCCTCACACACGTGCTTGGGAGAGGGTTTGGGGGTGAGGGCTGGATATTATAACTCAATACGGTTCAGTTAAGGAATTGTGGGAGCAAAGAAACCCGGTTTCTAGGAGAAACCGGGTTTCTGATCTGGTGCTTAACTGAACTGTATTGTATTATAACTAATCAATCAAACTTGATATTACGTCACAATATGCCAAAACCTATAATCAAGCCAAAAAGGATTTTGATATGAGCAATCAACTTATGTAAAATGTACATTAAACACTTTGTTTTACGGCGAATAATGATAGGAGAAAAATGAATCAATCAAATTCAAAGAAATTAACTTACTGGATCGTAACTACAGTATTTCTAGTACTTGTAACGGCATTTTCTCTGCTTGACCAACCCAGCGCTACGGCTCAATTACAAACACCATCCATACCCACCCAATCCACACCTGCACCAGTAATATCTCCGGCTGCATCGCCAACAGTGTCTGTAAAAGCAAATGTTAAACGTTTACTAAGAGGGTGTTTATAAAATAAATCTTAAGCAGTTGAGGAACGACGATTACGA
>CAXTSI010000009.1:0-19380 GCA_964246695.1 uncultured bacterium
GCAATTAGCAATTAGCAATTAGCAATTAGCAATTAGCAATTAGCAATTACCATACCTCACATAAGTCTAACTAGCAACTTGGGTTAGTAGGCTTTTTTTATTAACAGGTGTCTTGCCTATTTGTACCCAAACAGTCATTAATCCTAAGTTACCATCAAATTTAAACTCAGGTGTGTTGAAGGTGTAGGCTAGCTGTTCTATTTTATCAGAGTGTTTATTTAGATCTTTAGCCTTAATTAAACGTCTATTTCGGTCAATGTGAAAACTTAGAGTTGCTTGCCACTGATCGTAATCATTGTGAGCGCGATCTAGAATAATTCCTAGCTGTTCAAAATAACCAATAATGATATTTGCTATCCATTGGTCCTCACGAGTAGGTGTAGACCAATAATGAGGACGTTTGAGAGCTTTGATTTCTTCATCTTTTTGGGCGAGTCGCTCCATAGCCTTTTCCAATTCTGCAATGATGTGTTGCATGTACTGAGGGTTATTGGTGGCTACT
This sequence comes from uncultured bacterium, assembly GCA_964246695.1. Lineage (GTDB taxonomy): Bacteria > Cyanobacteriota > Cyanobacteriia > Cyanobacteriales > Nostocaceae > Stigonema. The sequence continues at coordinate 503 of CAXTSI010000009.1, forward strand.
TGCTCCGACGCTTCTAGTTTTGCCATTACATCGTTATAACTAGCTTTGCGAGTTTCTGCTAATTGAACTAACGAGTTGTTGGCTTTTTCTTTACTGATACCATTCTGACGTTTCCAGCGTTCACTAGCACCCAAAGTTCTGATTAATTTAACTTTCAGAAACGCTAACTCTTCATGAATTTGATTAAAAATGTCTATAGTATTAGTCACAAAATCAAGATTATCATTGCGTTTTATTTCTAGTATCCAAGCTTTGTGATTCACATATTTTATCTCAATTTCACTCTTTAATTCATTTAAAACTTTTAGAACATATTCATCTTTGATTTGCTTGTTAATGGTATCTACTAAAAGTTTCAGTTTTTCAAAATTTTCTTCTACATATGCACTCAAAACTTCTTTTATCTTGACTAAAAAAGTGTCTAATGCAACGTCAGTAAATTGTTTTTGTTCAGTTATTTTACCTTGATAACCTTCTAATTCTGCTTTAAGTTTTACGATTGTATCTAATAATTCATTGTTAGCTGACTGCGCTTGTTGTAATTGGTTTTCAACCCCCCGTTTTGTCTCTACTTCCTCAGTTAGGTCAGCAATCTTCTTATCCTTCGGTTTAATCAAACCTTCAATTTGATTATTGGCATTTTCTTCATATAGATAAGAACTGCCTTGATTGACTATCCCGATAATGGCACTGCCTCCAGCCACAATCCAAGAGAGTGTTTTAGCGTTGGTATCTTCGTTTCTGACAGCTGCTACAGCAGCTAAGATAGTTAAACTACCTGCAACCGTGTTAATAATAATTCTGGGCTGTCTCAGAGAAATTTTGTGTGTCATAATAATGTTCTCAATTTTATTTTTTGCGGAGAAAAATGGGCGAGTTCGTACCTCTCCCTATGACTGTTTGGCTTGCTGTTGACTGCTCTGATTGCTACTCTATCGATATCATTATTATTCGGTAGATGCCGATCGAGGTGAAGTGCGTCACCCCTACCTAAATTCTGCCAATTTCTGATGAATGCAAACGGATGCACTTTCTCATCTGGGTCATTCTCTACTCCACAAATAAGGAAATTTCCGCACGCTTATACTCTGCTGACTCCACAAGTGGATAACATTTTCCCATAGCTTGGACAAACTGTTGTTCAATGGCTTCCAGTTCGGATGGAGGTATGGCTTTCCACTGTTCCCGCGTTGCCCAACGAATTACCAGGATGACGAATTGTGTGTCGTGAGGATTGATCCAAACCTCTTTACCAAGAAATCCAGGATACCTAGCAAGGGCTGTTGTCCAAATTTCTGCATCTTTCTGAATGTATTTTTCTCGTTGTTCAGGCGGAACTTTCACCCTGAGTAGTTCGATTATCACGAAAGTCCTATACTAATGTTTGATGCGAATTTCGTCACCACGCCCTCTGAATTGAACTATATCGAGATCAAAGAGGGGACTGGGGCGACTCCCAAAACTGGCGATAGAGAACCGCTATAATTTTAACCAAGAGTTTCTGGATCTACTCCCAACGCTCGCAATTTTTCTTCTAATATTCGAGCGCGTTGTTCTGCAACAGAGGCACGTTGTTCTGCTAGTTTGATACGTTCCTCTGGGATGGGAAATCGTTGTCCTTGCTCGTCGTACCAATAAAGCCATTCCCGTGTCAATACTGCTCGGATAAGCAAAAATTAGAAACCCGGTTTCTTAAAGAAACCGGGTTTCTGGCAACTCAACTATTCTCAGCCCTTGCAGTATTGATTCCCGTGTCATACCTCCATAGGTTCCGCGATCGCAACCAATATGCTTGGCAAGCTATTATTCAACTTGAATTTTTAGTGTACAGGTGAGGATACTTTCACGAACAATAACTATATAACTAAATACTTTAACTCTCCAGGTTTGCTTTCTTTGCCAAAATAGAGATGTAGGCTAAAATAACCACGCTCTCCCTTGACGTTATTGCCTACCTAGAAGCGAACTTGTAGGATTACGTTTTGAAATAAGTGATTTGAAGGTAGTATGGACAGCAACAACTGGATGAAGCAATTAGTGATGCTTGGTATTGGCACAACATCCTTAGTGGGTGATAAACTGCGGGAAGTCACTGATGAATTGAAAGATGGCAAGCTTAATCCTGAGCAAGCCAAGGCGGTGATGGATGATTTTCTTCAGCAGTTAAAGTCGGAGCAGGGAAACTGGGATACACAAATGCAACGTCAATTCCGGAATATGATGCAGGATCTGGGGGTTCCTCGCCAGTCGGAAGTTGACGAACTGCGAGGTAGGATTGACCGATTAGAGCGTCAAGTGCGAGATTTAGAAAATAAGCTTTGGCGTTAAAGTACACTTTGTGATTTAAACTTAGTTTTGTCCTACTGGTTATACCCAATTACTACACACTTAAGTAGGGAGGACTAATTTTGAGACAGATTTTACTGAGCATAAGCTTTATGCTGCTTTGTGTTGTGGTTTTGGTGTTGGCGCAAGTCAGCGGCGGCAAACAAGAGTCTGCTGTTGCTGCTCATTTGACTCAAACCACACCTGCAGCAACCACTGTAACTGAAAACAATACCCTAATTGCGAGCAAGAAGAAAATGTCTGATGCTAATGTCGTTACCACGCCCTCTGGACTAAAGTATATCGAGATCAAGGAGGGAACTGGGGCGACTCCCAAAACTGGACAAACGGTTTCGGTTCACTACACCGGCACTCTGGAAGATGGTACTAAGTTTGATAGTTCACGCGATCGCGGTCAACCCTTCAAATTCAAACTCGGTCAGGGACAAGTCATCAAAGGCTGGGATGAAGGACTTAGCACGATGAAAGTAGGCGGTGAGCGTAAGTTAATCATTCCCCCAGAGTTAGGTTATGGTGCTCGTGGTGCTGGTGGTGTGATTCCACCCAACGCTACGCTGAATTTTGATGTGGAATTGCTGGGAATTAGCTAGTTGTTAGTTGTTAGTGGTTAGTGGTTAGTTGTTAGTGGTTAGTTGTTAGTAGAAAATACAACTAACTACTAACTATTAACCACTAACAAATTTAATGAGTGTTAGGTCTGGCTAAATTTTTAAACTTTGTAAACTGTGGATCGAAAAGAAGTTTAACTGTACCAGTTGGACCGTTACGGTGTTTAGCTATGATGACCTCGGCAATTCCTCGATCGGGACTGTCACTGTTATAGTAATCATCGCGGTAAAGCATGATTACTATATCCGCATCTTGCTCGATCGAGTTGTGAACAATTATGTTATTTGCTATAAAATTGTGAAGTTTAGGAACTGTTAAATCGTAAACTTCAGCTTCACAATCAGGGTCAATTGAGACAATTTCATCCCAGTAAACATCACTGGTAGATAGACGGGCAAGATCATTTGATTTGACAACAGTAGCCAATCTTGCTGCTCGTTCACGACTCAAATTTTGTTTATAAAGAGTTGTGCCGCAGTGAGCAACGCCAAGTTGAGATTGCATATTGCGTCCTAGCAAAGCAATTTCAGGATTGCTCATTGACTGCAAAGCACCACTAGGTAAGCACCGGGGTAAAGCAATGCGTGAAGCGAAGCTATCGCCGCTAGGCGAATCGCCTATTTCTAACTCAGAGAGTCGTCGCCAGCCGTGAATTGTCAGAAACTTGTGATTGCCAGTTGCCCGAATAGTACGTCCTAGTCGAGTTTGTAATCGCCATACAGGCTTGACACCTGTTGAAAAAGCATTGCTGACAACTGCTCGTTCTAGCTGCATTGTGGCTTCGTTCAGCGCCCAAACTGCGAAACCTGATTTGCCCACTAATTCCCGGATTGGTACTTGTACGCCACTATCTGCTAACGTCACTAAGCTATCGCCCGTTAAGCAGCCCGATTCTCTCAAATCAGACAACATTGGACGCTTGTTAGTGCGTGATTCCACACCTCGACTCAACTGAGATAAAGCAATAATTGGCACACTTAATTCACGAGCTAAACCTTTGATACTGCGGGTAATTCTTGATATTTCTTGCACGCGGTTATCGCCTGCTCCCTCCATCAATTGCAAGTAATCTATGATAATCAGTCCCAGTTCTGCCCCTACTTCCGCTTGCAATCGCCGCGCCTGACTCCGCATTTCTGTCACTGTAATATTTGGTGTGTCGTCAATAAAAATTGGCATTTCCGAGAGCATACCAATAGCACGGCTTAAAGGTTCCCACTGAGTTTGACTGATGCGTCCACTGCGCAAATAACCAGTTTCAATTCCTGCTTCGCTTGCTAACAATCGCTGCACCAGTTGCTCTTTTGACATTTCCAAGCTGAAAACAGCAATTGGTAATTTATATAAAGCAGCAATATTATGCGCGAGGTTCAAACAAAAAGCTGTATTGTGAACACAGATATCATTGGCAACAAAATTGTGGGTGTCGGGGATTGTTAAGTCATACACTTGTTTGGATCCTATCGCCTCAATAGAAACGATTTCATCCCAGTAGACATCACTAGTTGCTAACTGTTGAAGTGGCAAATTGTCTAAAGCAGTTGCCAAATTCCAAAGTTTTTCCCGTGTTAAAGCACGTTGGACAAGATGTCTATTTGTATACCTCTTGATCCCAGCACGTCGCGCCAAAACAGTCCAAGGTTCATTTCCTTTAGCTGCTGCTATCTGTGACCAAATCTCTACAGAAATTAAGTCACGATTTGTCTGATATCTCTTTTGATTTATTGCTGCTGCGACTTTGGCTAATGCCTCTTCTTTGCCAAAAATACCGACTTCTAAGATAAAAATCTTGATAGAATTGGCATCAGTAATATCTAATTGCCAAGCTTGTTTGCGGGTGTATTTGTATTTAATAAACCGCTTTTTCAAAGCAGCAATGATGCCAAACCGTAGTAGTAGATGTTGAACTTGTCTTGCTAGTTTCTCACTAACGCTGCAATAGCCTAACTGTGCCTGACCACTGTTAAATACTGTAGCCCAGCCATCTGTGGCAAAAAGGCGGTTAAGGAATAAAGAGACTAGCGATCGCTCAAGTTGAAAAATCATCGCCGGAATTATTTTTTGATCGGCTTTTTTGCCCCATAGTGCTAGATTTTCCAGCCATGCAGTTAAAGGATTTTTTTGCCCCTGACACATTACAGCAGAAAGTATTGGTGAACGATGGGGGCTAATTTCTCCGTACACTTTCAGTTGAGGAGAAAAGCTAAGTACAGCCTGAGAGAAGTCGTCCTGAATTAGAGGGTTAGTATTGGTAAATTCCAGTGTTGTGTCTGTCAAACAACTATCTCCTATTAGGTAGGCTAGTAGTTTGACTTCACACTCACGAATTGTTTTTGTACCAAATACGTCTATCTTTCGCGGCACTGCAATTTGATCGCCCACTTTCAGATCCTCTAGCCTTTGCCAGCCTTTAATAGTTAAAAATGGGTGGGTGATTGTAGTTTCAACATACCGCCCCAAGCGAGTCGTGACACGGAAAACTGGTTTGATTCCGTCATCTACAAATGCAGATGGTTGAGTTAGGTGGAATTTCCAATCATCCTTGAGTGTCAGCAGTTCGGCTTCATGACGATCGTAGATTTCTTTAATGGTTGATATAGTACCATTAGCCAGAACAATTTCAGTGGTTTCACTTAGGCACTTGCCCATTGACGGGCGACCAGCAACAATAATCAAATCAGAACGTTGAAAACCACTGGTCATGGCATCTAAATCATAAAATCCGCAAGGAATACCTGGTAAGGCGATACCTTGGTGACGAGTCTCAATATCTTGGAAAGTATTAATCAGGGTGTCGGAGATGTGAATCAGACCGGCTTGGGGACGATCCTGAGTCACACCAAAAACTTTCTGTTCTGCCTGATCGAGGACAATTGGTAACTCGGTTTCTGTCTCATAACCAAGCTGCACAATTTCATTACCAGCTTTAATTAACTTACGCCGCAGGTATTTTTCCGTTACCAACCCGGCTAAAGAGTCGATGTTGATAGCTGACACTGTGCGGTCTACGAGAGATGCTAATTTATTTCTCCCACCAATACGAGCCAGCTTGTCGTTGTCAGCAAGCCAACTTGTGACCGAGAGCAAGTCTGTGGGTTTACCTTGACTGTGAAGGCGCAATGCCGCTTGGTAGATGTCTTTATGAGCGCTAATGTAAAAAGCTTCTGGAGATAAGCGATCGCTTATCCTGCCGATCGCCTCCGGATCTAGCAAAATTCCCCCCAATATCGCTTCTTCTGCTTCAATGTTTTGGGGCGGTAGGCGATCGCTGCTATTACCTTGAAAGTTTAGTTCTTCAGACATAAGTAATTTTAAATTGGGAGTGGTTAGTGGTTAGTTGTTAGTGGTTAGTTGTTAGTGGTTAGTTGTTAGTAGGGGCGAACGGCCCAACGGGAAAGCAGATCCGATTGGGAGTGAAACCGAAATTCAGGGTTGTCTCACCGTTCGCCCGTACAGTGGTTGTAGTACTTATTGACAACTAACAACCAACAACCAACAACTAACCACTAACCACTAACCACTAACAAATAACAACTTCCAATCCCTTATTCCCTTGTAATCCAAAATCTGTTCCAAAACATAAAGGCGGGAAAACCCGCCAGACAAGTTCAAAATTTTCAATATCCTGTTTGTAGTTCTGGTGTAGAGACGCGAGCGATCGCGTCTCTACAAAGCCTAAAATTTATTTCTAGGCTGAAAAATCAGGTGTAGCTACAGCATTCGATGCTGTGGGCTGCCTACCGTTAGCTAGATACTACTTGAATATTGACGAGTGCTGTCACGTCAGGATATAGCTTAATTTCTGCTTCATATGTACCTATGTAACTAATATCAGGTATGGTAGTGCCGCGCCGATCCACTTCCAGTCCTGTGGTTTGTTTAATTACATCTACCACTTCTTGGGTAGTTACAGTACCGAAAATAGCATCGCCTTCACCAACCTGCTTGGCAATTATGAAGCTGCCAACTTGTTCCAAAGCTGCTTTTTGCTCAGTCGCTTGTTGCTTAAGTTCTAATTGCCGCTGGCGTTCTAGCTCACGCCGACGTTCGACTTGCTTGAGAATACCGGCAGTGGCATGAGTTGCCAAACTCTTGGGAATCAGATAATTACGAGCATAGCCAGGAGCTACGTCTACTAAGTCGCCAGATTTTCCCAGCTTGCTGACATCCTTATTTAAAACTAACTGCACGCGTTTCGCCATTGTTTTGTTCGCTAATCGTTCGCTAATAGCTAATGGTAACAGGGCAATTAGCTATTAGCCGTTAGCAGATCGGCTAAAATTTGTCTTTCATTAAGCGCAGACGCCCAAATGTTTCCACTGCATCGCGACTGTTCGTAGCTGATTGTAGTGTCGGCTGCTCCCAGCGTAAAAAGGGATTTGTGCGCTTTTCCACTCCGAGATGCGAGGGAACGGTAGCCTCTCCCCGACTGCGGTATGCCTTTACTTGGTCGTAGCGACTTTGGAGGTCGGGGTTTTCACCATCAACTGTGAGGGCAAACTGTAGATTTTTCAAAGTGTACTCGTGGGCGCACCAAACGTGGGTATCATCAGGTAGAGAGCGGAGTTTACTCAGGGAATCTACCATTTGCTGCGGTGTCCCTTCAAATAAGCGACCGCAACCGCCAGCAAATAGGGTGTCGCCGCAGAATAACTCGCCCGTCTCACTATTGTGTGTTGGGGGAAAGTAGTAGGCGATGTGAGCGCGGGTATGTCCGGGAACGAAGAAAACTTCTCCGATTCGGTCTGCAAAGTGGACGCGATCGCCTTGTTGCAGAAACACCTGCTGTCCCGGAATTCTCCCTTTATCGAACGCCCCACCATAAACTGTCACTTGGTTCCATTGTTGTATGAGCTGCTGATTACCACCCACATGGTCTTGATGATGGTGGGTGTTAAAAATCGCCACCAATTCTGCTTCTAATTCTTTAAGTTTCTTTAAAACTGGTCTGCTCTCAGCTGGATCGACAACGGCGGCGATATTTTGCGTTGGATCGTGCAGTAAAAAGATGTAATTGTCTGAGAGTGCCTCAAGACGGATTACTTGCATTTCCTGTACCTGCTTTTTTAAATGTATGAATATTTTCTCTTGGCGTTGCTTTCAAAAATGTAGAGGCGTAGCACTGCTACGTCTCTACAATGATTTTGGTCCGCACGTAAAATCATTTTTATACATAGAATCAGCAACGCCTTATTCTTTACCGGGATCTCGATCTTGTGCAAGATTCCAAAGCTTCAAAACGAATGGCAACACAACTAAGCTGCCCTTGTTTACCACTTGCACCCCCGCAGCGACTGGTAACGGGTAATAAGTTAAAAGAAACCTTGCTTTTTCCCAATCACCAATTACCAATATTATCCTATTTAACCAAGGATGAAACGAAGAACCGAAATTTTCTCAAGCAAAAACTGTACTTAGCATTTCTTTACACAACTCATCTACCTGTAGAGCAGTAATTGCTGCTATGATAAGTATATCGAGAAATATCCATCCTACGGTAGAGGCTAGGAATTCCTTAATATTGTTGCAAAAACAAGGTGTCTGTTTTGCTATACCCACTCTATTGTAGAGAGCAATGCTTGCTCTAAGGTAGATATCTATTTCTGTCAAATGAAAAGCCTAATCAAATCACAAACTACTGCTTAGGCGATCGGCAATTCTTAAGGTAAAAGTTCATGAATATTATCCTAACCCAAGAATTTGAGGTAGCAGCTACTAATATTGCGGCTCAAGCTTTCCCAACAACTGAATTTCAATTGCTATCCCAAAAAATAGGGAATGATAATTTGGCTATTACTTTCAAAGGGAAGAAACATTTCTCCGAGAATTTTAGGGTTAGGTTTTTTCCCAAGAATAAAATACTGATTTTGTCTGGCTACTACCGAGAAGGAATGTCTCACTTAAATTACATTCCATCTAGTCATTATAATTGGTTCAACGGCAAGGGATATAAAATTATCTCTCCCAATGACATAGGAGAAAAATTTGAGTCTTTGGCTAAGAAGTTTTATCCGTTTTTAGAGGAATTTTTTCTAGGATAAACACCTCAACGTAATTCGTAGTTGATAATTCGTAATTCGTAATTATTACAGGTCTATGAAACCCGGTTTATTCTGCGAAACCGGGTTTTATTGGGGATTAGGAATTGGGGTATTGATGAGCATATCCGGGTTAATAATGGCTAGTCCAGGTTACATGCAGTCATGGGTAATTAGCCAAGGTAGTAACAAGTTTCCAGTCTTTGAAGTCAAATACGATGAAATTATAACAACTCGTTTTAATGAAGATGTACCTAGTGGGTATAAGCCTATAAGTTTCATTCCAGATAGTCATGAATTAAAGGGATTAGGAGCGTCTATGATGCTGCTAGGCACATCCTTATTATTTGGTTGTGCGCAGCTACTTAAAAAAGAATATGAAAGATTAGAAACTGCAAACTGGATGATTAGGCAGTCTGAGTTTAAGCTTGCTGATTTGGAGTATACCCAAGGTGTTGAGGTGGATCGATTTGCGATTGAATATGATGCCCAACAGCAAATATCGAATATGCAGCAGCCACCAAAAAAGTATTACGACACAGAGAATGAACAACCCAAACCCGAACCGGAATTTTCCCGGACTGCTACGGGATTCTTAGCTTTCCTGCAACAAAAAGCTGAGAAGTTAGGTACGACATTTGAGGTACGTTGGTGCGGGATGCAATCTTTTGGTGGAAAGAAATCGACTAAAGAAGAGATAATGAATTGGGTTGCAGAGCTTGTTCAAATTGAGCAAGTTGAATGGGTGGATGAGGAAAAGAAAAGTTTTCGATTGTTAAACGAATAGTAATGCCAGGATTCTTCTAAGTACAGCTAATTATTAGCTTAAACCTCATTAATATTATGGGGTTTTAATTAAAATTTAATTTCCCTTACCCCGCCATCCGGTAGGTTTCTTTTATGTTTTTAGGTGTCAATAATGATTCGAGTGTTGGTAATTGTTACGAGCCGGGATTAGTTCATTTAGTCGCGCTATATATTCTTTAGATATTTTGTAAAGTATTATATCTTTGTATCACGGTTAACTTGATATGCTACAACTATTTTCTTACATTGAACTGCGGTAATTCTAGCTAAAAGTACCGAAGTTTATGCATACATCTACCAAAAATCAAGCCAAGGGTGACGTTGTACTTACAGATACCACGTTAGCAAATTTTGATAATAGTGCTTCGGTTTTCACTCAAAAGATGAAACGATGGATACAACTTTTAAGTGGGGGATTAGTATTTGGTTTAAGCTTGAGTATGCTGGGAGTAACTCCGGCAATGGCAGGCAGCTTTACCTTCACAAAAATCGCTGATAATCAAGGTGAATTTACCAGTATTGGCAGTAGCGGCGCGATTAATGATAATGGCACAGTAGCTTTTGTTGCGACTCTCAAAGATTCATCGAAGACACTATACACCAGTGATGGTGTCTCAAATACAGAGATAGCCAACCTAAATAGATTATTGTCACCTTTCATAAGTGATATCAACAACAATGGCACAGTTGCAATTATCACAACGTCACCGCCACCGACGACGGCAGTGGCTGGTTTGAGTATCACCAAGGAACTTTTTGTTGCTCGAGGAGGCTCCTTGACTAATCTTGGGGGTACCTTCATGGATCGTTTCAGCAATGGTAGGCTCTTAGATTTCGCGCTCAATCAGCAGGATGAATTAGCTTATTTAAAGTTCTATTCTAGCAGGGGGTCGGATATTTATTCTCTGGTTCTCAACACAGCTAATCAGCCTAATGTCCCAATTGCTTTTGCTAGTAATCGTGGTGGATCTTCTGATGCTCAAGTCGATACACTTGACAGCATCAACTTTTTTGATATCAATAACCAAGGAGAAGTAATTTTTGCCGCGACCAACAAGCAATCTCCTCCCATAACAGCAATTTTTAGCGTCAATGGTGGTGAACCCACCCGCATAGTGGAAACTGATGCCTCTGCACTAAGGGTTAACGACAAGGGCAATATTCTGCTATTGAGTAAAGATGCCATCCGCCTGTTCGACCGCTCTACTAGTACTTTGCGCACGATTGCTGATACCAGCAGCGGTTCGTTTAAGACTTTTAACTCTTATTTTGCGATCAATAATAATGATAGTGTAGCTTTTACAGCGACCTTGAATGGGGGTGAAAGCGGCATTTTCACAGGCGCTGACCCGGTGGCGGACAAGGTGATTGCCACTGGCGATTCCCTAGAAGGCTCGACAGTCACCGGCTTTTATTTCCAGTTGAATAACTTGAATAACCTCGGTCAGATTGCCTTCTATGTAAGGTTAGCAAATGGTGAGCAAGCTATCTACCGCGCTGACCCGGTAGCGAACAAGGTGATTGCCACTGGCGATTCCCTTGAAGGCTCGACAGTCACCGACTTGTCGTCTGTCCCTAGATTGAATAACAATGGTCAGATTGCCTTCTTTGTAAAGTTAGCAAATGGTGAGCAAGCTATCTACCGCGCCGACCCAGTGGCAGAAACTCCCGTCTCTCAATCAGAACCCCAAATTGAAGATGGGGGTGAAGTCAACACCCCGCTCTAAAGGGAATTAAGCCAAGATACGTGCTTTTTTTTGGGACACGCTGCAAAGAATTATTACAATGATTGAAATAAGATTGTTTCTTAATTTACCTATAAATGGTAAGGCGTAAAAGGAATTAAGCATCTGGGGAAAGATTCTGACCCGTCACTTGACCCTGCACGTTTTAGTTCTTGGTAATTGGATGTTGATCGTCAGTGAAATGATGTCCATTAGTGCAGGTGTACCTTTTGAAATATGCCTGCTTCAGTTTTTTTAGTGCCATTCCGTTTTTGGGACTCACGCTTGTAAGTAGTCGTATGTCAAAAATAGAACTGCAATCTGCTCTATGTGGCAACGTACCCTACAGATAAGGATGCTAGCCCTACAGTAATGGGGGTAACATCCTTATATATGGAGTGAGGGCGATCGCACTCGTTATGATAAACCCCAGTCCAATTCGCGAACTTGCCCTAGATTTTTTGAGGCATTGATCAATCTAGGCGTAGGTTGGGTTGAGGAACGAAACCCAACAGCCAAAAAGCTTGGTATTGTTGGGTTTCCCCACGGTAAGCCCAACCTACATTTATTTTATTTCCCCAGAGTGACGGAAGAGCGTTAATGGGGAGTTCCAGCGTTAGGAGAGTCGTAAAAGACAGAGCAAAAGCTTTTTATACTCCCCTTTTTTAACTAAAAAAATTGTCAAAATTTCATTAATGAGTAAAAATTTTTATTTAAAAACCGCACGATTACAGCTTATTTACGGTTTATGATGTTTACATTAATGCCTGAAAAAAAAGAGATTACGGTAAGTATATCGTAAATATAAGGTTAAAATTACACAGCATTGTTATATTTTGTACATAACAATTTATACTTTACTACATTTATGTCTATTGCAAATCAAATGCTAAGTATGTCGAAAAAATAAATTATCATTAGTTCGTAGTTGCGCGCCAGATGCTTCAAGCGGGGTTCCCCCTTCGGCAGTCGTCTAGGACTGGTTCACCCTCCTCATGCGCACCGCAGTTTCTTTCGGAGGGAGACACTTGGACGTACTGCTCGCTGCCTCACCAACGCACTGGCTTGCTTTAGGGCGAAGATAGCGTAACTACAAACCTTTCTCCTTTATTTTACAAAACTTTACATAGTTGTGATTATTCTTGCCGACCTACTTATGTCTATATATAAAAACATCAAAATTTAGGACTTACGCACTATATAGAATTGAGCATTATGTGTATAACGGAATTCGGTCGTCTCATCTCGTATAATTAATTACATGGTAAGGGCGCGGAAACCGCGCCCCTACGGTAAGGTGGTCTACCCAAATGAATATTGCGCTCCGCCGCCCTACCGAAACCACTGCATACTTAACTATTTCTGTCAATGCGTAAGTCAAAAAAATTAACTAAGTGCGTGTGTTAAATTGTTCAAAATTTGCTATTGAGGATTGATTAATCGATGGCTCCCCTAGTGTCAATTATTTTACCTTGCTATAATCGGGCTACTTACCTAGAGAAGTGCGTGAAAAGTGTCTTGGCACAAACTTACACCGATCTTGAATGTATTCTTGTAGATGATGGTTCTACCGATAATACTCGTGAAGTTGCTGCTCACTTAATGAATGTAGATTCACGAGTTAAGTATTTCTTTAAAGAAAATGGTGGATTATCCTCAGCGCGAAATTTCGGGATTCAAAATGCACAAGGAGATTGGATTCAGTGTTTAGATCCCGATGATTGGATTCACAAAGATAAAACTAGATTTCAACTAAGTTATTTAAGTGGTTTAGAGAGCCTAGACGTTATATTCTACTGTGACTACGAACGGGTATATCTAGATAACGAGCAGAATATTATTAAACGGGAAGAAAATATTATTGGTTCTTTAACAAAAGAACAGTTAATTCAGCGATTGCTTCTACCTGACTTTCTAGCAAATTCTCCTTTTCCACTATTACAGCAATGCCTGTTAATCAAAAAAGAGATTTTTCAAAATAAAATTTTTGATAATCGTCTTAAGGCTTTGCAAGACAGAGACTTTGCACTAGATTTGCTAGAACTAGATGTTAATTTTGTTTACACGCCCATCGTTGGAGCCTTTTATACAAAGCATCAAACCAATATGAGTAACCAATGGGATTACATGAGAAAAGACTACATTGTATTTTATGAAATTGAACAGATTAAGCATGAGAATTTCCGAAAGTATTGCCAACCAGCTTTAGAGTTTTTTATTAATGAAGCAATTCAAGAGAAAGATAAAAACACTTTTGATAAATTGAGAAAAATTGCCCAATTTCCTCTTCATTTATTAGCAGGAAAAATCAAATTAAATGATATGACTTCCTTGATGTTAGCTTATAGGCTAAGGCTAATCATCCCCAGCTTCATCCTATACGAAAAGTACCGAGGACCGCGCTCAAAAAAATTTATGTCTATTTTTTCAAAGTTGCTAAGTTTGGTAATGCCTAATGGCTAATGGAAGACTTAGCAATTAGCAATTAGCAATTAGCAATTAGCAATTAGCAATTAGCAATTAGCAATTAGTAATTACCCATTACCATGCAGAGCTTTTTGTGGTATTGCGGTAAATGCAATACCTTTGTTGGTGCCACTTAAATACATTTGACCAGTGAAACGCTCTTTATTAACTCGTTGGATTTGCATTTTGACTAAATTAAAAGAATTATCTTGAGTCCGAGTGTTTGCCATCTTTTGAGAACCAGCAAGATCGCAAATGATAGTTCTTTTAACTTTTCCGGATAAACTCAACTGTTGATTACTAAGTGTGCCTGTCAGAGTTGGGTTAGTTGCTGTGGCTGTATCGGCGCTAGCGTTTACTGGTAATAAAAACCCATTTAAATAAACTCCTGATTGCTGAATGTCTAGAATTAGGGCATCTGATTTTTCACAAATGGGTAAATCATTAAACACGAGGCGATAGCGACCGTTAATTGCGGGAGGCGCCTTGAGATTGTTTTCACCGTAGGCAGTTACGACTTTAAACAACAGCAGGACTGAGCCTATTGCTACGCCATAAAAAGTTAAGGATTTGAAGTTGAAGTGATGCATAGGGAGTTGTTAGTTGTTAGTTGTTAGTCGTTATTTGTTAGTTGTTAGTTGTTGGTTGTGCTACTAACTACTAACCACTAACCACTAACTACTAACTACTAACTACTAACGTTGATTATTGGCTCCTTCCTTCCTGAGTGCTAACGTCAGCAAGCACTGAGGCTAGGTGAGGGGTCACTTGACTGTAGCGGCGAGTAATGAGCAGTGAGGAGCGACACTGAATGGCGAGTTCATCTGTGTATCGTCCTAAAGTTTGACGCTCAATACCCCAAGCACGGCTGGTGCCGGCAATAGTTAAGTCAACGGCTTCTGAGGCTGATACTACGACTTGGATCGGTTCTACGGCTTCGATAGTTTGGATGTCAATGCGATCGCGTACATTTTGAGGCAATTGCTCCATCATATTGTGTAATTCATAACTTAATTCATTTTTGCCCTGATTGTCTGTCACAATCTGTAAAATTATCAAACTACATGTATCATGATTTACCAATAACCTGAGAGCAAGTATGAGTGCCAAATCATCATGAATGTTTGCAGAGTAAGGAACCAACAGGCGTTCTTGGCGCTCTTCTCCCCGGTCTATAAACACTGCCACATCTACGGGCGCGGTGGAGAGAATTTGACCAACTCGTCCACCTAAACGATTCTTACTAAAAGCTGGGCGATGCCATCCCACGATAATCAAATCAGCTTGCTCGAGTACGGCAATCTCTGCTGTTTCCCGTGCGACATTATTTGATATGCGAACTATCGGATGTACATAAGAGCGTAGTGCTTCCGGTTCCAGACGTGAAGTCAATTCTTCTAGCTGCTGGAGGCGCTGCATGATTAATCGATCTGCCTCTACTGGGGTATTCTCAAAGACATAGTCTTCTTTGAGTTCAATCAAACTCAGGGGATGAACAATGGCGGTTTGTCGGTAGTTGATAGCTAGAGTACATGCTAACTGCACCAAACCTTTCTGGGTACTGGGATTAGCTACTGGAACTAAAACCCGGTAGGGACGATTATTAGCATCGGTGTGCGCCAGTTCTTCTTCAGGTTCCGACTCCGCCATATCTAACCTGATCTGCTTTTTCGGATATGTCCACTCTAGTAGCGGCGAGGTCATAAATGTCGTGACCAATGCCATAATCACCAACATGGTAAACAGTAAGGGTGAGATGACACCTAGGTTAAGACCAATGTTTAGCACTATTAACTCGGTCAAGCCACGAGTATTCATTAACCAACCAAGAGCCGAGGCTTCCCGTTTACTAATGCCACTGGCGCGAGCTGCTACATAAGTGCCAATATATTTACCTAAAATTGCCACCACGAGCACAGCTAAGCAAAGTAACCACAATTTGGGATCGTTAAGCAAGCCAATTTGTGTCCGTAGACCACTGTAGGCAAAAAAAACTGGTAGCAGAAATATCAGCACAAAATCTTCAGTTTTGATCGCCAACTCCCGCACCAAACCTGCATTTTTGGGCATGACTACTCCCAGTAAAAACGCTCCAAATATCAGGTGAATACCAATGAGTTCGGTGATCAGTGCAGAAGCAACCACGAGCATGTAAATCAAAGCGAGGACAAATTGGTTGAGGCGTCCTGTGCGACGGTAATCGTTGGCAAGGTTTTGCAGAAACCAACGTCCCACTGTCACCATGAAGACGATGTAGAGCAGGGAATAAAAAACGGTGGGGATAGCCTTGTTGATGCTACCAGTATGTGCTACGGCGATCGCCACTGCAAGGATACACCAAGCTGTAACATCATCCACTGCTGCACAAGTTAAAGCCAATGTCCCCAACCGCGTGTTTTGCAAGTTGTTCTCGGCAATAATTCGCGCCAGTACTGGAAAAGCAGTAATCGACATCGCCGCCCCCAAAAACAAGGCAAAGGCGGTAAAAGAGACGCTAGCATTAGAAACTAAAGGATAAAGCAGTACCGCTAGCAGCGTTCCCAAAGAAAACGGTACTAAAATACTAACGTGCGAAGTCAAAATTGCTATTTCTAAATTGCCGCTGAGGTATTTAGGATTGAGCTCCAGCCCGATCAGAAACATGAAAAATATCAACCCTACCTGAGACAGCAAATTTAACAAGGGAAGCGTTTCCGGTGGAAACAAGCTAGCTGCTAACCCAGGAGCAATTAAACCAAACAGAGATGGTCCGAGCATAATCCCAGCGACTATCTCACCAATTACCAGCGGTTGCTTAATCCACCGGAAGGCAAGCCCCACTAGCCGTGACAGTCCAATAACAATCAGCACCTCAATGAGAACGAGAATAACTGTCTGCATAGTTTCCTTACAAGCGACTATCCGATGTCCCTAAGATGATTCTTTAAATCCCTCGATCATGTCAACCTTTTTTAGACTTACTGAGAAATCATTCACGCTTGGTATAGATGTTAATTCGTGTTACAACACAGTTGCACTTGTTATTAGTAAAGAGTTATTAAGTTTACTCTAAAGTATAAAATAATTCAAGCATACAGGCACAAATAAACTAAAAATTGCGGGAACCCGATGCCATTCGTGTCAACAACCGGTTCCCAACCCAACTCGTTCCCACTTTGCTTTGGGAATGCATTCCGGTGGGCTGCTGCCTCCTCCAACCCCAATACATTTCAGTTAGTAAGGGCGCGGAAACCGCGCCCCTACGATATTGGGTAGACACAACTGTAATTAATCAGCGCGAATTGCCGGAAAAATCAGCAGACCTTTACTATTTCTGTTAATGCGTAAGTCCTATTTTGGAGGCAGCAGCCGACAATAGGAGCTGATTGGCAGTTCAATTTTTTGCAAAACTATTCTTAAGCTGGGGATTTTTCATCAGCTGTCCCCTGTAACAAAAAGTTAACCAGCGGTGATGCCATAAGTGTAGTCAGGATTGCCATAATCACCATGATGGTAAATAAAGTTGGGGTAATAAGACCTTGCTCCAAACCAATATTCAGGATGATTAACTCCATCAAACCGCGTGCGTTCATCAAAGCACCGATGGTCGCAGCTTCACGCCAATTTTCTCCCGCAACTTTAGCTGCTAACATACAAGCAATACCTTTTCCAAAAATGGCGATCGCTAAAATCAAGGCTGTAACTGCCCACAAAGCAGGTGTATTGACCAGTCCAATCTGAGTGTTGAGTCCGGAGAAAACAAAGAAAATTGGCAGCAAAAACGAAGTGGTCATAAACTCAGTGCGTTCACGAACTGCTACACCGAATTCACCCCGTGGCATTGCAGTACCTAAAATAAATGCACCAAATATTGCATAGATTCCAACTGCATCAGTGAACCAAGCGCAGAACATCAAAACTATCAATACTAAAGTCAGGGTTTGGATCGTCACACCACCATCACGGTTTGTCATCCTAGTAAAGATGGTAAATGCCGATCGCCCGATAAAAACCGAACATAGGACGTAGCCAATACCACCACCAATAGCAAAGACTGCAATACTCGTATTGGCTTTCACACTTGCTAGTACGATCGCCAGCAAACACCATGCAGTTGCATCGTCTATCGAACCTGCTGCTAGTGCCAAAGTTCCAAAGCTGGTTTTAGCGATGCCACGTTCGTACAGCATCCGGGCTAACATGGGAAACGCCGTGATTGACATGGAAGCACCGAGATATAAAGCCGCCGCCCAAGGAGTCACCCCTCCTTTAAATAAATTGCCCTGATTGTACAAGTTGAAAGCTGCTACTGCACCTAAGCTAAATGGTGCAAGTATCCCTGCTGCTGAAACCAAACCAGCACTCTTGAGTCGTTGCCTAATCAAATCGGTGTTAAACTCTAACCCAATCAAAAACATGTATATTACCAGCCCGATCTGGCTGATGGCGAAGAGAATTGACATGGATGGGTTAGGAATCTTTGCTCCCGTCGCCAGTAAAATGGGAGCCTTAGGAAACAACCATTGCTGCACATCCGGTGCAATCAACCCAAACAGCGATGGTCCCAAGATCACACCTGCGATCATTTCGCAGACAACATCGGTTTGCCCAAGATAGCGCCGTCCCAAAATAGTGATGATACGGCAAGTGGCTAAAATGACCGTTAATTGCAGCAATAGCTTGAGAACTAGCTCAAAGTTCGACATAGTATTCCCTTTTGAGGAGTGGTGTTATTCATCTACAAACCAACTTTAGGCAAATCCATAAATGAACAAACGATGCACCCCAATTATCTAAAGTGTCTTATATTTATTTGTAAACTTGGCAGTAGCATAATGTACAGAAAATAAAGGCAAATTTTTTTTAACAACCCGCCTATAGCCCCAATACCGAAACAGCTTCAAGCGAA
>CAXTSI010000009.1:19480-43777 GCA_964246695.1 uncultured bacterium
TTAGAAATCTCCGAAAATTAATTATGCTTTCGTTAAAACCGAAGGTTGGGCGCGGTTTCCGCCGAATTAGAAATCTCCGAAAATTAATTATGCTTTCGTTAAAACCGAAGGTTGGGCGCGGAAACCGCGCCCCTACATGATTTCGGGAGATGTCTATTTCATTCGTGTAAACCACAATATAACCGTAGGGGCGCGGTCTCCGCGCCCGACTCCGCGCCCTGTAAAGTGATTCGGACAACGATCGCCGTCTTCCATAACACTATTCAGAATAAGCGTGCGATCTGAGAGATATTTTTTTAATCTGTCACCTCATCAACAATGGGAAATAAAGGACTACCAGGCGACCATAACTCTGTACTACCAGGATGCTGGTCAAAATAATCAGGTTTAGTAGTAACTCGCAAAGTTTCCTTCATTCCCGGCATAGAAAATTTATATTCGCCATCCTGCATGAATTGAACTTCAATTCCTGGAGGCAGTAGAGAGGGAGTTTGTAGTAATTGATCTATGGTTTTTAAATCATATAATGGTTCAGAGAGTGAGAGTTCTTCTAAATCAGCTTCGGTAATTGCATCCAAATCAAAATTCTCTGCTTGCGCTTGAAGAATACTACTATCTAATTCACTGACTAAGTTTGCCCGTTGTTGCTCTTGCTCAGAGCGACTGGATAAAGTAGCATTAATAATACTTCTAAAGAAACAAATTCATCAAAACTCTCCCAATTTATTGTCCAGCCTTGAGCTGTTTCGTTTACACTGCCATTAAAGGCTAGTCTGTTTCCGGCTTTGTCTTCAATAACTCCGGCTTTCTCGTGAAAAATGCCTTGTAAGGAAATCGGTTGACGCAGAGGAGAACAGGGTAAGGCAAGTTTAACCTCGCGCATAGCCTTGGGCAATCATCCAGGAAAGCAGTTCTAATGCGTCTGCTTCTTCAGGATTTTCTGGAATCAAGGGAAAATTAGATAGGGAGCAATCTACTACTTCTCGGAGTTTTTCGCCTTGGGCGATCGCTTCTACTTCTTCTTCCCGAAGAGTGCAGCCAATAATTAACCGCATAATTCCGTTATTACGGATTAAGCCTTCAATTCCCCGTACAGCTAAGGTGAGAATCCGGGCTGAAAAAAAGCCAGTGGAACGGTCATAGCGTACTGCACAATTAAGGGCAGGTTCGTAAAACTCTTGAATCAAGCTTAAAGTGTCAGAGTCATATTTAGTTTGCCAAGTGTAATCTCTGAGGAGAGGCATTTGTTAAGCTAACCAGTTATGTACAGTCAAGCCAAAAATCTGACAAAAATGGGATAGATTGTTAGTAGCGATCGCCATGCGATTGACCATTGCTGAAGCAGCAATTAAAATATCGGCATCCCCGATAGGAGTTCCTTTTTTTCTTAGTTCGGCATAGATATCAGCCGCTTGAACTATTATTTCATCGGTTAAAGGGAGAATAGTGTTGTTGGCGCAAAACTGTTCAAATGCTTTAAGTTGTTTATTAGCCGCTTTAGCTTTCAATCCTCGCAGAATTTCATAGCGAGTAATAATCGAAAAAGTAAACCTGCTGTATTGCGCCAAATATGCTTGAGACTTAGCAAGAACAAGCGGATTTTGACGCATAATTGCTGACAGCGTATCAGTATCTAAAAGCACTTTATCTTGACTCATTTTTCAGTTCTATCCGAGAAAAAATTGTCTCGATTCAAAACGATTTCTTCAATTTCGTCAACGTCCATTGCTGATAATTCGTCATACACTTGGGCAGCAAGTTGTAGCATTTCTTGGGGACTAAGAGGAGTAGTAGGTTCAACTGTCAGTTGGACAGATTGCCCTTCAGTCAATTCAGGTGTTTCTAGGGGACGAAATACGCCATTTTCGTAGATAGCTTTTAAGGTTTGCATTCGATAACCTCCTAATTAATGATTGCGACCTATAGGTAATATTTATCACACAGTAGTTATGCTGTCTTCGCAATACCCACTTCAATCGGAAGGTTGTTGTGCTGCCTGCCGTACTTCCTCTACAGTTAACTCCAGCTCCTGTGCAACTTTTTCCACACTCAACCCTAATCTTAATAGCAAGGGTATTGTTCTGAACTTTTGCTGTCGAGTACCTTCAAGCCTACCTTCAAGCTTACCTTCAAGCTTACCTTCGGTAAGTGCTTCCTGATAAACCCTTGTCTGCTTCAAATCACTTAATCCAAACATCTGCTCTATCTCCTCCCGACTCATTGTGGGAAACTTGTAGACTAAGATAGTCTCTATTAATTGTAGTAACTGCTGCTGTTGCTCTGGTGAGCTTATCTGTTGCTGAGTTCTATCGATCAGTTCCCTTGCTTGTTCAATAGCTGTTTTTTCATTTTCTATCACTAATTTAACAGTTGCAAGGGAAATGGGTAAGGATACAGCTTCCCCCAATTGGTCGAGATATATCCGGCTTACACGCTGACTGCTAAAAAATTCACGGTAATGGTTAATATCTGCTGTATCTATACTCCTAGTTGGATATATGACGACAGCACGCCAATCATTTGAGGGTTGATTTTGCCGCAAGTATAGACAAATTTCTGCGATCAAGCGGGCGTAAATTTCCAAGTCGGATTGAAACTGAACTTCCACAAAGTAAAGTGGAATATCTCTTTTTTGTGCAGGAAGAAATACACCATCAATTCTGAAAGCTGTTTGCTTGACTTCCACAGATGAGAATTGATAAGCATTCGCCTCTTGTGGTGGTTCACCAATCAATTCAAAAAAGATGCTGGGAAATTCTTTAAACAGGCGATAGAAAATACTGTCAGTTTTCACAAATTTAGCCTTTATTAAACCATAGTTCTAATTGTTTTGGTCGTGCTACTTTTTCGCTAAATGCCAAGCGCCGCAAGCTTTCTAAGACATCAAAATCTTTAGCGGCGCTGCGATCGCCTGAAACGAAGCTGTCATGTCACACATCTTTAGCGACACATGGAGTAAAGGAGAAACTATGAAGAACGAAAAGTTCTCGGCTGATATGACCCCCGAAGAAAGGCATTGGAAGCTCATCGAAATGCCCGACGACGAGATCGACTACTGGGACATTCCTCCCCTGACTGACGAGTTCTGGAAGAATGCTGATCTGAAACGACCCGAGAAGAAGGAAGAGATGCTGGAGTTATCCGATGAGCAAATTGCGGAACTTATTGAAAAAGGACATTTGACGGAGGTTAAGCAGGATGAACAAGAAATATCGCACTTCGGATGCTGATTGAGTTAGACGAAATCGAAGATGCAAGCAAGGCAGAAGTTTTACTCAAAAAGTATATTTCACAAGAGAGTGTAGGTTACTATCGCAATTTAGCCATGCAAGAATTAGATGAATTAGTAGATTATGATATAGCAATCCTAAATGATTCCTGAAGCCAGAGAAACCCGGTTTCTTAAAGAAACCGGGTAACTGAAGCTTGAGGTGTTCGCAATCTCATTTAGGATTGCTATATGTAGCCTACTTATATCAAATCCGTTTGGATCGGAATTATTCCTCCGTCCTCTCCCACCGAAGTTCTGATGCCTGCGGCAAGCCGCTATCGCGAGACGTGAGTTGCGTCTGGGGCGGTTTTTTAATCATTCAGATGCTACCGGATTTGATATTACAGCAGTTTTCAATTGCATTGACCACATTTTAAGGGCGCGGAGACCGCGCCCCTACGGTTATATTGTGGTCTACCTGACTGATATTCGCTGTAAGCAGCTCATCAGATCCTCAGCTTTACAACCACTGTCCACCCCGAAAGCGCCAACGGGGAAATATAATCCGCATCAGGCTTTGCGAAGCAAGAAAAACTGCTAGCCACACCAAACTGTAATGCAGGAGAAAAACTAAGGGCGAAACCCTCCCTTGGGGAAGAGGTAAAAAGCGAAATACCCCTACCCCAAACCAGATAAACACCATTTCCCAAATACCCGCCAATAGTTGATAAACTGCAGGCCAGTCCCGATCCCAACGGTACTTTTGCAATTGATTATAAACTACATCCCAGCCACAACCAAAGATGGCAACGTAGGCAAGTATCCAAAAATAACCTATGCCAGGATTGGAAGCAATGAAACCCATCGCGAAGGGTATGGATACCAATACACCTACGGTAAAAAGTAGGAATAGTCGAGTTTGCCAGCGACCCAATAAAGTGGGAGTCATATCAAGTTCGGCTAATTACTTACAGTATGGTTGGTCTTGTTGGTAATTGGTAATTGTTTTTTCCCATTACCGATTACCCATTACCAATTACCGACCCTCAAAAATATTATAAGTGTTCAAACGGACATGATATCATAGAGAATTTTAGATTTTTAATCTAAGCATTTGCTTAGACCACAATCTAACCGTAGGGGCGCGGTCTCCGCGCCCTGACAACGTGGTCAATTCCATTTAAAACTGCGATAAAGTAGTGGGAACAGTTGTATCCCTACTCTCAAGTTAGTTAATAGCAGGAAATACAATTATAAGGAGCGATCGCCTCCCAATTCATCACATCCTCAAACAAGGTTTGATAGCCTAGTGTATTCGGGTGAAGTCCATCGCTACTTAAGCGTTTGATTCTCCAGTTTTCACTGCACTCCATCCATTTTTGAAAAATATCGAGATAGGGAATTCCTCGTTTAATACAGGCGAGTTTAGTAGCTTCTTTATAACGGTACTGCTCTACATGACTGTAGTAAAAGCAATCCAAAAATGGCATTTTGGCTTCATCAACTGGGACCATACCCACAAATAGCACCGGACAAAGTTGCTGTGCTTGTTCCAGCAAAGAAGTGAGTTGGGATTCAAAAATGTTAAACTCTGTATAATTTCGTCCATTTGTCCGACTTACCCGGGCTGAATCATTCACCCCAACTGAAAGAATAATCAAATCTGGGACGCGATTTCGCAGTTCGCCCCGATGACGAAATTCAACTTCTAGTCTTTGCCCCACTTGCTGGATGCGATCGCCCCGCACACCTAAATTATATACAGTATGACCTGCTGAGGTGGGTAACATCCATCTCCGCCGCAGTTGTTCGACCCATCCTCCTCCTTGTGGATCGCCAAATCCATAAACTAAGCTGTCCCCCAGTGCCACAATCTTCAAAGGCTGACAACGATTGGATACAACTGAAGACTGCATTGCGGAATGTGTTACAAATGTTTGCATCTTAAAAGGTTAAATTTTATATCTTTAAAAGATTCTATACATTTCTATACCATTGAGGTTAATCTTTTTTTCTTTTTACCTCCCCACTTGCTTGCAAGTGCGCTTCCCTCTCAAAGGTTAAGGTGACTGATTTAACACCCACGAACACCATTGCCTAAAAGAATTTAAGCCATTTAAGCGATCTAACCCAAGCGCATGGGCAGCAGCAAGACCATCCACTGCACACAGGGAAGCATATTGCAAACCGAGGAAGCTATCAACTGCTGCATAGGGACCACCTAAGGTAATTGCCCCGGCTGCATATATTTGACCGTTACCATTACGCATTTCTACCAACTCAAAATTATTTGCCACCACCAACCGCCCTAAGTGATTCAACGGTAGTTTGTAATGTTTAACCAAATCGTCCAACAAAGGACTTGCCTCCACCTTGGCATCAAGTCCAGTGGCATCAACAATAAAGTCAGCGTCTAGCGTCATTTGCCCAAAGCCTTGTTGCTGAATATGGGTAATGGGACGTTTTTGGGCATCTCGTTCCACGAGTTCCACCTCACCGAACTCAATTTTATACCAGCCTTCTCTTAACCCTTGCTCGGTAATCTGCTGCCAGTCACGGCGATCGGCAGTGGTAGTACCGCCCCAGTCTGATAGTAAGCGTTTGCGTTCATCAGGAGGAGCGAGTTCCAACATTTCCCTCAGTTCACCACCCCAACAGGCTTTAGGCCAATTGAATGGTTGAAATTCGTAATGATTTTTAACTAGGCGTTGCGTTTTCTGGAATTTATTACCTTGGGGTTTAGGCGATCGCATCAAATGCAAAACTGTAATATTTCGATTCCGCTGTCGTGCTTCATAAATTCGCTGCACAATCCGGGAAGCGACAATCCCCCGTCCCCGAATCAATATCTTACCACCCTGCTGCTCTAGTTGCTCATAAACATGATCGTGAGCTTCATAAGCATTCACCACAGACTTAAAGTCTTGATATTTTTCTCTGTAAGCTTGCAAATCTGGAAGAAACTGAATTGCTGGATAGCCAGTTGACAAATGCAAATAACGAGCAACTAAAAAAGCATGATTTCCAGGTCCGCGTGAATAAGCTACACAATACCTGCCATCTTCAGTTTTGCGTATCCCTCGCACTCGTCCATAGCGATAAATTTGCTCCCAACCGATGCGCTTTGCCTCTCGATCTATAGAGTTAAAAACATTACTTGCACGAGGTGTATAAGTTTCGGCAAATGTCGGTTCGGCAAATACTTGCCACAAATACTTTAGCGCTGTGTTAAACTGACCCCGAGTGAAGTCATGCCAAGCCTCCCGCCAAGCATAACTGGGCCAACCCCAAATATTATCCGGACAAGAGTCAGAATTCGATCGTAGTCTTTCACGTAACGGAATTTGTGAATTGAGGCAAAGGCGCTTGTATCGTGCATAAGGCTCTTTTTCCAATCCCAATGCTACAATTTTGTCAACTTTTACACCACCTATTCTCAATAAATCTACCCACATAAAGCTACCTAGTCCAGCCCCAATAGCAGCATAGTCACATTCATCCACCGGTAAACCCGTGGCATGAACTGCTTGCACAACAACTTTTTGTGCCTGAAACACTGGTGGCGGGAAATTGCTCCCTAGTGGTGTTACAGGTCGGGGTGGAGGCAAGCGAGGGTCTGGTAGATCGGTGTTGGGGTTGAATTGAATAGTAGAATTGAGGCTAGGAGTTGCTGCAGGTGCGTTCGCGCCAAAGTTTAGAGTAATTATATATGGTCCAATTTGCAAAGTATCGCCGTTAGCCAGAACCCAACGAGTCTGACGTTGACCATTGACAACGGTGCCATTAGCGCTGTTTTGGTCAATGACCATCAACTGGTTTTGTTCCCAGTCAATGAGGGTATGGTAACGAGAAACCTCACTACTATTAAGCAACATTCGCGCTACAGGCTGTCCCCTGATTTCTACTGGCAACCGAGCAAATTCTCTCCCAAAGGCGATCGGCACATTCAAGCGTGGTTCGCGCCGTTCTCCCGTTGCTGGATCGTCCCAACTCAATTGAATTTGTATATTAGTCATAATGATAGTTGTTGGTTGTTAATTGCTAATTGCTAATTGTCCATTGCTAATTGTTAAAAGCCAGTCTTCAATTAGCCATTAGCCATTAGCAATTAGCCATTAGCCATTAGCAATTAACTACTAACCAAAACACTGACTGCTGCAGCTAAAGATGTGCCGCACCAAGGACAACCAACTTGCAGATACTCAGCAGAGGAAACTTTATGACATCTGGGACACTCTAACCCATAAACCGCTTGCGGCTGTATAGGAGGTGTCCGTGGATGGTTGTGATGTACTACTTGTAGTTGAGGGTGGTGCTGTGCAATTGGTGTTACTCGTTGGGGATTTACCGCTTGTGGTTGCGGCGGTGCCAAAATTGTTTCTGGAACGGTGTTGGCTGCAGGGATGGAAACTGCAGTAACTTTGAGTTCTTGTTGTCCCAAATAGATAATGCTGCCTTCGCTTAAAGCGAATTCACCCCCAAGCAGTTGTTTTCCGTCTACAAGGGGGGGGTTTTGTTCGCGCAAATTCCTGATAAAAAAGCGCTGCTGCTGCGGCTGAAAATAAATTTCAACGTGCAGACCCGATACGGTAGGGTGACTCAGAACAATGTCGCACCGGAGTGGGTCGCGACCAATGCGGACAGTACCATGATTTTTACTGGGTTGTTGTTCATAAATTTTCTGAGTTTTTTCTTTGCCTGCATCGTGCCACTGTAAAGTTAGTGCGTTCATCGTTCAAGCTCCGTAACTCTTGTTAAGCTACTTCAACTCTTCCTGTGCGATTCCTAACACGACTAGGCAGGAGTAGGCAAGTGTTTATAATAAAGTGATAAGAAATTTGTATTGGTTCTCAAGGGGGTACATGTAAAATTAAAAAGCCCCCATAGGCGGGAGCATCTCAAGTTTAGAGTTGGAAACTGGCGGTTCTCAAAGCTAACCAGTTTTTAGCTTGCTTGCAATCGTTTAGGTAACTCGGTTTCAACCTCTTCTGCTGATATTCTTACTCGACCTGGAGTTGCACGAAGTACATCTACGTATTTGTGAAAAGCTTCTGTGTCATGTGGATTATGACGTACATAGGAGCGTAATTCTTCTCTCGTCATGTTTTCAAAATTTGATGCCGTCATATATCAAGCTTCCATCAATATCTATTTCTATTTCTATTGTCAATGCTGATAAATCCAGTTATCTAGAAGAAGCTAATTTATCGGCAATGCGTGTCGTTTCCGGTAGCCGATATTTTGGAGTACAGCGCAATACGTAGTCAATTGCCGTAGGTAGACTAACTCGATGACCACTGGAGACATATACAGGCTTGACTCCTACACGTGTCCGTAAAACTGCCCCAATTGTTTCACTTTTATGTGTTAGTGGTTGCCAACTACCTCGCACTTCTGGCAAGTCTTCATGCTTACCTACAAGCAATGATTTTGCTACACCGATTGACGGTATATCTACGATTAACCCTAAATGACAAGCTATACCAAATCTCCGAGGATGTGCGATTCCTTGACCATCACATAATATGAGGTCTGGTATTATTTTAATCTTTTCCATTGCGTCTAGTATAGCTGGGATTTCCCGAAATGAGAGGAAGCCAGGGATGTAAGGAAATGTTGTGGGACGCCGTGCTAAGCTCGTTTCTTGTAGCTGCAAGTCAGGAAAACTTAGCACCGCTACCGCTGCACGGCTGATTGTACCATCTGCTTCAAAACCCATATCCACCCCAGCAACGTACTGCACTGATTCTTTGAGTTGATCTTCGGTAATTACCTCAGCTTGCAGCTTTTCTTGGATAGCTATAGCGTCTTCGACGGTGAGAGGCCAAGCATGACGTTGATAAATCTTCATACTTTGATCAGTAATTTAAACGTTTTTAGTTCCGAATTTGTTACCGACGGCGGTGTTTCACTAACTATTAGTGCCACTCGAAAATTTTAAGTGTTTGTCAGGAAGACTAAATACTTTTTTCCAAATATACTAAAAAAAAGTTCGTAGTTGCGCTAAGCGCGCTGAAGCGCAACTACAAGCCTTAATCTATTTTCAGCTTAATTATGTTTACATAATCACAAATAATCAGCCATTAGCACCATCAATAGAAAGTTGGCAATTCTAAATTAATTACACGATTGCAAAATTTTCAATAGCAACTTTAACATATGTT
This sequence comes from uncultured bacterium, assembly GCA_964246695.1. GTDB lineage: Bacteria > Cyanobacteriota > Cyanobacteriia > Cyanobacteriales > Nostocaceae > Stigonema. The sequence continues at coordinate 28,856 of CAXTSI010000009.1, forward strand.
TATCAAAACGTTAATTATTAACCCTGTATTCTTCTTCAGGGTAGTCATACTTATGATAATTTCAATCAGTTTGCATGAACTGGCGCACGGGTTAGTGGCGATCGCCCAAGGAGATGACACACCCCGAAAAAGAGGACACATTACCCTAAATCCGCTAGTTCATTTGGGGTGGGAATCGATAATTTTTCTGTGTTTAGCAGGTATTTCTTGGGGGAAAATGCCTGTTAACCCTTCTAAGTTTCGTTCTCCAAAGCTAGGCAATATTTTGGTATCTGCCGCCGGACCTTTGTCAAATCTTGCTTTGGGTATTTTGTGTGTTAGTTTAACAAAATTAATTGTTGCTTCTGGTCATGAAGAAATTTTTAGTAGAGAATTTTTCTACATAGCGGCTCACATAAACGTAAGTTTGTTTTTATTTAATTTCCTCCCAATTCCACCTCTTGATGGGTTCTATGTATTCAGGGAATTATTCCCGGCTTTAAAATCGCTGGAAAATACTCAATTCGGATTATTTGCTTTAGTGCTGCTATTTTTTATTCCTGAATTTGGTCAGGGATTAGGTGCGATCGCTCATTTAATTATCAAGACAATTGCTTCGTGAACTCTGTTCATATGAAGTTGCACGCTCCTAGGACTTACGCATTGACAGCAAAAAAATTGTGCATTATCCCTCGTTACAAGGCTCTGCCTTGTAATGCTCTTATGTCCGGCTCCGCCGGACGTAAACATTGGAGGCAGAGCCTCCAAGATCACATTCCCAGGCTGAGCCTGGGAACGAGGCAGTCTTGAGCATCAATATTAGCCTATCGTATCCATCAGTCTTGCGTATCCATATATTCTTGCATTTTGTAGGCAGTCGTGTGAGTATTCGATACATGCTATCATTACTATATGTTAATAAATTTACTGCACTGTAAAAGTCCTTAATTTTCCACGGGTGTATTAGTTGTGGTAAAACACCTTAGTAGGTACAGTCAATTTTTTTAAACTTTATTGTGTGAGGAGTAATAATGAAAGCACGTCTACTAGCTTTTGCTGGTGGAGTAAGTTTCCTGTGCTTACTCGCTAGCTTGTTACCTTTAAAAGCATTTGCCTCTTCAAAGCCAGATACCTCAAGTCCCTCAGTATCCCAACCTTTATCTCAGCAAGGCGGCAAGATTCCCAGCAAAGACAACCCTTCGCCGCCATCAGACTCTACAGAGGATCAGGTAACCTCTGTATCCCAACTCTCAGATGTGAATCCTACTGACTGGGCTTTCCAAGCGCTGCAATCTCTCGTCGAGCGCTATGGTTGTATTGCTGGGTATCCGAATGGCACATACCGGGGCAATCGGGCTATGACTCGCTATGAGTTTGCGGCAGGTTTGAATGCCTGTCTCGATCGCGTTAATGAACTGATTGCTACGGCAACAACTGACCTAGTCAGAAAAGAAGATTTAGCCACACTCCAGAAACTACAAGAAACATTTGCGCCTGAACTAGCGACACTGCGAGGTCGTGTAGACGCTGTGGAAACTCGCACGGCTCAAATAGAGGCTAATCAATTTTCTACCACTACAAAACTGAACGGCGAGGCAATTATTGCAGTAGCTGGTGCTGGCGGAGGTGCGCCTAACACACCTGACCCTAATGCCATCTTAGTCGATCGGGTGCGGTTGAATCTCACTACCAGTTTTACAGGTAAGGACTTATTAATTACTGGTCTGCAAGCTTATGACTTAGGGGGTGGTAGGAGCAGTATTGGCGGTGCTTTAGGCTTAGTACCAAATGGTCCTTTACAGGGTCTGAGTGCTAGCAGTGCTCGCCTGAGTTTTGAACCTCAATTTCCTGGCACCGATGTTGGGAACTTATCTTCTATTGGTTCCAACTCAGTTCAACTTTATAAACTGGCTTACATCTTTCCAGTTGCTAAAAAACTAACTCTGTTTGTCGCGCCTCGGGTGGAAACAACGGATGCTTTTCCGGCGATCAGCCCTTTTGCTAGTGAAGGACAAGAGGCGATCTCTCGGTTTGCAGGCTATAATCCTGTGGTTCGGATGTCCGGTGGTACTTCTGGTTATGGTCTGGCATCTGCTGGGGGCTTCATTTGGAATATCTCGGATAAAGTGAACTTAGCAGCCTTGTATGCTAGTGTTAACGCAGCATTTCCATCTAAAGCTCCTGATATACTTCCCGGAGTTTCTGGTACGCCACTGGGTGCAGGCTTTTTTAGTGGTAGTAGTGTTGAGGCAGCGCAACTGACCATCAAACCCAGCAAAAGTTTAGATGTTGGTTTCAATTATGCCCACAGCTATCACGAAATCAACATTCTGGCTACAGGATTAGTTGCTAAAGATATTGGGGCGGCTTTGCCTGGGGTTGCGGCTGGAACACCGATCGAAATTAACTCTGTAGGTGGTACTTTGACTTGGCGGTTTGCCCCGAAAATTGCTTTCTCTACCTACGGTGCTGCCCTCTTCGTTCAAAATGCTTCAAACCGTGTTGATGCTTCTACTACCTTTACCAGTTGGATGGTAGGTCTTCATTTCACTGACCTCTTTCTCAAAGGTAACAATGCAGGTTTGATCTTTGGACAGCCACTTTTTGTTAGCGATGCTGGTGGTGCTGCTCGTTTGAACCTTCCAGGTGAGCGCAGAAACACTCCCTACCATTTAGAGGCTTACTACCGCTTTAAGGTCAGCGATAATATTAGCATTACCCCTGGAGCATTTGTCCTGTTTAATCCTGAAAGTGATAGTAGAAACGAAACAACAACAGTGGGTGTACTCCGTACCACTTTCACTTTCTAGAAGACTTGTTCTGTGGTAAAAACTTGTAGATTCATATCTGAACTAAGGTGAGCGCCTTTGTAGAGACGCGACGCCGATCGCCTAAGACGCCAAACCCGCCTGCAGCGCTGGCTCAACTTTCGCGTCTCTACACAGCCCTAAATTTACGATGTTGTTGCCTAATTTAAGGTAAGGTGAAACCCCCACCCTCAACTCGTTCCTACGCTCTGCGTGGGAACGCATTCTGAAGGCTCTGCCTCCAGAAATATTAGCAGAGGCAGAGCCTCTGGTAACTCACATCTTGCACCTGGGTGAAAAACCGGGTTTCTTGAGAATGACTAATGGTCAAACCCTTAATCTTTGGTTGAGAAACCCGGTTTTTTAGGTCTTGTTGAGAATGGTGCAAGATATCAGGTAAGGCATTCCCAGGCTAGAGCCTGGGAACGAGTCTACGAGGAGTTATCATGACGAATTGATCAACAACATACATATAGGACTACTATTTGATTATTGAACAGATACGTAGGGTGCGCTCTTCGCTACTCGTAACGCACTCCTCCCCATGAGAATGGTGCCGTACTCTCGCCGTAAGATCGCACCCTACAATACCTAACCTTGTTCAAAAATCAAACCGGATTTCTATATTTATTTACAAGCAATTTGTCGGGTAGATGCAATCTGAGAGAACTATTGTTAAACTACTGCAACACAATTCGGCAACAAAGAATCCAGCAAAGTATCAATACTGCTATCCGATAAATTCGGTATTGATAGCAATCGTTCTACTTTGGGAAAATCCCGTTTGATTGATTTGCGGTACGTTGGATCGTAGTGGAACTGCAAGATATCTTGCACCAATAATTCCCACTTGCCAGCATCAATCAATTGATACCACATACTTAATTTTTCCCAGCCACAATGAGATTTAAGTTTTTCTAGCTTTGCTTTTAAAATCTCAGGATGAGTCACTAGATGCGGATATTCTTGTAAGAGAAATTGGACTCTAGCAGTTACAGGTAGTTCAATTTCCACACAGCTAGCCTGTTTCATTTTCAGCCATAAAGACTGGGGCAAATAAACTTCGCCTATTTTTAGACTTTCCGATTCTACCCACACTGGTTGATGAGGATTAAAGCTTTGCAATTGTCGCAGTAACAGGGATTCAAAGTATTTTTGTGAAGGTTGAGGTGACGGTTTATCTTCCCATTCTTGACCGAGTAGAGAACCGCGATGGTTAGCCAAACTTTCCAAGTCTAAAACTTGAGCGCCACGCTGACTCATCTGGTGTAGAATATGAGTTTTGCCGCTTCCAGTTAGACCACATAATATCTGGTAGGTGAATTTTTGTGGCAGATGTTCCATTTGGTGGCGGACATAAGCGCGATAAGTCTTGTAACCACCTTCAAGAAGCGTTACCCGCCAACCAATTTGCGTCAGTACTAAAGCCAAACTATTAGAACGCTGTCCACCCCGCCAGCAGTACACCAAAGGATAGTAGTTTTTTTCTTTTGCAGCAAAATGTTGACTTAAATGCTGGGAAATATTTTTTGATACCAAAGCAGCGCCAATTTTCCGGGCGGTGAAGGGGGATTGTTTGTAGATTGTTCCTACTTGGGCGCGTTCCGCATCATTCAATACTGGTAAATTAATTGCACCAGGAATATGGTCTGATGCAAATTCGCTCTTAGAACGGACATCTATTATTTCACTGTAAGTTTCTGTCCAAGGCTGTTGAGTGTATTTAGGTAAAGGTGGCATTATGACGGTCAAACACTATCTTTCTCAATTCTGGCACTACCATAACTTTGTTTGTGGGATTATGTAATTCTGCCATTTGGCGAATTTTTCAATAAATTTATACTTTAGATAGATGTATTTACTTGATAAATTTACTAATACACTAGGTGCAGACAGCCATTCAGTCTAATAAAACAGAGAGTTGTGTGAGATGAAAAAGCTTGGATTGCCTGTATGGTTTCCTTACCTCAGTTCGTGGTTAAGTGCCTTAGCTAGTCTGGTGCTGATGACTTGGTTTATAGTTATCATCAGGCGTAATAACGGCTTGTTGCTTTATCTGGGTACATTGGCGGACAGACAGGAACTGTTGACCGTCTTGTTGATATTGTTGCTCATATCACCCATACCGGCGATCACTCTTTTCCATCACTTTTTTCTCAGTCGCTTCATTCCCGCAATTCCAGGGGAAAAGTTCAACAAAACTCAAGGATTCGTTCCCGGACTCATAAGTTGGTGGGAAAGTTTATATAGCTGGTTGGTGATTGTTCTATCTACGCTGATTGCAACGCTGTTTTGTACTCCTCTGTTACCCCTGTTCAAGCTGAACTACAAAACAATTATTTCTACTGACAGTCAACCTCACCAAAATATACAAGTAATTTTTGCTCTTGTCTGGCTGCTGGGCGCTGCTATATTCTACCAGATTGAGTATTTAGTTAAGCTGCGTTTAGTTTTTGGTGATTCTGTTAGTAGTAAGCCAGAAAGCGCAAATAGCGATGCATCGACAAATGTCGCGCCTGAAAGTATGGGGAGTGAAATAGGTGTAAAACAGGTTCAAACAACCGACAAACCAGCTAGCAAAAAGCCAACTGTTTTTGAATTTGTTGCAAAGCAGCGAAATTTACCCAAAAAAATATTTACAATTATTTTGATTCCCTTGGTAGCTCTGTGGGTATATTTATTTACTAAATTACCAGAAGTTAGACAAACTATATCTGCAAATCCAGTTTTAGAAAATCCATCGTCTGCCATTTCAGAATTGGTAACGACTAAATCTAAATTACCTGATTTGCCACCAAGAGATGATATAGCAACTAAATCTAAAACACCTGATTCGCCACCGAAAAATGATAATTTTGAACTAGCTGTTAAAAAAGGTAAGCGTGCGGCAAAGCTCACAAAGACAGCACAATCTCACGATGAGTGGAAGATAGTTCAGAATAAATGGAAAGACGCTATTGAACTTTTGGAAACTGTGCCAACTTCTAGCCCCAATTATGCATTAGCTCAGCAAAAAATTATACAGTATCAGGGTCATCTGGATTTTGCGAGGCAAAATGCTCAAGGTGGGTAGTTGGGGAGACGGGGAGGAACAAATCGCCCACAGGCTAGAAGCCCAAGGCAACAAGAACTAAGCCTGTAAACGCAAAGGCTAGAAAAAGAAGTGCGTAGACGAGGCTTGTCGCCAGACATCGCTCGATTGTCAGTATCAGCAAAAACAGAAAACACTATGGACACCAAGACCTTTACTGCTATCGTTTACAAAGAAGAAGATATGTATGTTGCCGAATGTCCTGAAGTTGGCACAGTTGACCAAGGGGAAACGATTGAAGAGGCGATCGCTAATCTCGAAGAAGCTACAAGGTTATACCTTGAAGAGTGCGATCGCTCCTAAAAGCTAGGCTAGAGATAGAAGTGCGATTATGTAGCGGCAGTTAATAACAAGCACTACTTCTTAAACAATATTAAGGTGTCGTCCAATCTTCAAATATCAAACTAGGCACTTGTGCAAAATCACGCTGATTGCGCGTAACTAAGATGCCATTCACAGAAAGCACAATAGATGCAATTTTTAAATCTTGTGTGCCAATGCGTATTTTTTGACGACGTAATTCTGCGTAACGAGTGTAAGCCTCCTGATTAAAGCTGAGGATGTTGAGGCTACAAAAATCTGACATTGTATCCTGTAGCCTTGCGTAAGCTAATACCAGTTTGTCAACTTGAGAAGATTGGGAAGCTTGCCTAATAGTATTGAGGCGTCCGCGCAACTGTTCCTCTGCTGTTACGACTGTCACAGCAATATCTTTAGTATCCTTTGTCGCGACACGTTGCACAACAAATGGGTGATTCTGCTCTAAAAGCGTCAGGTGATCCGTATCAAATACCCAAAGAGTCACTTTGCCTCATGTTCTCCGTCAAGTTCTTTGTCGTCAGCTTCCATTTCCGCGTCAAGTTCGCGGCGATAGGCTGCTATGTATTCCAATACCTCATCGAATTGCGGATCGTCCTTATACTTACCAGCCAACTTCAGCCAGGGGTTAGGAGAGTCATTTGGCTTAATTTCCATAGAAAAAATTTCAGCTTGAGCCAATCGCGTACTCACACAATCATACAGGCGTGTCAAAGCTTGTTCTCGCGTTTCCCCTTCAGCTTTGCAGTCTGGCAAACCTAACACCGTCGCTGAATAGTGTACCTCTGCTTCGCTTTCAATCAGGACGTTTAGAGTCACTTTATGGTTCAGAAAACTAAACAAATATGTACTCATAGATTTAGCTCCTAGCCGCTCTCCCTATATCCTAAGTTACAAAGAAAGAAACTGATTTAAACTCATCTCACTGCATGCGCTGGGTGGGAGCCACGTGGGCATGGGGCATGGGGTGCTTTCCCTGTTACTCGCGCATTGCGATCGCATTTAATTAGGTAACGTTCAGCAACGGCACTATGTCTAAGTATCTGATACCAATTTGCCTTCAGTCATAGTAGGTTGGGTTGAGGCAAGCAATCGCACGTACCCAAGAGCATGATGCTGTTCGTAGAGCAATGACAACTTTGATGCTAGAACTTGATCAACTTAACTCAGCAACTAACCAACGTTTTTTATTGTTTGGAATTACTAATGTACCTCATCTTTTGGATACGGCAGTAGTACGTAGATTTGCTTTAAAAAAGTCAGTAGATTTTAATTTTTCCTGGGAAGATTTCAAAACATACGTTGATTATTTAAATAAACCATTGAATTTTACTCTCCAAGAAGAGCAAACTCACAACTTATACGTTATTTATCAGCGCCGTGCATTTACTGTAGGAGATATAAAAAACTTATATCAATGTTTATTAGTTGATTTTTTATGCGCTGATAGCTCTATTTATATGCAGCAAAGGTTGGTTGAAATTTTTGAAAATGGCTTTTCTACCCGTGAACATTTAAAGGACTTATCTAAGGAGCTATCACATGACGGATGAAGACAAAATGATTTACAAGCTAACTGTACATAGAGACTTTATTGGATGGGTTATTAACGAGTTAAAGAAAGCAGGAATTTCAGCAAAAAGAACAACTGGCAATGACCCTAAAGGTGACATATTGCTCGTTAAGCCTGATGATGCTCCACAAGTAAAAGAAATAGTCCGCAAAATCCAAAATAAATATAATAGATAATTAAGAGTAACAGAATGTCATATATCGAAATTAAGACTCGTAAGACCATCGATTCAACCTTGGCACAGAAAATTATAGATAAAAGGAGTGTAGTATCAGTTCTGACTACAGGAAACATCACTAAACCCGCTAAAGCGCTGTTTGATGCTGCTGATATAGCATGGGCGGAGAATATTCCTGAGAGCGAGTTTAAGGAGTGTGAATATCAGGAGGAAGGCTAATGTTAGAAATCAGTTTTTATACAAAAAACGGTCAACCACCGCAAAGTGTAGAATTAACAGAAGACATTTATGAGTGGTTGGCGAAATCTGATTTTTCTCAAATAGGGAAATCTGTACCTAAAAAAATTTTAATAGACGGCGAAGAGGAGAAACTAGCTGTAGTTGAGTTAACTAAAGGTAACCGCAAGAAGCTAAGTGATTTTTTAGGTGAGGAGATTATCCGCGAAAGTGATACTGTGTTAACTAAGCTTGGAGACTCACCTTCAAAAAAAGAGTATCAGGATGAAACTAATCGACTTAGGAAGTTGCATGAGTTACTCAAGTGTATAGAAAACGAACAGTATCAGTATCTTCAGCGAGTCTAGTTAAACAATTGAGGCGAGAGAAAATGCGTGTTCGCCCATCAAAACTAGGCTAGAGATACAAGTACGATCGCTCTTGCTCTCACCTGTTGTTATCAAAGGCGATTTTCCTGAATGAGGATGAATAATTACGCTTAACGGATTGTCGGTATTAAGCGCGAATATCAGTCGGGTAGACCACAATATAACCGTAGGGGCGCGGTTTCCGCGCCCTGACAATGTGGTCAATTCAATTGAAAACTGCTGTAAGTAGAGACGTTACATGTAACATCTCTACACCCTGTAGGGCTTATCTACACAGAGGCATATACCTTTGCTTCCCAAGGAAAGAGGGGTTCTTTCCCTGCCCATTCCACAGGAACATCCCGATCCTGCGTAATTTCACGCCACTTTTTGCCCTGAGGAAGGCTGGGCCAACTGGGAATTAAGTACTTGGAGTTGGGATTTCCCGGATCTGCATTGCCCCAATCGGAGAAATTGGCTACCACAACCACAAGGTCGTCGCCCTTACCTCGTTGCCAAACCAAGACACGTTTACCCTGCTCAAAGTCTACGTGAAGGAAGTTAGTGTCGTTTGTAGCCAGGGCATTAGATGTGGTACGGAACTTGACTAGCCGCGCCACATAGTTGAACACCCGCTGTCGCCAAGCATCGTTGTCTAGACGACTGAAGTTAACTGGATCTACTTGTTTTCTGTAATTGCGATCGCCATCAGAGAGTTTACCACTGAAGATATCGGGGTCCATCTGATCGACAAACTCGTCTCCTGCGAGAATCATCGGAATGCCAACGGCAGTCAACAAGCAAACAAAAGCTAACTTGGCACGCTGCTCTTTATCATACACTCCAGCAAAATCTAACCAGTTGTAGAGTCGCTCATTCCCTAGACCGCCTACGTCATGGGAGGTGATGTAGTTGACAGCTTGAGCCTGATCGCGGAAGCCCAACAGCCGACAATCAATCATCTTGCGAACACTCCACTCAAAACTAGCTTCATCTGACCAGTTTCGCCCTAGTATCACCCGCCGAACGATCTGCTTGAACTTCTCGTTCCACATTCCGTCCAAACGGTTTTGCTCAATAAGTGCTAAAGGCACACTCAACTCTTCCCCAACGACTAGGAAATTGTCGTCCCGTCCTCCTCGTTGCTGCCATACACTACGGGAAAAATCTTTTAGTTCTTGCAAGAAATCGTAGTTGTCGATGTTGTTCACACTGTCAAGACGGAGTCCATCGATATGGAAGTAGTCCATCCAATGAAAAATATATGCTTTCATGAATTCCCGCGAGGGGAAAATGCCAGACTTCTCTCCGCTAATTGGACTATACCCTTCCACGTGGTAGCGGTACTTAATCAAATCTCCACCAAAGCCATCGCGTCCACCCTGTTCTGGATCGCGATTTGGATCGCCTGGGTGGGCGTACTTAATCAGGAAATCTAGGTAATTGATATGGCGGTAGGGCGTATCTGAGCAAAATGCCATGACAGCATCTTTGAAGAAGCGAATCTTATTTTGATGGCACGTCTCGATCAGATTTGTGAGGTCAAAGGATGCTGTCGGTTCTGATTTGCCAGACGGTAAGCCGAGGTAATAGTTGGCAGCAAAGAAGTTTGCAGTTCCATAGCCCCATGTATCTTGTTGTGTACTGTCAGCAGGGGGTAATAGTTCTAGGGCGTTGATCCCCAACTCCACCAGATGGGCGCGATTATTCAAGGCGGCGACTGTCGGGAAGGTTGGGGCTATTTGCTCAGTGACTAGAAGGGCTAAGACATCCTGGAAAGTACCATTTCCAATTGTGATACCATTGTGAGAAGTGATGCTGGTCCAGCGAGTAGGCAGTTCATAAATCACCAGTCTATTGTTGGCGGGTAAGGTTGCAGGCGTTGGATCGCTGCTCCAATCTGCTGTCTGTTTACCTGGATCGCAGGGGACTAACTTGCCGCCTTGGTAGAGGATGACACTGGCTGGGTCGTCGTTTTTGGAGACGCTTTTCATACCTGAAGGAACATCTTGGGTACGGCGATCAATGGCATACGCCATTGGGTCCGTGCAGTAGAGAATCTCGTTGTGGCTGACCGCATTGTAGGGTTCAGTATTGCGGACTTTGAACCAGTAATAGTAGACTTGACCCTCTTCTAACCCACAGTCTGCAGCAGCAACCTGCCACAGTTCAGGAAACTCGCGTGAGGGAGTGAGAGGAATTTCTTTAAACTGAGATATGGGTTGGGTGGTGAGTCCGATCAAGAGTTTGGGATCTGGGTCTGTAGCACCAGGTCGCCACAGCACAAAGTTGGTTTGCTTGCGCTTCAGTATATCTACGCTCATTGGTATGATGTTTAGTAGTAGGGTAAAGTCCAAGGCTAGAAAAGAGGCTCTTCCTTTGTCATTTTTGAAGTCAGGACAAATGACAATCTTAATGAATGGCATTGACAAAAATTTTCTTATGTAATATGAGCAATACCTTTATTACGAATGGTGAGTTAATTTTGTTTGTCTACATGTTTGTATTAGCTGTAAGCAAAATCAACTTATGCAATTTTGATATATAGCAATCCGATTTGATTTGTGAAAATTGAGCATCCCAAGAAGCCCGGTAACTCTTAGAGTATTCCAAGTAAAAAAGTGCTCTGTTTTTCTTGTGGTGGCAGGCATCTCTGCCTGCCAATTGGGCGGGCAAGGATGCAAGGGCGCCAGTCGCCTACGGAGGGAAACACTCGTGTCGGCGCTTACGCTCCCCCACAAGATTGGATCGTTGATTATTGGAATACTCTTACGAAACCGGGCTTCTGATTTCTCACAAATGATTTAGGACTGCGATAGAAGGAATAATGCCAGTACGGCTTTCTCAAGGTGGCAGTAGTAGTGATCGCTACTAGATAAGTTACAAATTATATTAAGACAAGATTAAAGCACTTTTAAATATGCTCTTTACAATTAAATTTTAAGTGTGTAATCACACATTTTTTTCTCCTACCACCACTTACTGAGCCGATGCTAATGTCACAATAAGTAGTAATGTTAGAACTTACCTACTTATGCAAATGACTATCAAGCTAGAAACTTTAAGGCTTCGCATTGCCAACCGTATCCGTCTATCGTCAGAACTGCAAGATGTTTTTACAACAACGGTGGCAGAGTTGCGCTCATTTCTGTTAAGTGACCGCGTAAAGATTTACAAATTTCATCACGATGAAAGTGGTCGGGTCGTAGCAGAATCTGTGGATAGTAGCAAGTTACCTTCGCTACTTGGGCTAAATTTTCCAGCAGATGACATTCCGCGTGAAGCCCGAGAATTATTTATCAAGTCACGAATACGTTCGATTGTAAATGTGGATACTCAGCAGATTGGAAGAATTCCGCTGTATGATTTGGAAGAAGAAAATTTCTCGGAAGTTGATTGTTACCGCCCTGTAAATCCCTGTCATGTAGAATATTTGACTGCGATGGGAGTTAAGTCCTCTGTTGTAGTACCAATTATGCATCACAATCAACTTTGGGGACTGTTGGTATCTCATCACACGCAATCTCATTCAATTTTAGAATCAGAACTAGAAGTGGTGCAGATGGTGGCCGATCAGCTTTCATTAGCGATCGCCCAAAGTACTCTTGTGAGCCGAGCTAGTGAAAAAGCCACACAGGAAGCCACTATTAAACATATCGTGACCTTGCTGCAAGAGTTGCCGACAATTGAGTATCATTCAGCTTTAGCAAAAACCATCACAGCGTTCGGTGCTTCTGGTGGTAGGCTTTGCATTAAAAATCCAGACCTGATGGAAAACTTTGCGGACTTCTTACAACTTGATGGCGAGCAGATCAAGGTTTATGCATACGGCAAACAACCTCTGATCCCACAGCAGGCAAAGTACAAACATATGGAGCAATATAGTGTCTGGCTTGAACACTACAAGTCTGGTAAATACAATATTTGGGCAATTTCAGACATCTATAAGATTCCTAGTTTGCGAAATCTGCAAGTTGCTTTTCGACAAACCAAAATTCGCAGCATGTTGATGATTCCGCTGCATTATCGTCAACAATTGCTGGGATATTTAAGTATTTTTAGAGACGAATTTGAAACAAAAATTCTTTGGGCTGGTGAGGTTGACCCTGATGGACGACAACTGTATCCCCGTCAATCGTTTGAGGTTTGGCAAGAATTGAAAACATCACAAGTTCGTGAGTGGAGTGACGAAGACATTAAATTAGCACAACAGTTGGGTTCACAATTTGCCTTTGCAATCCACGAAAACGAGCAATATCGAAAGATACACATGCTTGTTAACAATGCTAGGAATCAAGTACAGCCTGACACGACCAAGTTAGAACAGTCAATCAAACAACAACAAGCGCTCTCGGAGGTGATTGCCCTAATGCGAGACTCTGTTGATATAGGGACAATTTTTAAAACCACCAGCCAAAAAGTTTATCAATTACTGCAAGTGCAGCGCGTGAGTGTTTATTGTTTCGATAATGATTGGGGTGGTGAATTTGTGGGTAAGATCGAGGTGAGTAACCCAGAGTGGTCAGATTTAGACGAGATCGGCATCAATACGGTTTGGAACGAGACTTATCGACAACAAACACAAGGAGAACGCTACAGATATCATCAAGCATTCGGTGTCGATGATATTTATCAAATGGAATTTTCTGCCTGTGATATTGACATATTAGAGCAATTTCATATCAAAGCGTTTGTAAGCGCTCCTATCTTTGTCGGACAAAAACTCTGGGGTTTGCTAGTTGCTTATCAACATTCAGCGCCCCGCCATTGGGATTCATCTGATATTCAATTCCTCGGTCTGATCGCAGCCCAACTTGGGGTAGCACTTGAGCAAGTTAAATTGCTTGCAACAACACAACAGCAGACAGCCTCTTTGCAAAAGACACTCAATGATTTGGAAGTTACAAAAAAACAGAAGCAGTTCTTGCTCAAGCTTTTTGAGAAGATGCGGAATTCCTTCAAGGACTTCCAGAAAATAAAATTCATTAAGGATGAAATCACAACTTCAATTCAAATGGAAAATCTCAACGATCAACAACTTAATGATGAAAACGACCTAGAAATAGATTGATAACAACAACACATAATCAATAAACCCCCCAATTGGTGCTGTGCATAAGTCACATCTTTCGTAACAATTGATGCAAGAGCTAGATCTGACTTTGGTGAGCAGCATCCACATGCCCTATGCCCCAATACGCTTGAGCTAAGGATAGGTGGGAGCAAAGAAACCCGGTATCTTCAAGATACCGGGTTTCTGAGGATCAGTATTTTCTCACAAATCAAATAGGATTGCTATATGTACTGGGGAATTTAATTCCCAGAGGGACTATTGCAAGATGATTGATAGTTTATAATGTATGTACAGGTTTCTGTACATAAAGTAATGTTTTCCTACAAAATTACATCCCCAACCGATGCGAGAAATGACTTTTTTAAGTTGTTAGAACTGGTAGTAGAAAATCATCAGGTGTATATCGTCAACCGTCGTGATGGTGAAAATGTAGCCGGGAATTGCTGAGTCAGATTTGGTGAGTTTGCTGGAGACGGTTTATCTTTTGCGTAGACGCGGCGCGGCTTGTCGTTAGACATCGCCTGCGAATGCCCGTCGGTTACTGGATGCAATAGAGGAGTCGAAAACAGGAAAGATCCAATCTCAAACTATGGCAGAACTTCAGCAGGAGTTGGGGATTGAGCAAAAAGAAGAAAAATAATGCCCAACCTGATGAAATTAAGCCGGTTGTTGTTAATCGAAGTCCTGGTTTTAGTTCTAAATTCAAAGAAGATTTAGCTTGGTGGTTCAAGCAAGATTTTCAGAAAGCATCGAGAATTTTGGATTTGGTTACGGCTGTCATGCAGGACCCGTTTGAGGGTGTTGGTAAACCTGAAGCATTGAAATATATGGATGCAGATATTTGGTCGCGGCGAATTGATTTAGAGCATCGGCTTTAGGACTTACGCACACTCTACGAATTCTTGGCGTTCTTCTCCTGTCGGAGACGCTGCGCGAAGGCACGGCAGTCGCCTAGGTCGGGAAACCCTCCTCATGCGCGCTGCCTTGTCTTGGCGGTTCGATCAATTAAGCTTTTTGGCAATTTTTGCGTAAGTCCTGGGCTTGTCTATCGGGTGCAAAACACTCAGATTGATTTTCTCGCTTGTCGGTATCACTACGAATAATTTTCTGCCAGTTCGCGGGCGGAGAAACCGGGTTTCTGTCTGGGTGTTCATCCGAACCGTATTGAGAGTGTCCCTAGTCTATGGGTAATTTTGCTGTCTCAACTTGCCTCTCCCTAGCTACCATAAAACAAGGGATCTTTCCCCCCCATAGTCTTCACCTGGTATCCCCTCAATAATTCGGGGTAGGCAATTATTCTGGATGCCATGACCAACCG
>CAXTSI010000010.1:0-43096 GCA_964246695.1 uncultured bacterium
CGATTAATTAGGCAATGGGTATGTTCCAGGGCACTCCCCCCTGAACGGTTACGTTGTTAGTAGGCTTGAAGCATCTTAACAGAAGTTAACATAGTTAGGTTTATTTGCGCCAACCTACTTAATTACTCCCAATTGTCTAGTAGACATTCCGATCCGAATGCATTGATATTTATGTGACAAATCTTCTTGTAAGGCAGCCCCAATGAAACAAATTTCACCGCCCAGCACGAAAGTAGTGCTTTACCTCAGATCTTGCACCAGCCCCTAACGAATAGAATTCGCGGCTATACAAACTAAGTCCGCCTACGCGGACTTACGGAAAATCAAGGGTTTGAAACCCGCGAAGGCGGGTTTTGTCTGTGTAGCCGCGACTTACAGTCGTCAGGTGTAAGATGTGAGTTACCCCACTCCGTGGGGGCATCAAGTTCCCCATTCCCCACTCCCTACTCCCCACTTACAAGTTAGGGAAGAAAAGTCTCATAGGTACAACAATTATAGTAGCAGTTCACAAATACTTTCAGCATTAATATTAAGTTTCATTAGTAATGGTGATGATTTCACACAACGGTCCCAATTGAATTGGACCAGGACTTACGCAAAAATTGCCAGAAACCCTGATTTATCGAACCGCCCTTCGGGTGACGCTCAGTAGCGCTCGTCCCGACGCGGGGGTACCCGAAGATCGCTTCGCTATCGCTACCGCAACGCTTACGTCGCTAACGCTTCGCTATCACCAGTCGCCTACGGCGGGAAACCCGCCTCATGCGCGCTGGTTCACCAAGACGCTCTTGTGCGCCAAGAATTCGTGGAGCGTGCGTAAGTCCATAGGACATCTCCAGAAATTAATTGTGCGTTGTTTACAACCCAATACTGCTCGGAAAGAGCGAAAATAAGAAACCCGGTTTCTCCAAGAAACCGGGTTTCTGATCTCGTGCTTAACTGAACTGTATTGAGTTAGTCGCTCATGGGGGTAACGAACATGACCCTTACGAGTTTGCCAGTCGTACAGAATTCATGCGCTCATTCTGACTCAAACACAGATGTATTCTGTTTGACAAAATTATCTCCAAGAATATAAAATTCAGGGAAGATACTAAACGAAATAATTACTGCCTATGCTAATGATCGATAATTTTTTGAAGGCGATCGGGCATGTGTTCTGATAAAAATCTGATATTAACCGCACAAAGTCTGACAAAAAATGTGAAAATTTTCACTTGTAAGGTTTTGGGTGATCTGTGAGCATGTTTAGTGTCAAAAATCTTGAAATCCACAATATTGACCCTTTGGGTGTGGCGGCAGGAATAGTAGACTCAATAGAACAAGTTATCAACTGTAGCGAAATTGTTTGCACATTTACATTTGTTCCCGATGGCAAGCCAATCCGGCATGATTATGAGCCACAAGAGCTACAAAAATGGGCACTCTCAGATATCAAGCCTAACGGAATTCTTTCCCCTCTATGGGTTCGCCCCCACCCGAGTCAGCCAGGAAAATATGAGCTGGTTGCGGGACTTCGGCGTCTGAAAGCGGCAGTGATTGTGGGACTGGATACGGTTCCAGTCAAGGTTTTTGATTGGGATGACCTTAACTCAGATCTTGCACCATTCTCAATAAGACCTAAAAAACCGGGTTTCTCAACGATTAATAAAGGGCTTCAGCCTTCAATATTTGCAAGAAACCCGGTTTTTGATGCTGGTGCAAGATATGAGTTAACGCTTTCCACGCAGCAATATCGGAAAATATAAATCGCCGAGATTTCAGTGCTTTAGAAGAGTTAGATAATACTCTGCGATTCCTGGCAATTAAACTGGGATATCACACAGAAGAGGTTGTGAGTTTTCTTTATCGCATGAATAACGCCACAAAAGGAAGTATTAACCAAAACGTTTTGGTTAGCCCAGAAGCTGTACTTGTGCAACAGATATTTGAGTCATTGGGGCGAATCACTTGGCAATCGTTCGTCGCCACTCGACTTCCTTTGTGCAAAAAACCAGTAGAGATCTTGAACGCAATTCGTCAGGGCAAAATTCATTATACTAAAGGGATTTTGATTGCTAGTGTCAAAGACGAAGCTCCCCGACAACATCTGCTAGAAGAAGCAATTAGCTATTCCCTGAGCCTTTCGGAAATCAAGCAACGAGTGAAAGTATCGAATGAGATGACAAAAGCATCCTCCGAAGCTGTCAGCCTCAAGCAACGCTTGACGAAGACGCTTCAGATGGCAAAGAAAAACCAGATGCTTTGGAGTGACCCAATCAAAACCCAGCAGCTAGAACAGTTGCTTAGTCAGATGGAAGCGATTGCTATGAGTTGATTGAGGAGCAGGGGGAGCTTAAGTAGTTGGACAAGTGCGATTCCTTGTGAGTGAATTGCACTTGTCCAACTACTTAATATGACTCGTCGCTTTGCTCCAATTCAAAATTCAAAAAAGGGATACAAGCCCTCCAAGATACTGGCATGATTGTTGATGATCGCTCCGACAAATCTTTTTTCTTGTTCTGCTCACCGATTTTTTCCGTCAACCACTGTTTTTCACAGTTAGTAATTATTATTCATTAATGATTCTAACTGTCTTAACTGCCATTGCATTTTGTTGATGAAGCTGAGATTATTTCTCAGATGAAGTTAAGCGTATTCTTTAAAAAAACGAGTTTAATTAAAAATTGATCTTTCCCGATCAGAAGTCTATGGTAAGGTAAGGTAAGCGAAGTTGTGGTCAGGATACAACAGCAGGAATAACCGCAAACATTCATTGAGGAGCGATCGCGAGAAACTATGAATACAACAGCCAATCCCAAATATAAAATACCTGCTATTGATTGAGGCGGTATTCGTGGCATTATTCCCGCAATCATCCTCGCAGAAATTGAAAAGCAGACACAAAAGCCAATTTTTAGTTGATTCGATTTGCTGGTAGTTCAACCGGAGGAATTCTGGCACTCGGACTAAGTAAGCCACGATTAACTTCAGAGGCATCTGACAGCCTACCAGTTTCTGAACATAGTGCTGATGCTCTTATCAAAATATATTTACTTTGTATTGTTCTAACCAAGATTGTCAGGATTTTAAGGAATTATCATGAATAAAATTGTAAAAACAAGTTACCCACTCTCTTATGGTCAAGAAGCAATGTGGTTTATCTACCAAATTGCTCCAGAGAGCGTTGCTTATAATATATTTATTACCGTAAAAATAAATTCTTATTTAAATATTACTGCTGTCAATCGTGTATGGGAAAAAATTATTGAACACCATCCTATTCTCCGAACCACATATACCAGTCATGAAGGCAAACCCGTTCAGCAAGTTAATCAACAACAGAAATTTAATGTTGAGGTAATAGATGCCACAAATTGGAGTGAAGACCACTTAAAAGAGAAAATATTTGCTATAACTGACCGCCCTTTTAACTTAGAAAAAGATTCAGTTTTGAGGGTGAATTTATTTACTCGCTCAGCCAAAGAACACATTCTCTTGCTAACAATGCACCACATTGCAGGTGATATGTGGTCTTTTGATTTACTGCTGGATGAATTTCAAGCTTTGTATGCTACGGAAATTGAGCAAACTAGTCAAGAGCAGACAGAAGCCGCCGCAGATTCTTCGACCAAGAATAAATCTTATCTAGAGTTTGTCCGCTGGCAGTCAGAAATGCTATCCAGTTCGAGGGGAGAAAAACTGTGGCAATACTGGCAAGAACAATTAGCTGGCGAATTGCCAATTTTGAATTTGCTTGCAGACAAACCTCGCCCCCCAGTACAGACTTATCAAGGTGCGTCATATCTTTTACCGTTAGATGAACAGTTAGTTCAAAAACTTAAGCACCTAGCTCTAGCTTCTGGAACAAGTTCTTATGGGATTCTGCTAGCAGCATTTTACGTCCTACTTTACCGCTATACCAATCAGCAGGACATCCTTGTAGGTAGCCCAATGAGAGGTCGTGGGGGTGGAAAGTTTAAAGACACTGTTGGCTACTTCGTTAACTTAATTGTTTTACGAACTGCTGTACAGGAAAACGCCACATTCAGAGAATTTCTCGCTCAAATCAGCAAGACAGTTAAAGAAGCCCAAAAGTATCAAGATTACCCTTTTGATCTTCTAGCAGAAAAACTTCAGCAAAAGCGAGATCCAAGTCGTCCTCCTTTGTGTCAAGTTAGTTTCACTTGGCAAAGACAACGTTGGTGTGAAGTGAAAGAAAATTCATTGCACATTCAAGAACAAGTGCTTCAGATGGAGCCATACTTGCTCGGACATCAACGCGGTGCAGACTGGGATTTGAATTTAATGGTGATGGAAGCTGGGGGAGTGTTGCAACTTTGCTGGCAATACAATACTGACTTGTTTGAAGCAACGACAATTGAGCGGATAGCAGGACATTTTGTGACCTTGCTCTCAGGTATTGTCGCCGATCCTGAAAAACAGATTTGGCAATTACCTCTGCTAGCAGAAGTTGAGCAGCAGCAGTTGTTGCTGGCTTGGAATGATACACAGGTAGACTATCCCTCTGATAAATGTATTCATCAATTGTTTGAGGAACAGGTAGCGCGTACCCCGGATGCAGTGGCGGTGGTGTTTGTAGACGAGCGCAGCGAGGCTTCTCACCAACTCACCTACCACCAATTAAATTGTCGTGCTAACCAATTGGCACATCACTTACAATCATTGGGTGTAGAAACCTCTGAGCTAGTGGGATTGTGTGTTGATCGCTCACCCTTAATGATTGTTGGTTTACTTGGTATTCTCAAAGCTGGAGGAGCTTACGTCCCATTTGACCCTGAGTATCCATCTGAACGCTTAAGCTTCATGCTGCAAGACACTCAGGTCAAAATACTATTGACGCAAGCGAAATTACTAGAGTTTCTTCCCCAACATCAAGCTCGTGTCATTTGCTTAGATGCAGACTGGCAAAGCATATCTCTGGAGAATCAAGATAATCTCAATAGCACCGTCAATGCAGAAAACCCAGCCTATGTAATTTACACCTCCGGTTCTACCGGTACACCCAAAGGCGTAGTCGTTAATCATCAGGCTGTAAATCGACTAGTATTAAATACTAACTACATACAGTTAACAGCAGATGACCGCATTGCGCAGGCGGCAAATATTGCATTTGATGCAGCTACCTTTGAAATTTGGGGAGCATTGCTCAATGGGGCTATGCTAGTCATTATCGCTAAATCTGTATTACTTTCACCCCAAATTGCAGTCAATCTGCAAGAGTATGAGGTGAGTATTTTATTCCTAACCACAGCTTTATTTAATCAATTAGCTAGTTTAGTACCGCAAGCATTTAGTTCTTTAAAATATCTATTATTTGGTGGTGAATCCGTTGATACCAGATGGGTGCAAGAAGTCCTAGATAAAGGCGCACCCCAATACTTACTTCATGTCTATGGTCCAACAGAAAATACCACGTTTTCTACTTGGTATTTAGTAGAGAACTTAGCAACGACAGCGACAACAATTCCCATTGGTCGAGCAATTGCCAATACACAAACTTACATTCTTGACCACAACTTACAACCTGTACCTGTTGGTGTAGTAGGAGAATTGTATATTGGGGGCGTAGGATTAGCACAAGGCTATCTCAACCGCCCAGAGTTGACTAATGAGAGATTTATCTCCAGTCCGTTTGATAATTCAAGTTTATTATATAAAACAGGGGATTTAGCCCGTTATTTACCTGATAGCAATATTGAATACATAGGACGTACTGACAATCAGGTGAAAGTTCGAGGCTTCCGCATTGAGTTGGGAGAAATTGAAACTGTCCTGGGTCAACATCCTCAGATTAACTCGGTTGTAGCGATCGCCCGCGAAGATATCGTCGGTGGCAAAGGTATAGTAGCTTACATTGTACCCCAAGCGCAACCGACACCCACAATAGGCGAACTGCGTAGCTTCCTCAAAACCAAGCTACCAGAATACATGATACCGGGTGCGATCGTCATTCTAGAGTCTTTACCTCTGACTCCCAACGGTAAAATCGACCGCCGCGCTTTACCAGCACCAGACTTAGACAGCATACTGGTAGAAAAATATGTCGCCCCACGCACCCCAATTGAAGAACTGTTAGCACAAATTTGGACACAAGTCCTCAAAGTAGAGCAAATCGGCATTCATGATAACTTCTTTGAACTTGGGGGGCACTCGCTACTAGCAACACAAGTGGTTTCACGCATTCGCAACGTTTTCCAAGTAGAATTACCCTTGAATCGCCTATTTGTAGCAGCGACAGTGGCAGAATTAGCAACAGCCATTGAGCAGTTACAGCCACAAAAAGGCGAACTCTCTACAGAGCCTATCTCAAGGCGGTCAGAGAATGCAGAATTACCACTGTCATTTGCTCAACAACGTTTATGGTTTTTAGACCAGTATCAGCCCAACAGCGCCCTATACAATATTCCTATGGCTTTGCGTTTAGTTGGAACTCTCCAAGTTACAGCCTTAGAACAAAGCCTAATTGAAATAATTGCCCGTCATGAAGCATTAAGCACCAACTTCATCACAGTTGATGGACAAGCAACACAAGTTATTAGGAAAGAGGGAACAGGTGAGATCAGCCCCCGTCAACCCCTTCGGGTTCGTCAAAAGTCAAAAGTCAAAAGTCAGGGCGATCTCCATCACGATAGGGAACTCTTAATAGTATCAGTTGTTGATTTAAAGCATTTATCCACCAACGAAAAGGAAATTACTGCACAGCAATTAGTACAACAACAAGCACTCCAACCTTTTGAACTAGCAACAGATAGGTTAGTCAGAGCCACATTAATATTGCTGTCTTCTACAGAACAGATTTTATTGGTGTGTATGCACCACATTGTCTCTGATGGCTGGTCAATGGATGTGTTTGTTCAGGAGTTAGCAGCACTATACAATGCTTATGCTCAAGGTCAGCCGTCACCTTTAGCACCCTTGCCAATTCAGTATGCAGATTTCGCAATTTGGCAAAGAAACTGGTTGGCTGGGGATGTACTACAAAGCCAATTGAATTACTGGGAACAACAACTCGCTGATGCACCAGCTTTATTGTCCCTACCCACAGACCGACCCAGACCAGCAGTACTGACTTTCGTTGGCGCACATCAAAAGTTTGCACTTTCGCTTGAACTGACTGATAAGTTAACAAAACTCAGTCAGCAACAAGGTGTAACCTTGTTCATGACCTTGTTGGCAGCATTTGATACCCTAATCTATCGCTACACAGGGCAATCAGATATTTCAGTAGGAACACCCATTGCAAACCGCAATCGTTCGGAAATAGAAGGGTTAATTGGCTTTTTTGTCAATACATTAGTGATTAGGACAGATGTATTAGGCGATCGCAGTTTTAACGAATTACTCCTTAGCATTCGGGAAACTTGTTTAGGCGGATACGCTCATCAGGACTTGCCCTTTGAAATATTGGTGGAAGCGTTGCAGCCACAACGCGACCTCAGCTATAGTCCATTGTTTCAAGTGATGTTTGTCCTCCAGAATGCCCCCAGATCGCAAGTCCAGTTGACTGGGTTAAGTGTCAGTTCATTGCCCATCGAAAGGGGAAGCGCAAAGTTTGATCTAACTTTAGCAATGGAGAACACCACATCGGGACTAGTGGGTGTGTGGGAATACAGTACTGACTTATTTGACTCTAGCACCATTGAGCGGATGACAAGTCATTTTGTCACACTACTGGAAGGAATTGTAGCCGACCCTCAAAAGCCGATTTCCCAATTACCTCTGTTGACAGAAATTGAGCAACAGCAGTTATTAGTCGAGTGGAATAATACATTCTTTGATGATCCCCAAGATAAGTGTATTCATCGGTTGTTTGAGGAACAAGTTGAGCGCACCCCAGATGCAGTGGCGGTGGTATTTGAGGATAAACAACTAACCTACCACCAGTTGAATTGTCGTGCTAACCAATTAGCTCATTACTTGGAATCTTTAGATATTAAACCAGATACCCTGGTTGGTATTTGTGTAGAACGATCTTTAGAAATGATCGTGGGAATTTTGGGTATTCTTAAAGCGGGCGGCGCTTATGTACCCCTTGACCCTGAATATCCTACTGAGCGCTTGAGCTTCATGGTAGAAGATGCTGAAGTTTCGGTGCTGTTAACCCAACACTCACTCCTCAACAGACTACCGTTTCATCAAGATAATCTTGTGTGTTTGGATACTGACTGGCACGTTATTTCTCAATTCAATGAGAAAAATCCAATCACCAGGATGCAAGCTAGTAACCTAGCGTACGTCATATATACTTCAGGTTCTACAGGAAAACCGAAAGGCGTTTTAATCAACCACTGCAATGTAATTCGTCTATTTGAACATACAAATTGTTGGTATAACTTCAACACTCAAGATGTGTGGACACTATTCCACTCATACGCCTTCGATTTTTCAGTATGGGAAATTTGGGGTGCTTTGTTGTACGGAGGAACACTAGTAGTAGTGCCTTACCTGGTGACGCGATCGCCCGAATCCTTCTATAAATTACTGTGTCAAGAAAAAGTAACAATTCTTAATCAGACACCTTCTGCTTTCCGTCAGTTAATTCAAGCCGAACAGGCAATAACAACTGGTAGTGAATTGAAGTTGCGCCTGGTTATATTTGGTGGAGAAGCCTTAGAACTGTCAAGTTTGCAGACTTGGTTTGACCAACACGGCGACCAATTACCTCAGTTAGTGAACATGTACGGGATCACCGAAACCACTGTACATGTCACTTTTCGTCCACTGAACAAAGCGGATTTGAATGGTACAGCCAGCGTTATTGGTCGTCCTATTCGGGACTTACAAGTGTATGTGCTGGATGAACATCTACAACCAGTACCTATCGGTATCCCAGGCGAGATGTATGTTAGTGGTGGTGGGGTAGCACGTGGCTACCTCAACCGCCCTGAACTGACTCAACAACGTTTTATTTCTAATCCTTTTAACAATAATCCCCAAGCACGACTATACAAAACAGGTGACTTAGCACGTTATCTGCCTAATGGAGAGTTAGAGTATTTAGGGAGAGTAGACCACCAAATTAAAATTAGGGGCTTCCGTATAGAATTGGGAGAAATTGAAGCATTACTAGCACAACACCAAGCCGTGTGGGAAAGTGTCGTGGTAGTACGAGAGGATGAACTTGACGATAAACGTTTAGTGGCTTACGTAGTGCCAAAGGCAGGACAATCTTCAACAGCCCAACAACTGCGCTCCTTCCTCGCCAACCAGTTACCAAACTATATGGTACCCCAAGCTTTTGTGGTGATGGAGTCCTTACCTCTGACAGCTAACGGTAAAGTAGACCGACGCGCACTACCAAAACCAGAGTTAGACAGCACACAGCTAGAAAAGTATGTAGCCCCACGCACCCCTATTGAAGAAATACTGGCACAGATATGGGCGCAAGTCCTGAAAGTAGAGCAAGTGGGGATTTATAATAACTTCTTTGAACTAGGAGGACATTCGCTACTAGTAACACAACTAGTTTCACGAATCCGCAACATCTTCAAAGTGGAGCTACCACTGCGTGAGTTATTTGCAAAACCAACAGTAGCAGAATTGGCTGGAGTGCTTGAGCACCTGTTGCAACAAAACTTAGAACTGTCTGCACCACCTATCTTAAGGCGGGTAGAGAATGCAGAATTAGCATTGTCTTATGCTCAACAGCGTTTATGGTTTTTAGACCAATTCGAGCCAGACAGTCCCTTCTACAACATGCCCATAGCTTTGCGTTTAGCAGGAACTCTTGCAGTTGCTGCATTAGAACAAAGCTTACATGAAATAATTGCTCGCCACGAAGCCTTACGCACTAATTTCATCACAATTGATGGAAAACCTTCACAAATCATTCAAACAGCAACAAATTGGACACTATCAATTGTTGATTTAAAGCATTTACCCTTAACCGAACAAGAAATAGGTTTACAACAATTAGAGCAACAGCAAGCGATTCAGCCCTTTGATTTGGCAACGCAACCATTAGTAAGAGCGACACTAGTAGTGCAGTCGGAGACAGAACATGTATTATTACTGTGTATGCACCACATTATCTCTGATGGCTGGTCGATGGGTGTGTTTGTCTCTGAACTAGCAGCACTGTATAATGCTTATTCTCAAGGTCAGCAGTCGCCTTTAACACCACTGCCGATTCAGTACGCAGACTTTGCACTATGGCAAAGACAGTGGTTACAAGGGGATGTATTACAAAGCCAATTGAGTTACTGGCAACAACAACTCGCAGGAGCACCAGCTTTGTTGTCCCTACCCACAGACCGGCCAAGACCTGCTGAGCAGACTTTTGCTGGCGCAAATCTTGATTTTGCACTTTCTTTTGAGCTAACGGCTAAGCTGACAAAACTAAGCTTTGAGCAAGGTTGTACCCTGTTCATGACGCTGTTGGCAGCATTTGATACCCTGCTTTACCGCTACACAGGTACAGAAGATATTTTGGTAGGGACACCAATTGCAAACCGCGATCGCAGTGAAATAGAAGGGTTAATTGGCTTTTTTGTCAATACCTTAGTCATGCGTACCAACTTGGCAGGCAACCCCAGTTTTTTGCAGCTATTGGGTCGTGTTCGTGAAATGACAATGGAGGCTTACTCTCATCAGCATTTACCTTTTGAAATGCTGGTAGAAGCATTGCAGCCAGAACGGGATCTCAGTTATACACCGGTGTTCCAGGTAATGTTTGCCCTCCAGAATGCGCCCACATCTGGAGTAGAACTGACTGGATTAACTATCAGTGATTTGCCAATAAAAGGTATAACTTCAAGGTTTGATTTAACTTTAATTATGCAGAACACTTCCACTGGGCTGGCAGGGGTGTGGGAGTACAACACTGACTTGTTTGATGCTAGTACCATTGAGCGAATGACTGGTCATTTTGTGACATTGCTTGAAGGTATTATTGCTAACCCAGAACAGCAAATTTCACAATTGCCCCTGCTGACAGACACTGAGCAACGCCAGTTATTACTGGAGTGGAACGATACACGTGTGGCTTATCCATTGGATAAGCGCATCCATCAGCTGTTTGAGGAGCAGGTGGAGCGTACCCCAGATGCTGTGGCAGTGGAGTATGTAGACGAGCGCAGTGAGGCTTATCGGAGAGTAAATCAACAACTTACTTACTATGAATTAAACTGCCGTGCTAACCAGTTGGCACACTACTTGCGGTCTAGTGGTGTGGGAGCGGATGTCTTAGTCGGTCTTTGTGTAGAACGTTCTTTAGAGATGGTCGTAGGACTGTTGGGAATTCTCAAAGCGGGTGCTGCTTATGTGCCACTTGACCCAGAGTATCCCATCGGTCGGTTGAGCTTTATTTTAGAAGATACTCAAGTTAAGGTCTTACTAACCCAGCACTCACTTTTAGATAGACTACCCCAGCATCAAGCAAAACTTGTTTGTTTGGATACTGACGCTGGAGTGATTTCCCAGTGCAGCCAGGATAATCTTATCTCTAACGCACAAGCAAATAACTTAGCTTATATAATTTATACTTCTGGTTCTACAGGTCAACCTAAAGGTATAGCCATGACTCAGCTTGCTGTTTGCAATCTGATCTTGTGGCATCGGGATAATTTGAAAATTACTCGTGGAGCAAAAACCCTGCAATTTGCTTCGATTAGCTTCGATGTATCCTTCCAAGAAATCTTCACTACCTGGTGTTCTGGAGGCAGATTATTCTTAATCGGGGAGGAATTACGCCGAGATCCATCAGCTTTGTTAGGTTTTCTTCAAGAAAAAGCAATACAGAGAATGTTTCTCCCCTTTGTTGCCTTACAGCAACTTGCCGAGGTGGCTGTTGGGAATGAAATAGTTAATAGCCATTTGGGGGAAATCATTACTGCTGGAGAACAGTTGCAGATTACTGGGGCTATTTGTGAGTGGTTGAGCAAATTGAACGATTGTACTTTGCACAATCACTATGGGCCATCAGAAACCCATTTAGCCACCAGTTTTACTTTGCCTAATTCACCAAAGACTTGGCCGCTACTGCCTGCGATTGGGCGGCCTATTGCCAATACACAGATATATATTTTAGATAAATATTTACAGCCTGTACCCGTTGGTGTACCAGGAGAAGTTTACATTGCTGGTATCCTTTTAGCGCAAGGCTACTTTAAGCAACCAGAGTTAACACAACAAAAATTCATCCCTAATCCTTTTAGAGGCAGCAGGGATCTCTTAGCAGGGAGCAGGGGGGAATCCTCTAATTCTGAACGACTTTATAAAACAGGGGATTTAGCACGTTATTTGCCCGATGGCAACATAGAATACTTAGGGCGCGTAGACAATCAAGTTAAAATTCGTGGTTTCCGCATTGAGTTGGGCGAAATTGAAGCAGTACTGAGCCAACTGGGTAATGTGCAGGCATCTTGTGCGATCGTCCGCGAAGATAACAGAGGTGATAAACGTCTAGTTGCTTACATTGTGCCTAAACAAGAGCAGACACTGAAAGTTAGCGAAGTGCGTAGGTTCTTGAAAGAAAAATTACCAGAGTATATGGTTCCAAGTGCAATAGTCATCTTGGACGCTTTGCCGCTTACACCCAACGGTAAACTAGACCGCCGCGCATTGCCCGCACCTGATTTACAAAGCCAATTATCGGACAAGTATGTTGCTCCACGTAATCCAATCGAAGAAATGCTGGCACTCATTTGGGCGCAAGTGCTGAAAGTGGAGCTTGTGGGCATACATGATAATTTCTTTGAACTTGGAGGACATTCGCTACTAGCAACCCAACTGGTTTCCCGCGTGCGTACCAGCTTAGTCGTAGAATTACCATTGCGGAGTTTATTTGCTGCACCCACAATTGCCGAATTGTCCCAAACCATTCAACAGTTACAGCAACAAAATTTAGACCTAACAGCACCACCAATCTTACCCAGGTCAAGGGATGCTCAATTACCACTGTCATTTGCCCAAACACGGCTCTGGTTTTTAGACAAGTTAAATCCTAACAGTGCCTCCTACAACTTACCCATAGCTTTGCGTCTAGTGGGAACTCTTAATCCAACTGCGCTACAACAAAGCTTGCGAGAAATTATTCATCGCCACGAAGCGTTACGCACTAACTTCGTCATGGTTGATGGAAAACCGAATCAAATCATTCAAACAGCCGCGAATTGGACACTTTCAGTTGTTGAGTGCGAAAATCTGACAACAAGCGAGCAAGAAACACTAACACAGCAATTAGCGCAACAACCCTTTGATCTAGCAAAACAAGCATTGGTCAGGGCAAAATTACTAGTGCAGTCGGAGACAGAACATGTATTATTACTGTGTATGCACCACATTGTCTCTGATGGCTGGTCGATGGGTGTGTTTGTCTCTGAACTAGCAGTACTGTATAATGCTTATTCTCAAGATCGGCAGTCACCTTTAACACCACTGCCGATTCAGTACGCAGACTTTGCACTATGGCAAAGACAGTGGTTACAAGGGGATGTATTACAAAGCCAATTGAGTTACTGGCAACAACAACTCGCAGGAGCACCAGCTTTGTTGTCCCTACCCACAGACCGGCCAAGACCTGCTGAGCAGACTTTTGCTGGCGCAAATCTTGATTTTGCACTTTCTTTTGAGCTAACGGCTAAGCTGACAAAACTAAGCTTTGAGCAAGGTTGTACCCTGTTCATGACGCTGTTGGCAGCATTTGATACCCTGCTTTACCGCTACACAGGTACAGAAGATATTTTGGTAGGGACACCAATTGCCAACCGCGATCGCAGTGAAATAGAAGGGTTAATTGGCTTTTTTGTCAATACCCTAGTCATGCGTACCAACCTGGCAGACAACCCAAGTTTTTTGCAGATGTTGGAGCGCGTGCGAGAAGTAGCGTTGTCCGCGTATGCTCATCAGCACTTGCCTTTTGAAATGCTGGTAGAAGCATTGCAGCTAGAAAGGGATCTCAGCCATACACCACTGTTCCAGGTAATGTTTGCCCTCCAGAATGCGCCCATGTCTGAAGTAGAGTTGACTGGGCTAACTGTCAGTCCAGTGCCAATAAAAGGCGCAAATTCAAAGTTTGATTTAACTTTGATTATGCAGAAAACTGCCACTGGTCTAATAGGAGTATGGGAGTACAACACTGACTTGTTTGATGCTAGTACTATTGAGCGAATGACCGGTCATTTTGTGACATTGCTTGAAGGTATTATTGCTAACCCAGAACAGCAAATTTCACAATTACCACTGCTAACAACAGTTGAGCAACATTATTTAGTAGAGTGGAATGATACACAAGTAGATTATCCCCAAGATAAGTGCATCCATCAGTTATTTGAGGAGCAGTCTTTGAGGACTCCAGATGCAGTAGCAGTGGTGTTTGAGGATTAACAACTAACCTACGATCTGCTTAATAGTCGTGCTAACCAGTTAGCGCATTACTTGCGCTCATTAGGAGTGGGAGCAGATGTGCTGGTAGGGATATGTGTAGAGCGCTCTGTTGAAATGGTAGTAGGACTATTGGGCATTCTCAAGGCGGGTGGGGCTTATGTGCCACTAGACCCGAATTATCCCCAAGATCGTATGTTATTCATGTTAGAAGATGCTGAAGTTTCCGTGCTACTTACCCAACAGCATCTAGTTGAGAAATTAGCTGAACATACTGGACAAGTCGTTTGTTTAGATAGCCACTGGCAGTTGATTAGTCAGTTCAGTGATGATAATCTTGTCACTGTTGTACAAACGAATAACTTAGCTTATGTGATTTACACTAGCGGTTCAACAGGAACACCCAAGGGAGTGCTGATTGCCTACGAAGGATTGTTAAATTTAGTGAATTGGCATCAGCGTACTTTTCAAATCACTTCATTAGATAACGCCACCCAACTGGCAGGAACAGGATTTGACGCTGCGGTATGGGAAATATGGCCTTATCTGACAGTAGGAGCAAGTATCCACTTAGTCAAATCTGAACTAGTGACCTCGCCAGTAAATCTACGAGACTGGTTGATATCGCAGCAGATTACTATGACTTTTGTGCCAACACCTGTGGCACAAGAGTTATTGTTATTGGAATGGACTACGGAAAGGTTAGCTTTGCGTTACATGCTGATTGGAGGGGATAAGCTTCATCAGTATCCATCAGTGCCAGTATCATTTGAAGTAGTGAATAATTACGGGCCAACGGAGAACACTGTAGTCACAACTTCTGGTGTGGTATCTGTTACCGGGCAGCAGATATCACCGAGTATTGGGCGTCCGATTGCCAATACCCAAGTCTACATCTTAGACAAGTATCTGCAACCAGTGCCTGTGGGTGTACCGGGAGAACTCCACATTGCTGGTGTTGGGTTAGCAAGAGGCTACCTCAACCGAAGTGAGTTAACACAAGAAAAATTTATCCCTAACCCCTTTGATAATTCAAAATTCAAAATTCAAAATTCAAAATTATATAAGACGGGGGATTTGGCAAGGTATTTACCCGATGGCAACATAGAATACCTGGGGCGCATTGATAACCAAGTAAAAATCCGGGGGTTCCGCATCGAACTTGGTGAAATCGAGGCAGCACTGAGCCAACATGAACATGTGCAAACATCAGTGGTCATAGCTCGTGAAGACATCAGCCAAACTAAGCGGCTAGTCGCCTACATCGTACCGCAGCCACAGCAGACACCCACAATCAGCCAAGTACGTGACTTCCTCAAGGAAAAGTTACCAGACTACATGGTACCTTCGTTTATAGTCATTTTGGATTACCTACCGTTGACTGCCAACGGCAAAATAGACCGTCACGCCCTACCAGTAGTAGAATCACGCACAGGAATAGAAGCTACTTTAGTAGCACCGCGCACCCCAGTTGAAACTAAATTGGCTTCCATTTGGGCACAAGTCTTGAGAGTAGAGGCTGTAGGCATAAACGATAACTTCTTTGAGCTAGGGGGAGATTCCATCCTCAGCATTCAAATCATTGCCAAAGCAAAGCTTGCCAGAATAGAACTGACTCTCAAGCAACTATTTGCCAATCAAACAATCGCAGAATTAGCCACAGTCGCTCTCACAACAAAAGTACTAGAAATAGAACAAGGATTAGTTTCAGGAACGTCACCTTTAACACCAATTCAACAGTGGTTTTTTGAACAGAAATTACCACAACCGCACCACTTTAATCAATCATTTCTAGTTTCAGTACCATCTGACATCAAGCTAGAGATATTAGAGCAGGTATGGGCTGTATTACTTGTTCATCACGATGCTCTACGCTTACGATTTACGCAAACACAATCGTCTTGGCAGGCTGTTCACGCTGCACCTGGTGAACCAAAAGCAATTTCGTATTTCGACTTATCCACACAAACATCCTCTGAGCAAGAAAAGACAATTGAAACCACTGCCAATGACTTACAAGCGAGTTTGAACCTAGAATCAAATCTGGTGCAAGTAGCATTGTTTTGGTTAGGTCGTGACAAAAAGGCACGATTACTGATCATCATTCACCACTTAGTAGTAGATGGTGTGTCATGGCGGATATTGTTAGAAGATTTGCAGACAGGGTACGAGCAACTAAGTCTTGGACATACCATTCAACTGCCAGCTAAAACCACCGCTTTCAAAGATTGGGCACAAAAACTCACACAATATGCAAATTCAGATATCTTAAAATCAGAACTGCCTTATTGGTTGAGTGCATCAAACTCAAATTTTACTAGCATCCCAGTAGATGCACAAGGTGTAAACACGGTTGCATCTGCCTGTGCAGTATCAGTGTCATTAAACTCCTCTGACACCCATTCCTTGCTGCAAGATGTACCGAAAGCTTATAAAACTCAGATCAACGATGTCTTGTTAACTGCCTTAGTACTGGTTTTGAGTAGATGGACTAATTCTAAGTCTGTGTTGTTTAACTTAGAGGGTCATGGGCGGGAAGATATTATCGATGGTGTAGATTTATCACGCACCGTCGGTTGGTTTACAACTATTTTTCCAGTAATTTTAAAACTTGAAGCCATAGAATTAGACAATCTGGGAAATGCTTTAAAATCTGTCAAGGAACAATTACGTGCAATTCCCAACAAAGGCATTGGCTACGGCTTATTGCGTTATTTGAGTCAAGCTCCGGAAATAACTGCTCAACTAGCCGCGATTCCAATAGCACAAATTAGCTTCAATTATCTAGGTCAATTTAGTCAAATTCTGAATACATCGTCTCTAATATCGCCTGCTAGTGAGTCCAGCGGACAATTCCAAAGTTTAGAAGGTCAACGCTCAAATCTAATAGATATTAATGCCATCATTAATGACGAGCAACTACAAATAAATTGGATATACAATAGCAATATCCATCAGCACACAACCATTGAAAATCTTGCCCAAGAATTTGTGTCTTGTTTGCAAGAGTTAATTGTTCATTGTTTAGAACCGGAAAACATTGGTTATACCCCAACAGATTTCCCATTAATCAAATTAAATCAAAGAGAATTGGATTTAGTTTTGGCAAAACTTGCATTACTAGGCAAACTAGGTAAAAAGTCTTGGCAAAATATTGAGGATATTTATCCCTTATCGCCGATGCAAGAGGGGATGCTGTTTGAAAGTTTGTATGCTCCAGACGAGGGGGTATATTTTGAGCAGATAACTTGCACTTTCACAGGAAACCTGAATGTAAGCGCGTTTTCACAAGCTTGGCAGCAGCTGGTTGCAAGGCATTCCATCTTCCGCACGGCTATGGAGTGGGAGTCTTTGAGCCAGCCTGTGCAAGTGTTGTATAGACAGGTAGACGTGACTATCGATACTGTAGACTGGCGAGAGTTATCGAATATTGAGCAGCAAGCGCAATTAGAAACTTTTCTTAGTGAGCAGCGACGAGAGGGTTTTCAGTTGTCGCAAGCGCCATTGATACGTCTATATCTGCTGCAATTGGATGATAATACCTATCAGTTTGTTTGGTGTCATCACCATATATTACTTGATGGCTGGTCATTACCGTTGATTTGGAAAGACTTGTTTAAGTTTTATCAAGCAATTTCTCAAGGACAAAGTTTAGAGTTACAACCAACCATCAGCTACCGCAACTATATTGCTTGGTTACAGCAACAAAATCTTGATTTAGCTAAAGAATTTTGGCGAGAAAAACTTATTGGTTTTAGCGCTCCCACACGGTTGACTGTGGATAAACCATTGTCCAACAGGCAACAGCATTCTGGCTATAGTGAACAACAGATTCAGTTAACGGTATCAGCAACAGCATTAGTGGTGGATTTTGTCAGACAGCATCAATTGACGTTAAATAATCTGGTGCAGGCGACTTGGGCATTGCTGCTGTCTCGCTACAGTGGTGAAAAAGATGTGGTTTTTGGTGCAACGGTGTCTGGACGTCCGCCATCAATGGTTGGTGTGGAGTCCATGGTAGGGCTATTTATCAATACTTTGCCTGTGCGGGTGCAAATTAAAGAAAATACTGATTTGCTGGTTTTGTTGAAGGATTTACAAAACCAACAGGTAGAATCTGAGCAATTTTCTTATTATTCATTGGTTGAGATTCAAGCTGTTAGTGATGTGCCGAGGGGTACGTCTTTGTTTGAGAGCATTGTTGTGTTTGAGAATTATCCGGTGGATAGTGCTGTTGTAGAAAACAATGGCAGTTTGACAGTTTCTAATTTTGCTGGCATTGAACAAACAAATTATCCCCTAACGGTTGTATCTGGGCCTGGTGAGCAATTGTGCCTGAAGGTCAGCTACGATACAACTCGATTTGAGGATTGGACGATTAGCCGGATGCTGGGGCATTTTACGACAATGCTTGAGGCAATTGTGGCTAATCCGCATCAAAGTATTGAGCAATTGCCGATACTCACGCAATCTGAACAACAGCAGTTATTAGTTGAGTGGAATGATACTCAACTAGAGTATCCCCAGGATCACTGTATACATCAGTTGTTTGAGGTGCAGGTAGAACGTACTCCCAACGCTGTGGCAGTTGTTTTTGTAGACGATCGCACCGAGGCTTCTCGCAGAGTAGACCAACAACTAACTTATGAGCAGTTGAATTCTCGTGCTAATCAGCTGGCGCATCACTTGCGCTCATTGGGTGTGGGAGCCGAGGTGCTGGTAGGGATTTGTGTTGAGCGCTCCTTGGATATGCTCGTGGGACTTTTAGCGATTCTCAAAGCAGGCGGGGCTTACGTTCCCTTAGATCCAGCACATCCACCTGAACGTATAGCTTTGATGTTGTCAGATGCTCAAATTCCGGTGTTAGTAACTCAGGAAGAATTATTAGCAAAACTTCCCGAACATCAAACCCAGGTAGTATGTTTGGATACAGACTGGATGACAATTTCAGGGCAAACACAAGCAAATCCCTTCAGTGAAGCCACATCTGAAAATTTGGCTTATGTCATCTACACTTCCGGGTCTACAGGAAAACCCAAAGGGGTGCAAATTTGCCATAAGTCTGTAATCAACTTCTTACATTCCATGCGCCTGTGTGTCGGATTGACAGAACAAGAGATTTTCTTAGCCATTACAACGATCTCTTTTGACATGGCAGTACTGGAACTTTACTTTCCTTTAATTGCGGGTGGGCAAGTGGTGTTGGCTTCTCGTGAAACAGCCTTAGACGGGAAGCAGTTAGAAAAACTGGTTGATCGGGCTACAATTATGCACGCAACACCAGCTACATGGAGCCTTCTTTTAGCGGCAGGTTGGCAGGGTAATCCAAGGCTGAAAATCCTTTGTGGTGGTGAAGCTTTACCCCGAAAATTAGCTCTGGAGCTAGCAAACAAAGGTGCTGGTGCTTGGAATTTGTATGGCCCCACCGAAACCACTGTTTGCTTAACTGCCTACAAGCTAGAAGTAAACAGGTTAATTAACCAAATCAAAGAAACTATCCCTATAGGTCGTCTTTTTGCTCATAATACCCAAATCTACATTCTTGATCCCCATCTCCAACCTGTCCCCGTGGGTGTACCAGGCGAATTGCACATCGGCGGTGTTGGCGTTGCCAGAGGCTACCTCAACCGTCCTGAGTTGACACAAGAGAAATTTATTTCTAACCCCTTTAACGCTGACCCTGATTCCCGCCTTTACAAAACTGGGGATTTAGCACGCTATTTACCAGATGGCAATATTGAATACTTAGGGCGCATTGATAATCAAGTGAAAATACGTGGATTACGTATTGAGTTAGGCGAGATTGAAGCAGTACTGAGTCAACATGGTAATGTGGAAGCATGTTGTGTCATTCTCCGCGAAGATACCTTAGGTGATAAACGCTTAGTTGCCTACGTGGTAGCACACCAAGACTGTACGCCTATAATCAGTGAACTGCGGCAATTCCTCAAAGCAAAGTTGCCAGAGTACATGATACCCAATGCTTTTGTCATGTTGGAGTCCTTGCCACTAACTCCTAGCGGCAAGGTAGACCGCCGTGCATTGCCCACACCAGAATTACAAAGCACTAATTCAGATGAATATGTCGCCCCACGTAACCCAATCGAAGAAATGCTGGCACACATATGGGCGCAAGTGCTTCCTGTGGAGCTTGTAGGCATTGATGATAACTTCTTTGAACTTGGGGGACACTCGCTACTAGCAACGCAAGTAGTTTCACGTATTCGCACCACCTTCAACGTAGAACTACCATTGCGTGAGTTGTTTGCAAAAGCAACAGTCACCGAATTAGCGCGATCAATACAGCAGCTACAGCAACAAAAGGTACAACTTTCTGCACCACCGATATTACCAAGGGCAGAGAATGCAGAACTACCACTGTCATTTGCTCAAACAAGGTTGTGGTTTATAGATCAGTTAGATCTGAACAGTGCCTCATACAACATTTCTGTTGCTTTGCGTTTGCAAGGAAATCTGAATTTTGCAGCCTTAGAACAAAGCTTTATTGAAATAATTCATCGCCACGAAGCATTACGCACCAACTTTATCACAGTCGATGGAAAAGCTTCACAAATCATTCACACAGCAATAAATTGGACAGTATCAGTTGTTGGCTTGCGGCATTTATCCACCGACGAAAAAGAAATAGCTGCTAAGCAAATAGTGCAACAACAAGCGATCGCACCATTTGACCTGTCTGGTGCAAGCCTACTAAAAGCAACATTAGTAGTACTTGATGAGACAGAACAGCTGTTAATAGTGTGTATGCACCATATTGTCAGTGATGGCTGGTCAATGGGTGTGTTTGTTGAAGAACTAGCAGCATTGTACAATGCTTATTCTGAAGGTAAGGCCTCTCTACGAGACGCTACGCGTAGCTTGCTACCGTTAGTACCACTGCCGATACAGTACGCAGATTTCGCACTATGGCAGCGAAATTGGTTGCAAGGGGATGTACTACAAAGCCAACTAAGTTACTGGCAACAGCAACTGCAAGACGCACCAACATTCTTGCCATTACCCACAGACCGACCAAGACCTGCGGTGCAAAGCTTCGCAGGGGCATATCAAGGGTTTGCACTCAGCAAGGAACTCACTACTAAACTGACAAAACTCAGTCAACAGCAAGGAGTGACTCTGTTCATGACCCTGTTGGCTAGTTTCAACATATTACTATACCGTTACACAGGACAATCAGACATCTTGGTAGGGTCTCCCATCGCCAACCGCGATCGCAGTGAAATAGAAGGGTTAATTGGCTTTTTTGTCAACACATTAGTTTTACGCACAGATCTTTCGGTAAATCCCAGTTTTGAGGAATTACTGTCGCGGATACGGTCGATGGCAATGGATGCATATGCTCATCAAGATTTACCGTTTGAAATGCTGGTGGAAGCATTGCAGCCAGAACGGGATCTTAGTCACACACCATTGTTCCAGGTGATGTTTGTCCTCCAGAATGCGCCCATATCTCATTTAGAGTTGGCTGGGTTAGAGGTAAGTTCATTGCCAATAGAAATAACCACGGCAAAGTTTGATCTGACCTTGACAATGGAGAATACTGCCACAGGACTAATAGGAGGGTGGGAGTATAACACTGACTTGTTTGAGAAGAGCACCATTGAGCGGATGACAGGTCATTTTGTGACAATGCTAGAGGCTATTGTGGCAAATCCCCAAGAGCGGATTTCCCAATTGCCGTTGTTGACACAACCTGAGAAACAGCAGTTATTAGTTGAGTGGAATGATACGCGAGTAGATTATCCCCAGGATAAGTGCATCCATCAGTTGTTTGAAGAGCAGGTAGAGCGGACTCCAGATGCAGTAGCAGTAGTGTTTGTAGACGAGCGCAGCGAGGCTTCTTGCAGAGTAGAGCAACAACTTACCTATGGCGAGTTGAATAGTCGTGCTAATCAGTTGGCGCATTACTTGCGCTCATTGGGTGTGGGAGCGGATGTGCTGGTTGGGCTGTGTGTAGAGCGCTCAGTGAAAATGGTGGTAGGACTGTTAGGCATTCTGAAGGCAGGTGGGGCTTATGTGCCACTAGATCCTGAGTATCCTCAAGATCGTCTGAGCTTCATGTTAGAAGATGCTCAACTTGGCGTGTTACTGACCCAAAAGCAACTGCTGAATAAACTACCCAGGCATCAAGCGCGGCTTGTTTGTTTGGATGAAATAAACCCACAATTAGACAAGAACAAGCAGGAGAATTTGACTGGAGTTGTGACGGCTGCTCATTTAGCCAATGTGATTTACACTTCGGGCTCTACGGGTAAACCTAAAGGGGTGATGGTGGAGCACAGGGGGTTTGCGAACTTATCCCAAGCTCAAATTCAAACCTTCGGCGTAAACTCACAGAGCCGCATTCTCCAGTTTGCCTCGTTGAGTTTTGATGCTTCTATTTCGGAGATCATCATGGCTTTGGGGTCAGGCGCAGCACTTTACTTAGGTACAAAAGATTCTTTAGCACCAAGTGTACCATTAATCGAGCGATTACGCGACTATGGCATTACTCATGTCACCCTACCACCATCGGCACTAGCGGTTCTGCCTGCGGAAGAACTAAGTACACTGGAAACAATCATTGTTGCTGGCGAAGCTTGTGCTAGTGAACTGATTAAACAATGGGCTGTTGGGAGAAACTTCTTTAATGCTTATGGACCCACAGAAACTACCGTTTGTGCAGCGATCGCCAAATGTAATCCTGAAGATGAGAAAATCTCTATTGGGCGACCGATTGACAATACCCAAATCTACATCTTAGATGAGTATCTGCAACCAGTGCCCGTGGGTGTACCGGGAGAACTTCACATTGCTGGTGTTGGGTTAGCAAGAGGCTACCTCAACCGTCCAGAGTTAACAGTTGAGAAATTCATCCCTAATCCCTTTGACAATTCACTTGTCAAAGGTCAAAAGTCAAAATTATATAAGACAGGAGATTTAGCACGTTATTTGCCCGACGGCAACATAGAATACTTAGGACGCATCGACAATCAGGTGAAAATTCGGGGGTTCCGCATCGAATTAGCAGAAATCGAAGCAGCATTGAGCCAACATGAGAGTGTGCAATCATCAGTGGTCATAGCTCGTGAAGACATTCCCCAAACTAAGCGCTTAGTTGCCTATATCCTACCGCAGCCACAGCGGGCACCCACAGTTAGTGAACTGCGTAGCTTCCTCAAGCAAAAGCTACCAGACTACATGGTACCTTCGTTTATAGTGATTTTGGAGTCCCTACCTTTGACTGCCAACGGCAAAGTAGACCGCCGTGCTTTGCCCGTACCAGATTTATACAGTGAACGCGCGGAAAAATATATAGCTCCGCGTACCCCAGTCGAAGAAATACTGGCACAAATTTGGTCACAAGTGCTGAAAGTAGAGCTTGTAGGAGTTGATGATAACTTCTTTGAACTTGGCGGACACTCACTACTAGCAGCCCAGTTAGTGTCCCGTATCCGCGATCGCTTCAAAGTTCAACTCCCCTTACATGAATTGTTCAATACCCCAACCATAGCTGAATTAGCACAATCAATCGGGAAGTTACAGCAACAAAACTCAAACCTAACTATTCGGCGTATTTTACCAAGGAGAAGAAATGAAGATTGAAGAATTACCTCTATCTTATGCTCAACAGCGTTTGTGGTTTTTAGACCAGTTTGAGCAGCACAGTGGATTATACAATATGCCTTTAGCTTTGCGTCTACGGGGTAATCTAAATCGGGCTGCCTTAGAACGAAGCTTACAAGAAATTATTGATCGCCATGAAGTGTTACGTACTAATCTGGTCACTATTAATGGAAAACCTTGTCAAATCATTCACACAGAAACGAATTGGACAGTTTCAGTTGTTGAATTGCAAGACCTGTCGCCAAGAGAACAAGAAATTGCTACACAGCAATTACTGCAACAACAAGCTATTCAGCCTTTTGATTTGGCAAAGGACGCATTAATCAGGGCAACATTAGTAGTGCTTAGCCAGACAGAACACGTATTATTAGGGTGTATGCACCATATTGTGTCTGATGGCTGGTCAATAGGTGTGTTTATCAAAGAACTAGCAGCACTATACAACGCTTATTCTCAAGGTCAGCCTTCACCCTTAGCACCACTGCCGATTCAGTATGCAGATTTTGCCATCTCGCAAAGAGAGTGGTTGCAAGGAGATCTACTGCAAACTCAGCTTGAGTACTGGCGACAACAACTAAAAGATGCACCAGCCTTGTTGTCGCTGCCAACAGACCGACCAAGGCCTGCTGTGCAGACTTTCGCTGGCTCAAGTTTTGAGTTTGCACTCTCTTTTGAGTTAACCAGTAAACTGACAAAACTGAGCCAGCAACAAGGTTGTACCCTCTTCATGACACTGTTGGCAGCATTTGATACCCTACTTTACCGCTACACAGGACAATCAGACATTCTGGTAGGGTCACCCGTTGCTAACCGCGATTACAGTGAGATAGAAGGGTTAATTGGCTTTTTTGTCAATAGCTTAGTCATGCGTACCAACTTGGCAGGCAACCCCAGTTTTACGGAATTACTCTCGCACGTTCGGGAAATAGCTCTAGGAGCGTATGCTCATCAGGAGTTGCCTTTTGAAATGGTAGTTGACGCATTGCAGCCAGAACGGGATCTCAGTCATGCACCACTGTTCCAAGTGATGTTTGTACTTCAGAACGCACCCATATCTGAGCTAGAGCTTGTTGACTTAACTATAAGTTATTTCCCACTCCAAAGCACAACTGCTAAGTTTGATTTAAGTTTGTCAGTGCACAACTATGCTGCTGAATTAGTGGGTATATGGGAATACAACACTGATTTATTTGATACAGCTACAATTGAGCGGATGGCAGGGCATTTTGTGACATTGCTTGAAGGGATTGTTGCCAATCCAGAGGAGCAAATTTCTCAATTACCGCTGTTGACAGAAGTTGAGCAGCATCAGTTATTAGTTGAATGGAACTTGACCCAAGCAGATTATCCAATAGATAAGTGTATCCATCAGTTGTTTGAGGAACAAGTAGAGCGTACACCTGATGCAGTGGCAGTGGTGTTTGACAACCAACAACTGACTTACCACCAGTTGAATTGTCGCGCTAACCAGTTAGCACATTACTTGCGCTCTTGTGGTGTGGGAGCGGATGTGCTAGTGGGTATCTGTGTCGAGCGTTCCTTAGAAATGGTTGTAGGACTACTGGGCATTCTCAAGGCGGGTGGGGCTTATGTACCAATTGATCCCAACTACCCACTTGAGCGGATTAATTTCATGGTTGAAGACTGCGGGGCAAAGATTTTGCTCACCCATAGTCAACTCCAAGACTTGAGTGCGATGCCTGCGGCGGGCGTAGCCATCGCACAAGTCAGTAACACTGATTATATTGTACTCTACTTAGATAAAGATAACTTTGCCGACCAATCCACACAGAACCCAAGCAGGCAAAATCGACCAGATGATTTGGCTTATGTGATCTACACATCAGGCTCAACAGGGCAACCCAAAGGAGTACAACTACTGCACCGGGGTTTAAGCAACTATTTACACTGGGCTAAAGATTACTACGCGATCGCACAGGGAATTGGCGCACCTGTGCAGTCTTCTGTGAGCTTTGATGCAACGATTACCTCCCTGTACCTACCTCTAATTTGTGGGTGTACCACCATCTTGATCAGAGAAAAACAAGAATTAGAGACTTTAGCCGACATTGTTCAACAAAACAATCATCTATCGCTCGTCAAAATTACACCTTCGCATCTGGAAATACTGAATCAGCAAATTGATCCTGATACCATGCCGAATCGGGTCAATGCCTTTGTTTTAGGTGGTGAGGCATTACACGCTAACCAAATAAAGCCATGGTTGTCTTATGCCCCTGATACCCGTCTAATTAATGAATATGGCCCGACAGAAGCCGTTGTTGGCTGTTGTGTCTACGAAGCAACTGGGAAAATGGATCTGACGGGCAATGTATTAATAGGACAGCCAATTGCCAATGTACGTATCTACATTTTAGACAACCAAAACCAACTCCTGCCGCCTGGTATTCCTGGGGAACTTTGTATTGCAGGTGCCAGTTTAGCCCGTGGCTATCTCAACCGTCCTTCAGCTACAGCCGAAAGATTCCTTGAAATCGACTTATTTGGTAAACGAGAACGAATCTACAAAACTGGAGATTTAGCCAGATGGTTGCCTGATGGTAAATTAGAATACCTGGGACGAATTGACAATCAAGTAAAAATTCGGGGTTTCCGCATCGAGTTAGGAGAAATTGAAGCAGTATTAAGCCAACATAGCGATGTACAAGCATCTTGCGTCATTGCCCGCGAAGATAATCCCGGTGATAAACGCCTAATCGCTTACGTAGTAGGACATCAACAGAGTCTACCTACAATCAGCCAGTTGCGCTTCTTCCTCTCTAGCCAACTGCCTACTTACATGATGCCTCATGCTTTTGTAATGCTGGAGTCCTTGCCTCTTACTCCCAACGGTAAAGTAGACCGTAGCACATTGCCAGCACCGGACTTGCGTAGAGAAGTGGAAGTTAGTTTTGTCGCCCCACGTAATCAAACCGAAAAAATACTAGCACAGATTTGGGCAGAAGTTCTGAGAGTAGAGCAAGTAGGCATTCACGATAATTTCTTTGAACTTGGCGGAGATTCGATTCTCAGTATTCAAATCATCAACAGAGCAAGGCTTGCAGGACTTCAACTGAGTGTCAAGCAACTGTTTGGACATAAAACAATTGCACAATTAGCCACAGTGGCAGACACAATCAAGACTACTGAGGCAGAACAAGGATTAATCACCGGAACATTACCCCTAACACCAATTCAACACTGGTTTTTTGAACAAAATTTACAACAAGCGCATCATTTTAATCAATCTTTTCTGCTTTCAGTACCATCAGACCTCAAGCCAGATCTATTAAAGCAAGTATTGCAACAAATGCTAATACATCACGATACTCTGCGCTTACGTTTTACAGGGTCTGAGTCCACTTGGCAGCAAATTCACTCTACTGTGACTGATAGCGCTGCTTTCTGTTACATAGACTTATCGGCACTCCCAGAGAGTGAGCAAAAAGCAGCCATTGAAGCTAAAGCAGCTTCCTTGCAGGCGAGTTTGAATCTTGACTCCAATTTAGTGCAAGTCGCCTATTTCTATTTAGGTATTAACAAAAGGGCGCGATTACTCATTGTTATTCACCACTTGGTCGTTGACGGCGTTTCTTGGCGAATTTTGTTAGAGGATTTGCTTTCAGCTTACCAGCAACTTGCTCAAGGTAAAGCGATGCCTACCGCAGTAAACCATGTACTGCCGACTAAAACAACTTCTTTCAAAGATTGGTCTGAGAAATTAACCGAATACGGACAGTCAGAAACGATAAAATCCGAGGTGGCTTATTGGCTAAATCAATCTCGCGCCACAGTTCCTGGCATACCACTAGACTATACACAAGGGGCAAACACTGTTGAAGCAGCTACTATCGTATCAGTGTCGTTAAATAAGGAGGAAACTCGTGCCTTACTGCAAGATGTGCCGAAAGCTTACAACACTCAGATTAACGATGTGCTACTGACTGCCTTGGTACTGGTTTTGAGCAAATGGACTAACTCTAAAAGTGTGCTTTTCAACTTAGAAGGTCATGGGCGAGAAGATATTATTGATGGTGTAGATTTGTCACGCACCATCGGTTGGTTTACAACCATCTTCCCTGTACTTGTGGAACTGGGAGCAACAGAAAATCTAGCCGATGCCTTAAAATCTGTCAAAGAACAACTGCGTGCTATTCCTAACAAAGGAATTGGTTACGGCTTATTGCGTTATCTGAGTCAAGATGCAGAAATTACTGCTCAACTACGGGCATTACCTCAAGCAGAAATTAGCTTCAACTATCTGGGTCAATTCGATCAACTTCTCAATACATCTTCTTGGATGCAGCCTGCGAGTGAGTTTGCTGGACACAGCCAAAGTTTGCATAACAATCGCGCCCATCTGTTAGATATTAACAGTATTATTATTAGAGAACAACTGCAAATAGATTGGACTTACAGCACAAATGTCCACCAGCACGCTACTATTGAAAATCTGGCACAAGAATTTGTCAAGACATTGCAGAGGCTAATAGCTCACTGTTCATCACCTGAGAGTGGAGGCTATACACCTTCAGATTTCCCCTTAGCCAACCTCAACCAGGTAAAACTAGACCAACTGTTGGCAAGTTTAGTCTCCAACAATCAAGCAGGCAAAACTAAATCGAAAAATATTGAAGATATTTACCCACTCTCTGGTATGCAACAGGGTATGCTGTTTGAGAGTTTGTACGCTCCAGACTCAGGAGTATATTTTGAGCAGCTAAGTTTCACTTTGAAAGGAAAGTTGAATGTACCAGCATTTGAGCAAGCTTGGCAGCAAGTGGTAGCACAACATTCAATCTTGCGGACTGCTTTTGTTTGGGAGGAATTGACGCAGCCACTTCAAGTCGTGTATCGGCACGTGGATGTTAACTTACAGATCTATGATTGGGAGCAGCTATCTTTACAAGATCAACAACAGCAATTAGAGTTTTTGTTGCAGTCACAGCGACAGCAAGGTTTCCAACTATCTGTTGCACCACTGATGCACCTAAGCCTCATCCAATTAAGTGCGGATAGTTATCAATTTATTTGGAGTCATCATCACTTATTACTTGATGGTTGGTCAATGGCTTTGGTTTTCAAAGACCTATTGTACTTTTATCAAGCAATTTCTCACGGTGAAGCGAAAACAGTTCAACCAACCCAAACCTACCGCAACTACATTGCTTGGCTACAGAAACAAGACTTAACCGAAGCTGAACAATTCTGGAGAGAAAAACTCCAAGGTTTTACTGCACCCACTCCCTTAAGTGTCGATAAACAATCGTCAAACAGCAAACAGTTAAATTCTAGCCACAGCGAACAACACATCCAACTGACAGAGCAGGCGACAGATGCCCTACAGACTTTTGCACGACAGCATCAGCTGACGATAAATAATCTGGTGCAAGCGACTTGGGCATTACTGTTGTCTCGCTACAGTCAAGAAACTGATGTAGTGTTTGGTGCGACTGTATCTGGTCGTCCGCCATCTCTTGTTGGCATTGAGTCGATGGTCGGAGTATTTATTAACACACTGCCAGTGCGAGTTCAAGTTTCACCAGAAACCGAACTCTTAACTTTGTTGAAAGACTTACAAGTATACTATATTGAATCCGAGCAATATTCATATAGTTCATTGGTAGAGATTCAGGGCTGGAGTGATGTCAACAGAGGAACGCCTCTGTTCGAGAGCATTGTCGTCTTCGAGAATTATCCAATTGATGAAGCTGCAGCGGCACACAATTACGGTTTCTCTATAGACAATATTCACGCCTTTGAAAAAACTAATTATCCTTTGACTGTAATTGCTGCTTGTGGTGAGCAATTCTTTGTGAAGATTAAGTATGATACGAGCCGATTTGATGATGCGGCAATTACTCGCTTGTTAGGGCATTTTGTCACATTGCTAGAGGGAATTGTTGCCAATCCACAAGAGTGCATAGCCCAATTGCCAATGCTAACAGCAGTGGAGCGACAGCAGTTATTAGTTGAGTGGAACGATACTCAGGCGGATTATTCTCAGGATAAGTGTATCCATCAACTGTTTGAAGAACAGGTAGAGCGTACCCCTAATGCT
The DNA here is from genome assembly GCA_964246695.1 of uncultured bacterium. Taxonomy (GTDB): domain Bacteria; phylum Cyanobacteriota; class Cyanobacteriia; order Cyanobacteriales; family Nostocaceae; genus Stigonema. The sequence continues at coordinate 30,014 of CAXTSI010000010.1, forward strand.
ATAGCAGTGGTGTTCGGCGATCAACAACTAACCTATGAGCAGTTGAACGCTCAAGCCAATCAATTAGCACATTACTTACGCTCATTGGGTCTGGGAGCCGATGTATTGGTCGGTTTGTGTGTTGAACGTTCGCTCTTAATGCTGGTAGGACTACTTGGTATTCTCAAGGCAGGTGGTGCATATCTACCACTTGATCCTGAGTATCCCCAAGACCGCTTGAGCTTTATGCTCGAAGATGCTCAAATAAAGGTGCTGTTAACCCAACAACAATTAGTAGAGTCTATCCCTGAACATCAGGCGCGTGTTGTCTGCTTAGACAGTGACTGGGAAAAAATTGCGCAAAACTGCCAGTCAAATCCTTTAAACACTACAACACCGGATAACCTGGCTTATGTCATCTACACTTCAGGTTCTACAGGTAAGCCCAAGGGCGTTTTAGTCAACCACTGCAATGTAGTTCGTCTGTTTACAGCTACAAACTCTTGGTATAACTTTAACTCCCAAGATGTATGGACAATGTTTCACTCTTATGCATTCGACTTTTCCGTATGGGAAATTTGGGGTGCTTTGCTTTATGGTGGAAAACTGGTAGTAGTGCCTTACCTAGTGACGCGATCGCCGGACTCCTTCTATCAGTTATTGTGTCAAGAGAAAGTAACAATTCTCAATCAAACACCTTCAGCTTTCCGCCAGTTGATTCAAGCAGAACAGTCAATACCAACAGCTAGTGATTTGAACTTGCGCTTGGTTATTTTTGGTGGAGAAGCTTTGGAACCCAAGAGTTTACAGCCTTGGGTTGAGAGACACGGTGACCAATCGCCCCAGTTAGTGAATATGTACGGGATTACAGAAACCACTGTACATGTGACCTATCGCCCATTAAGCAAAGCTGACTTAAATCACAGTGCTAGTGTCATCGGTCATCCGATACCTGATTTACAGGTATATGTGCTGGATGAGCAGTTACAGCCAGTACCAGTTGGAGTACCAGGGGAGATGTATATTGGTGGTGCGGGATTGGCGCGAGGCTACCTCAACCGTCCACAGTTAACACAACAGAAATTTATCCCCAACCCCTTTAGCACTGACCCGCATTCCCGCCTCTACAAAACAGGAGATTTAGCACGTTATTTGCCAGATGGCAACATAGAATACATCGGACGCATCGACAATCAAGTAAAAATTCGTGGTTTCCGCATCGAGTTGGGCGAAATAGAAGCACTATTGAGTCAACATGGCGATGTCCAAACATGTTGTGTGATTGCCCGTGAAGATACCCCAGGCGACAAGCGCTTAGTCGCCTATGTGGTACCACATCAGCACTGTACACCTACCATCAATCAACTACGTCAGTTCTTAAAAGCAAAGCTACCAGAGTACATGATGCCCCAGGCTTTTGTGATTTTAGAGCAAATGCCACTGACTCCTAGCGGCAAGGTAGACCGACGTGCATTACAACCGCCTTCTAACATCACTACAACAGACACATTTGTTGCACCACGCAACCAATTAGAACTGCAACTGGCACAAATCTGGTCAAAAGTTTTGAAACTTAACAAAGTGGGAGTAAAAGATAATTTCTTTGACCTTGGTGGTCACTCCCTTTTAACTCCTTACTTAATGGCTCAAATTAAACAGCAGTTTGGTAAAGATATTCCGCTCGCAAGCCTTTACCAAAATCCAACTATTGAACAATTGGCGACTATTGTTCAAAAAGATTCAAATTCTCAGAGTGGATCTCCCCTAGTAGCACTTCAGCCACAAGGTTCTAAGCCTCCTCTGTTTTGTCTTCCAGGGGCTGGTGGCGATCCCTTTTACTTTTATCATTTATCCTGTTGTCTGGGTTTAGATCAACCATTTTACGGTTTCCAAGCAAATGCTCTTTGTCAAAAAGGAGAATTAATTACCCAGGTTGAGGATGTAGCCGCCCATTACATTCAAGCACTCTTAGTTGTTCAACCGCAGGGACCGTATTTTTTGGTAGGGCATTCTTTTGGTGGTCAATTAGCTTTTGAAATGGCACAGCAGCTACTTGGCAAAGGTCATAAGGTTGCCTTAGTCGTCATTCTTGATACTTCAGCACCTTGTCCTCAGGCAAAGGCATCATCTTTGGATTGGAACAACACTAAATGGTTAGCTGAATTAGCTAACACAATCGAAGTTGTTTTCGACAAAAAAATGGATTGTTCTATCGAGATTCTTGAATCTATGGTTTGGGAATATCAACTGAAATACGTTGTAGAAAGGTTAAAAAATGTTGATATCTTGCCTCCTGATGATGACATTACGCACCTTAATAGTATGGTGCAAGTGCTCAAAGCTAACTGTTCAATCAATTATATGCCACAAAAGGTTTATCCAACCAAAATTACCCTCTTGCGTGCCAAAGAGACTGTCATCAAATTTGATGAATTTAATAGTGAATTATCTCGTAAGATTTTGCAAGATTTAGCCTGGGGCTGGAACGAATTTTCTGCCGAACCAGTAGATGTTCATTTTCTTCCAGGTAATCATACGACGATGATGTTTCAGCCCCACGTTCAGATATTAGCAGAACGATTAAAAGCTTGTATTGAGCAAGCACATAATTTTTCTTGAAAAGTGTGAAAGTATCAGAGCTTGGCAATATTCCCACCAATTTCCTTAATTAACTTGAACAATCAAAAAAATAGTTATGAAATACACAAATCAACCAGAAAAAGCCGTAACATTAACGGTAGACCAAATCAAATCTTACAGAGAGAATGGACTACTATTTATTCCATCACTTTTCTCTCAAAAAGAAGTCGAGAGAATGTACAATGCTGTTGAGGATTTGATAGAAAAAGATACCCCAGGACGATTTTTGGAAAAAGACAATAAAACAGTACGTGCCCTACATGGTTGCCACCTCGATTCAGAAATTTTTGATGCCTTAACTCGACATCCTAGTCTTTTAATATCTGCTTGTGAAATCCTCAATAGTGATGTTTATATTTACCAATTTAAAATTAACTTTAAAGCAGCTTTTGGGGGGGATTTGTGGCCTTGGCATCAAGACTTTGTATTTTGGGATCAAGAAGACGGTATGCCATCCCCTCAAGCATTAAATGTTGCAGTTTTTTTAGATGAATGTAATGAGTTTAATGGACCTATGTATTTCATTCCAGGTTCTCATAAAGAAAGCCTTCTTCACTTAGGACAAATAGATTCATCTAAAGTTAATGGTCAGAAGAATGATTGGAAATCTAATGTAAGTGCGGCTCTCAAGTATTCACTTAGTAAAGAAACAGTTACTAAATTAGCTAATGAACAAGGTATCGTTGCACCAAAAGGTCCTTCTGGTTCAGTCCTATTCTTTCACTGTAATTTAGTACACGGATCGGCACCCAACATTTCTCCCTACGATCGCAGGCTGCTAATCATCACTTATAACAGTATAAACAATATACCAAGCTTCAAAGGGCAACCCAGACCAGAATTTTTAGTGAGCCGGGATCACACACCACTCAAGCCTCTACTTGATAAAGTCGTGATTTAATTCTCTTCCTGAAAATACTAAATAGGAAAGTTTTGAGGATATTACTGTTTAAGTATTCTCAGCTAAATTTTGCAAAATTGATGAATTTTATTCGTGTTTAACTATAAAATTGAGGAAATATATTATGGCTACTTTTAATCAGATTAAATCCAATGTTTGGGAAAACAAGCAAGAGTACCCACTAACCCAAGAGTCATTTAAAATGCTCCTGAACAACCAAATTCCTTTAATTCAATTAAAAGAATTTGCTACACGCGAAGAGTGTGAAAGCTTAGTTGCTCAAGCTCAATTGTTTAATTTTGATTCTTATCAAGATGTAGAGCCAAAAATTGAGCGAATTGGGATCACGGTGTTTGAATATAATCGCTTTAGTAAAGCAGCTTATTTTGAAGCAGTAGAACGTACTACTCAATTAAGGGAATCTATTCTGGCTGAATCTTTCAATCCATTAGAACGCTTAATGATGTACATCCGACGGTGTACAGGTGCGACTGTGCGAATTGCTTCCGAACTATTTTATGGTAGTTATTATGTAGGATTGATCAGAAAAATAGAGAAGGGTACTCAACTTCATATTGATTATGCTCCGTTAGAACAATCTCAATGGGAAGTTGGTACAGTAATTGCTCAGCTTTCTTGGAATTTATATTTGAAACTTTCTCCTAATAGTAATAGGAATACACGTATCTACGATCGCCAATGGCAACCAGGAGATGAACAATATAAACTCGACTCCTACGGATATAGTGATGCAGTAATTGCAGATGCGGATATGATTACTTTCCAACCTTACGTGGGGGATGTATTCATTTTTAATACACGCAATTTTCATACTGTTGAACCGATGGATGGACAACGTGTAACTTTTACTTCAGCGATTGGTTTACTTCCTAACGGTGAAATTATTTTGTGGTCTTGAAGCTGATAAATATCTTTTATCCACAACGGATGGAACAGAGGACTTAGGTTAGAGGCTAGTATTTTTGATTGAGTACTGTATTTAGGTCAGCTATTCATGAGAAGATCTCACAAGCAAACATGAAAATCTTGGCTCTCCTACATCCATTTGCAAACTAGGAGGTAGGAAACCATTTGGTAAATATAGTGAGGAATAATTTATGCCTTTGGCAGCTGTAATGACTGCACCTAATCACTCAGTCAAAGTGCAACAACTACCAGACCCTATCTTAGAAAAGGGTGGAATCATTATAGAAACTTTATATTCTGAAGTTTGTGGGACTGATGTACATTTACTGCATGGGCGTTTAGAGGGAGTACCCTATCCCATCATCCCTGGACATTTCTCCGTTGGTCGTGTGGTGGAAACAGGGGGAAAAGTTAATGATGTCAATGGTAAATTAATCAGCCCTGGAGCGATCGCCACTTTTTTAGATGTTCACGAAACTTGTTACAACTGCTGGTATTGTCTAGTAGCCAAAGCATCTACTCGCTGTCCACAACGCAAAGTTTATGGTGTCACCTACTCAGCCAAAGAAGGGTTATTGGGTGGTTGGTCTCAATTGATTTACCTCAAACCAGGAGTTAAAGTTCTCATTCTACCCGAAGAAGTCTCACCAAAGCAATTTATTGCTGGAGGGTGTGCATTACCAACTGCACTACACGCTATAGATCGAGCGCAAATTCAAATTGGCGATGTTGTCGCGGTACAAGGTTGTGGACCTGTGGGTTTAAGTGCAGCAATTCTCGCTTTGCTTTCAGGTGCTGGCAAAGTAATCGTTATCGATAAATTTGAGAGTCGATTAGCAGTTGCCAAATCTTTCGGTGTTGATGAAACCCTTGCAATTCAGACTGATAACCCACAACAACATATTCAGCGGGTTTTGGAGTTGACAAACGGACAAGGCGCTGATGTCACTATTGAAGCCACAGGTGTTCCGATTGCTGTCAAGGAGGGCTTGGCTATGACGAGAAATGGAGGTCGTTATGTGATTGTCGGGTATTACACAAACACTGGCGAAATTCTCATCAATCCACACTTGGAAATTAATTTAAAACATATCGATATTCGGGGAACTTGGGGAATAGATTTTAGCCATTTTTACAGAATGATTGAATTACTAAAACGTCATAGTGATTCTAGAAGAAATATTGCTTGGGAAAACATGATTAGTCGTTCCTACGCGCTAAAAGACATTAATCAAGCACTGGCAGATGTAGAACAAGGCTCTGTATTGAAAGCGGCGATCCAGCCTAATCTATCTTGACAAAGGGAGTGGTGAACATGCTCAGAAATTTAAAAATTGCCTTGATCGGTGGTGGTACGATGGGCGAAATGATAATTAGTAGATTGTTATCAACAAAAACTATTCAAAAACCTGAGCTAATTATAGTCAGCGATCCACTGTCTACGCGATGCCTTTATTTGGAAAGGGAATACGGAATACGTACTACAAGCTGCAACATACAAGCTGTGCAAGGCGCATCGATTGTAATCTTGGCGGTCAAGCCGCAGGTTTTGGTAGAGGTTATGGCTATGCTGAAGGATCAAATTTCACCTGATGCTTTAGTGATTAGTATTGTAAGTGGAGCAAGTCTTTCTTCTCTGTGCCAAGGGCTAAATCATGCTGCTGTTGTTCGTACAATGCCGAATATTGCAGTACAAGTTGGTCATGGGACTACGGTGTGGTGTGCACCGTCAAGTGTAACAGAGATACAGCGATCGCATACCCAAGTGATTTTACAAGCATTAGGCAAGGAATTTGCTACCCAAAGCGAACACTACCTTGATATGGCAACCGCGTTGAGTAGTGCGGGGACTGGATTTATATTTCTGTACATTGAAGCGATGATTGATGCTGGGGTTCAGATGGGTTTAACTCGGACACAAGCCCAAGAACTAACATTGCATACCATTGCTGGCAGTGTAGAACTGATGTTTCACACGAGTGAACATCCAGCAGTGTTACGAAACAAAGTAACGAGTCCTGGGGGAGTGACGGCTGCTGGTCTTTACGAGTTAGAAAAAGGTGGTATGCGAACTGCCATCTCTAATGCAGTGCTTGTTGCTTTGAGCCGCACTCAACAGTTAGGTAATATCGGTTGAAAAAATAGTCCTGAGTGGAATTACTCAATTCGATACTTGTTACTGATTATGGGCATTTTATTTGTTGGATCTGCCTAAATCAAAAAGCTGAAGTTAAGCATTTTTAAGGATAAAATATATGGAAAACTCTTCAAGATCAACTTTACAAATAAATGAAAAATTCCCACAGGAAAATCTTGAAAAAGATAACATCTATTCATCAAAAAATTTGCAATTAGCCGTTGAATTAAAATCTGAAAACAAAAAACATTATTCTGTTGATGTTCAGGAAATTGACTACATTGAATTCTACGTTGGAAACGCCTATCAGGCAATGATTTTTTTTGTGAATGTTTTAGGTTTTAAAGCAGTTGCATATGCTGGTTTAGAAACAGGTATCAGAGATAGAGTGTCTTATGTGGTTGAATGTGAACGTGTCAGACTAATTTTGACAAGCTCGTTGATTTACGATAGTCCAATATCTGAACATGTTAAGCGACATGGTGACAGTATTAAAGATATTGCATTTGTAGTGGATGATATCAATGACTCCTTTACAAAAGCTATTCAATCTCAAGCAAGTCCTATTTTAGAGCCTACAGTATTAGGTTATGGACAAGATCAAGCAATTAACGCAACAATCGCAGGCTACGGCAATCTTGTCCACTCTTTAGTTCAACGTTACCCATCTAGAAAAAATTTCTTACCAAACTATCAAGCGATCCAACACCCTGTTTTACCTGGTCAAAATCATATTGTTGCCATCGATCACCTTGCTTTTTGTGTTGAGCAAGGCAAGTTAGAATCTTGGAATTATTTTTATCATCAAGTTTTCGGATTTCATGAATCCCATCAAGAAGCCATAACAACACAGTACAGTGCCATGAACTCTAAGGTACTAACAAACGATAATGGCAGAATTAAATTCACCATTACAGAACCAGCAGCAGGTAACTGCCAATCACAAATTAGTGAGTTCTTGACATTCAATTATGGATATGGAGTTCAACACTTAGCGTTTCTTTCCCAGAATATATGTCAGACAGTAACCTTTCTCCGCAGTAAGGGCATTGAATTTCTTCAAATACCTGCCGCTTACTACAACCAGTTAGAGAAAAGGCTTGGTCATACAATACCAGATATTAAGATATTTCAAGAATTAAATATACTCGTAGATCGAGATCAAACCGGATACCTCATGCAAGCCTTCACCAAACCAATACAGACTCGTCCAACTTTCTTTTTGGAAATTATTGAAAGAAAGGGAGCAGAAGGCTTTGGCAGTGGTAATATCAAAACTCTTTTTGAAGCCGTTGAAGCCGAACAAAAGCGACGCGGAAACTTGTAAAACTAAGATGTAACTTGATTTAGGAGTGACATTCGTAATGTTTGAGCCTACACAACTTGCCTGGCATAATGGTCGCATCGTTCAATTAGAGCAAGCTGCACCGTCAATCGCTAGCCACTCCCTTCATTTAGGGATTTCTGTTTTTGACGGTATGATGGCCTACTGGAATAACGACCATTACTATGTTCATTGCATGAGTGAACATTTTCAACGTCTTCGTCGTGGTTCTCAGCACATGGGTTTGGAATTCTCATGGTCTGAAGACGAATTAATATTAGGAGTTGAATTACTGCTTAAAAAAATTCCTCCCGCTAACTACTATATTCGTCCTATTGTTTATCGTCCTAGTCCTCAGATTAACGTCACTGGCAGTGAAGATATGCCCGTAGATGTAGCTATATTTGGTGTTATAGCTCCTCGAAATGTGGATCGGCCCCTTAGCTGTCATATTTCTCCAGTAGAGCGCGTTTCCAGCCGTGCAATTCCTGTGGCTTGGAAGGTAGGAGGAACATATGTCAACAGCTATTTAGTTCGGCAAGCTGCAAAACAAGCAGGTTTTGATGATGGTCTGATGACTAACAGAGAAGGCAAAATTTTAGAAGCATCAGCGGCTAACTTATTTTTTATTGATGCAGATAGTATTATTACTCCCTCTATTGACCCTGATATTTTCCCTGGGATTACTCGTTTGACAATCATTGATCTGGCAAATTCTTTAGGAATTGAAGTCATAGAGCGAGATATAAAAGTTCACGAGGTATTGAATTATGAAGGTGCATTCTTAGCATCTACCCTAATGGAGTTAAGGCCTATTGAACGGCTGGAAACAGAGTATTGGAATTCCTCAAAGCATCCAGTATTTGTAAAATTATTAAATGAATTTAGGGAAATTACCGAAAAGGGGGTAGGGAGTAGGTAGCACAGAGATCCCTCTGAACCATTAATAACCAAAATTTGCAGTCTTACTAACCCTCTTCCTCAAAACTAATGAACCCTCAACTCATCAATCTTTTTGAATACGAATCTCTCGCAAAGCAAAAATTACCTCAAACAGTATTAGATTACTACGCCAGTGGTGCTTGGGATGAGGTAACGTTGCTCGACAACCGACGTGCCTTTGAGCGCTACAAGCTTTGTCCTCGGATGTTAGTGGATGTCACTCAACAGGATTTAAGCACAAAAATATTAGGACAACAGCTAGATATACCAATATTGATTGCCCCTATGGCTTTTCAGTGTTTAGCAGATGTACAAGGGGAACTGGCAACTGCTAAATCTGCTGCTGCATTAGGTGCAGGTATGGTTCTTAGCACTATGTCAACCAAAAGTTTAGAGGAGGTGGCTATAACAGTTAAAGGTAAAAATCTCGATCATTTATGGTTTCAACTCTATATTCATCGCGATCGCTCTATGACGCGTGCTTTAGTTGAAAGAGCGGAAGCAGCTGGTTTCAGTGCCTTATGCCTTACAGTGGATGTACCAGTGCTGGGACGCAGGGAAAGGGATCGGCACAATAACTTTACTTTGCCATCTGGGTTGGAATTAGCGAATTTATCTGGTCGCAAAATTCCCGCAACAGTTGGAGAATCAGGGGTGTTTGCCTACGTTATTCAACAATTTGATCCAGGATTAACGTGGAAAGATATTGATTGGCTGCGATCGCTCACTAAATTACCTCTAGTAGTTAAAGGCATTTTACGTCCAGATGATGCAGTGCGCGCTGTGGAACATGGAGTTCAAGGAGTGATTGTATCTAATCACGGAGGTCGGCAACTAGATGGTGCGATCGCCAGCATCGACGCTTTAAGTGATATTGTTGCTGTGGTTGGAGATAGAGTAGACGTACTAGTAGATAGTGGTTTTCGACGTGGTACTGATATTTTAAAAGCTTTAGCATTAGGTGCAAAAGCTGTTTTGATTGGTCGTCCCGTATTGTGGGGATTATCTGTTGCTGGAGAAACTGGCGCTAAACACGTGCTAGAAATATTACGCGATGAGTTAAGTATTGCAATGGCATTAAGTGGCTGTAGAATGGTACAAGATATAGACACAAGTTTAATCAAGCAAGTCTAAGCATTTTTGCGACAGAACCGTTTATATTTGGGAAGGACGTAACCGTTTTCTCTCCACAGCACATACATACCAAGATATTGATTATCTCTACGAGTTAGAAAAAGGTGGTATGCGCACTATCATCTCTAATGCAGTGCTTGCTGCTTTAAGCCGCACTCAACAATTAGGTAATATGAGTTGAAAAATTAGTTGTGAATAGAGTTCCTCATTTGGTAATTATTACTGATAATTCTACGCTAAGCTAATTCTACAAGAGTTCAGTTTATTTCCAACATATGCCAACCCAAGTTATTCAAGCTCAAAGCTCAAGAAATGTTTTTTCAGATTTTACACAATTCTGGGAAGATGTCAAAGTTATCGCAGGGCCTTACTGGTGTCCAACAAAGCCAGGACAAAGAGCATTCTCAGACGTAATTCGCGCATGGGGAATGCTTATTCTGCTAATCTTTCTAATAATAGCATTTGTAGGTGTAACTACTTTTAATAGTTTTATTAATCGCTACATAGTCGATATCATACTTCAAGAAAAAGATTATTCCAAGTTTATTAACATCATAGCATTTTATGCTGTTGGACTTGTCTTGGTAACGCTTTTATTAGGATTTTCTAGATTTGTTAGAAAACAAATTGCTCTTGATTGGTACAAATGGCTTAATAATCAAATTTTAGATAAATATTTAAGCGATCGGGCTTATTATAAAATTAATTTTAAAACTGATATTGGTAACCCAGATCAACGTTTATCTCAAGAAATTGAACCAATTACCATTAATGCACTCAATTTTTTAGCTACTTTTATAGAAAAAGTTCTGGAAATGATAACTTTTGCAATAGTTGTATGGTCAATTTCTCAACAAATTGCTGTTTTTCTGGTCATTTATACGATTATAGGAAATATTATTGCTCTCTACTTAAATCAAGGATTAAATAGTATTAATCAAGTCGAAATAGAATCTAAGGCTGACTATAATTACTGTCTAACTCATGTTAGAGATCATGCCGAATCGATAGCTTTTTTTAGCGGAGAAAAACAAGAATTAAATATCATTGATCGCCGATTTAGTAAGTTGATAGCAAACATTAAACGCAAGATTGCTTGGGAGAGAAATAGAGACATTTTTAACAGAGGATATCAGGTTGTCATCGAACTTTTTATGTTATTTGTACTAGCGCCTTTATATATTAAAGGTGAAATTGATTTCGGACAAGTTGGACAAGCTAGTGTAGCTAGCTTTATGTTTACTACTGCTTTGGGAGAACTAATAGCTACATTTGGTACTGCTGGAAATTTTTCGAGTTATGTTGAGCGGTTATCTGAGTTTTCGGGTGCGTTAGAAGAAGTAACCAAACAACCAGAAAATGCCAGCACTATTAAAACAATAGAAGAAAACCGTCTGGCTTTTGAAAATGTTACCTTAGAAACGCCAAACTATGAGCAGGTCATCGTCGAAGACTTATCAATGTCTGTGCAACCGGGAGAAGGTTTATTGATTGTGGGACCTAGTGGTCGAGGTAAAAGTTCTTTGTTAAGAGCAATCGCTGGGTTATGGAATGCGGGTACTGGTCGCCTGGTACGACCTCTCTTGGAAGAAGTTTTATTCTTACCCCAACGTCCTTATATAATTTTGGGAACTTTGCGCGAACAGTTAATTTATCCTAATACCAATCGTCAAATGACCGATGCAGAACTCAAAGAAGTTTTACAACAAGTAAACCTGCAAAACTTGCTGAGTCGATCTGAAGGCTTTGATACAGAAGCTCCTTGGGAAAACATATTATCGCTAGGCGAACAACAACGGCTAGCATTTGCAAGACTGTTAGTTACTCATCCTAGATTCACCATATTAGATGAAGCAACAAGTGCCTTAGATTTGAACAACGAAGGTAATTTATATCATCAGTTGCAGTCAAGGAAAACAACATTTATTAGTGTTGGACATAGAGAAAGTCTATTTGATTATCATCAATGGGTTCTGGAACTTACACAAGATTCCAGTTGGCGACTTTTGACCATACAGGATTATCGGAACGAAAAACGAAGTAGTATTACTAGTATTACTAAATCTAACGGGAATGAGCAGATCGCAATAGATGATTCATCCGGGGAGCGATCGCAAAATGAGTCAAAAGCCAGCCAGCATAAAAACCTCACTCATAAGGAAATAACGAACTTAACTCACTATTCTATTTCCACTATTAGAAGTAAAGCAAGTAAAGGGGAGCCAATCACAACTAGGGATGGCTTTACCTATCGCTATGATAAAGATCCGAAGGTCTTGAAATGGGTGAGAGTTCAGGGCAAACGCATTTAAATTTTGTGAAAATGTATTGACAATATAAAAAATATGTGTGTGCATCTGCTGTCGAGTCTCAAATTAAATTGGTTCTTGTCCAATTATGGTGATCGACGCAGAAAAGGGTTTTAAGGCAGTCCTAATGAAAAAAATTTCACCGCCATGCATGAAAATGTGGTAGCCTCCACTTAAGGCTGATGCAAGCGAGGTTGTTCCTTCAGTAGAGCATATTTAGCCTGAAAGGCAGTCGAATCCGGATACCCAGAGGCATTGCCAATTGTCGCTACCACGCTACACATAGTGGTGGTAAGCACGCAAGTCAGAATCTACCGGAAGAGGTATCCAAGTGTCAGCCCCCTATCAATTTGACGCAGTAGTAGTAGGTCCGATATATGCAGGTAGTCTATACACATTGTGCTGGCTTAGATGTACATAAAAAGACTGTTGTAGCATGTGCGATCGTTCCGGGGTGCGAGTAGCAATGGAACAGAAAACCGGGATAAGAAAATAAACTCAAAAATTGTCGTTGTACCCATAATATTGCCGAAATGGAACCATAAGCTTGCCAATTGACTTTGGCTTCTTTATGCTTCTAATGCCTCTAATCCTTATAGATTCTAAATTTCAGTAAAATGAATTGAGAACATATGCGCTCAAAATCAAATCTTTTGATCCCCTTTTTTGGCAAGCTTATAATTCCATTTTTGGGTTTCGGCAAGATTATTGTTCCAAATTTTCAATTAGGGTTGCGTGTCACTGGAACGATAACTTGGCAGGAAAGGACATTATATGGTTCCAATGACAA
>CAXTSI010000011.1:0-40122 GCA_964246695.1 uncultured bacterium
CTCTTCCCCCCACTCCCCACTCCCCATGTTTCTTGAAAGCGACCACATTGTAAGGGCGCGGAAACCGCGCCCCTACGGTTATATTGTGGTCTATATACCTTACTCAATCGAAAACCGCTACAATAACGCAAAGAAACTTAAAAACACCGTCAATCTTCACGTCTTAATCGGGAATTACCTTGTCCATACATAGAAGCAATGGCTTCAGAGTCTCGATGAGGAGAATTGTTAGTAGATTCAGATGAATTATTAGTTGAAACTATCTGATTTTTAAGAGAAAAGTAGCGTTCAGGGTCAATACCATTAAAGGTTGGCGGTAGCCAAACTCGAACTATTAGTAGTACCCCCATAACTAGTAAGAAGGCACATGCGGATAAAATCTGGGTCCAAGGTGCTTCCAACACCCCCCGCACAATCACTTCTCGCAACACAGAGACAATGGACACTTCCACAGCAACGCCGATAGATACTCGTTGTTCCTGCAAGTAAATAATCAGCAATCGGAATAACTCAACCAAAATCAACAGAAAGAGGATATCTGCGGTCACAGCGTTAAAGTCAAGGGGAGGTAGCAATGAGTAGAACATTGCTCGCAGCTGGATTACCATGACGCTGAATAGACCAATACACAGAGAAATTATAATCAAGTCTTGGACGGTTTCAAGACACTGCACAAGTCGATTCCGACTTAACCATTTGTTTTGATTAGTTGACTGCTTAGGGGACTCGTCCATTTCTTGCTCCTAGTGTATAGTTAGAAATGTCAGTTTAATATTGACCACCCGATTTGCGGTGATACACTGCTGTCATGCCGTTAGGCTGTAGAACCTTGCCATTGTCCACAACGCCATAAACTACCCAGTGATCGCCACATTCTATCCGGCTTTCGACAGTGCATTCCAGATAAGTGAGAGCATCACTGAGGATAGGGCAGCCATTTTCGGCTTCTTGCGTTTCCAATTCAGCAAAGCGGTCTGACCCAGGATAAAAAGACTTGAGGAAGTGTCGCCTCAGGTTCATACCTTCCCGCAAGATATTCAGGACAAATTTATCTCCGGTATGCAGCAGAGGTTCAATTGCTCGGTCTTTAGCAACCGCAACCGTTAGACCGGGAGGATTGAAGCTTACCTGAGAAACCCAGGAGGCTAGCATGGCGCTCTTGACATCTCCTCGCTTGGCAGATACCACACACACAGGACCAACGATTCGCCCCACAGCTTGTTCGGTGCGATCGGTTTGGGAGTCACTGACTGGTTGGCGGAGGGCGCGGTTTTTCTTCGCCTTTTTCAAAGCCTGAGCAAAATCAGTCCCAGCTTCTTTGCACTGTTGGAGGATCGCATCAGTGGGTTTAAACTTGACCCGAATCGTGTCAAAGCCAAAGCGGTAACCAGCATCTTGTAGTTTGCTTTCAATTTCATCAACGGCTTCTCCACTCCAGCCATAGGAACCAAAAACACCTGCTAACTTGCTTTTAGCAGTGGTGGAAAGCACAATCCCCAAGGCAGTTTGCACTTGGGTAGGTATATGACCTCCGAGAGTGGGAGAGCCGATGATAAATCCATCACATTTTTCAACAGCTGCTTGAATTTCGGATGGTTCAGTGAATTCGCAGTTAATTGATTCCACGGCTACGTCAGCCTTGGTGATGCCCTTAGCTATCGCCTGTGCCAGAGTAGCAGTATTACCGTAAGCAGATGCATAAATCAGCACAACTGTTGTTTCTTTATCCTTCTGCTGTTGACTCCACTGCTGATAGTCGTGGGTGAGTCGGCTCTTGCTGTAGCGCACAAGGGGACCGTGACCAGGGGCATAAAGCTTTATGGATAAAGGGGCAAATTTGTCAAGTGCTACTTCCACCTGCCGAGACTGAGCAGCATGAAGGCAATCATAGTAGTGCCGTCGGTCTTCATCTAAAAGCTTCCAATTTTCATCAAAGACTTGGTCGCTACAGACATGGACACCGAATAGCTTATCGGTAAACAGAATGCGAGTTTGGGGGTCGTAGGTATAAAGTTCGTCAGGCCAGCGCGGCGTGGGGACAGTCATAAATTGCAATTCATGACCTTTGCCCAAATCCAAAACTTCTTTTGAACTAGCTACGTTAATTTTTAGCTCTCGATCTGGAAAGGCTGTACGTAGAGTCACTGCACCTGGCTTAGAACAGACAAAAGTGACTTGAGGAGCTAACTCTAGCAGCGCCTTCAACGTCAAGATGCGATTTGGGTTGACATGTCCCAAAATCACGTAATCCAAATGCCGTAAATCAAGATGCTGCTGTAATTGGTGCAGGTAAATTTCTGTAAACGACTCCCCAGGAGGATCAATAATAGCTGTTTGATCAGCCTGAATCAGGTAGGAATTGGCAGTAGTGCCTTTTTGCAGTGAGTATTCCACTTCAAATTTGAGTCGATCCCAAGTGCGCGATCGCAGCATGGTAGTATCGGCATCAATCAAAGCGACCTGCACATCGCGTGGTTTGACTTCTAGCATAGGTTGTTGGTTGTTAGTTGTTGGTTGTTAGTTGTTAGTTGTTGGTTGTTGGTTGTTGATTGTTAGTTGTTGGTTGTTAGTTGTTGGTTGTTGGTTGTTGATTGTTAGTTGTTAGTTGTTGGTTGTTAGTTGTTGGTTGTTAGTTGTTTAAAACCACTAACCACTAACCACTAACCACTAACAAATTAGTAATGATTCCCAATTTGGCGATGGTGTACTGCAGGGGGGGCATCGGGCTTAGAAACGCGACCTACAGAGACAGTGCTGTAGATCAGCCAGTGATCGCCACACTCGACGCGTCTGGCAACTTCGCACTCCATATAGGCGAGGGCATCTGCTAGGATGGGGGAGCCATTTGTTGCTGGGTAGGTTCTGACTCCTTCAAAGCGATCGGCACCAGGAGGGAAACGCTTGAGAAAGTGCTTCATCAGGGACTGATAATTGCCTTCCTCAAGGACGTTGAGGACGAAGCGATCGCCTACGTGCAGCAAGGACTCAATGGCACGGTCACGAGCCACTGCAACTGTTATACCTAACGGTTTGAAGCTAGCTTGCGCCACCCAGGAAGCCAGCATGGCACTGCTGAGATTGCCGTGGGAAGTTGTGAGAATGTACAGTCCACTGCTGAGGCGTCCCAAAGCTTTTTCTAAGTCGTTATCCAAAGCTTTGATTTGCTTGATACTGCGCTCACGAGACAACCATTGCCCCAAGTCAGTTCCTGCTTCTTCACACAACTTGTATGTGGCTTCAAGTGGTGTCTCTTTAACCAGAATTGGTGCGAAGGCAGGCTTAAGTCCTAAATCCCGGAACTTGGCTAGCAATGGATAAACCGATTCACTATCCCCAGCCCCAGACTCAAATAAGCCAACAGATTGCTTAGCTTTGGCAGTAGCCAAGATAGTGTTGATAGCAGTCTGGGCAGTAGCTGCGACTGGTCCTGTAATCGGTGGAGTGCCAATCACTACTCCCGCAGCAATGCTCACCAGTTCTTTCACATCCTGGGGGTCAGCCGATCGCAAATCCATCATTTCCACTGCTACACCCGTTTTCGTGATCCCTTGGGCAATTGCCTGAGAGAGACGGTCACTAAAACCATAATCGGACACATAAAAGACAGCAACTGTCGTTTCTGACGAAGCCTGCTCTAGACTCCACTGACGGTAGCAGTCTACCAGTTCAGTCACATTATGATGGAGCAAAGGACCGTGACCTGTGGCAATGGTCGTAATCACCGGCAACTCATTCATCCGCTTGAGGGCAGACAGCACCGAGCGAGCATTTGGTCCCATCAAGCAGTCGTAGTAATACCGGAAATCTTCTTCAATCAGGTCTAAATCTTCATCAAAGGTGTGGTCGTCGCAATAGTGCATGCCAAACGCATCACAGGTGTATAAAATTTGCGTGAGGGTATCATAAGTGAATATGGTGTCCGGCCAATGCAAATTAGGTGCAATCACAAATTCCAGGACGTGTCCGTTACCTAAATCCAGGCGATCGCCATTTTTCACAATCCGTTTTTCAAACGGCTGATGTAGCCAATTTTCCAGAAACTGGATCGCCACCTTAGAACCGACAACGGTCACCTGAGGAGCCAGTGCCAGGACATCTCTGACCAATCCACTGTGATCGGGTTCAGTATGGCTGATAATCAGGTAATCCAGTTGATTCGGATCAATCAGCCCCATCAACATGTCCAGGTACAGTTGGCGAAACTTTTCATGAGAAGTATCGACTAAGGCTGTTTTTTCACCCCGAATCAAGAATGAATTGTAGGTAGTGCCATTTTGTAACCCGAATTCAATGTCGAAGCGATCGCGGTCCCAGTCTAACGAGCGGATTGCCGTTGTATTAGACCCAATCTCGATAGACTGCATTGTTAACCTACGTTGAACTTCAGCAATTGCCACCATCTTGAGCCTCCTTGTAAGTAACTTTATTTAAGTATTAAGTATCAAAATTTTATTCAAACCCTTAGTTTAACTCCGATCCCTCAACAGAGTTGAGTAAATCGAGTTTGGTGATATCAGCAGCCATTAACTTGCCAGGAACGCTAACTACTCCCCTAGTTGCCATTGGTACTTTGGGATCGCTCCCAGCTGTGGCTGGGTAATTTTTTGTGCCTCATTGTCAGTTTTTTTTGCTCTTGACTTGATGGTACTCTGAAATATCTATAGTGAAAAGCCATTAATTCATATCTCTGCTATAGGAAATTTCTATACTTGTAATGTTCAACAGAAAATCTTCACGACCTCTGTATTCTAGGACAACTGCCGTCCAATCTTGAGATCAGCCTTTGTCCTTTTCTAGAGAATCCCTGAGTCGCAATTGTTGTAGCATCGATTAAATCCTTTTTTGGTTTAGGGTTTTACATTCATGCGATCGCCAACTTTCCACGGGATGCGATCGCTCTGACAGCCCTATGTGTGATGAGCGTAAAATTAATTTATGGGATCTCTTAGGGTAGTGAGAAGACAGCCCAATCGCATAACAGAGATAAACCAGAGTGCATTTTTTGTAAATTATTTACAATAAGCTCATAATAAAATAATCCCTTCTGGCAGCGAAGAGCTTATGACTGATCTTTACGGAGGAACTGACCCTAGAGATATTCCCACCTATTCTGTTGGCGATGCTGCTCGCTATTTACGCATTCCCGCAGTGACAATTCGATCTTGGACTGTTGGGCGGCGCTATCCGACCACAAACGGTTCTAACTTCTTTCAACCCCTGATTGCAATTAAGGACATTAAACCACGACTTCTTTCATTTACTAATCTAGTCGAAGTTCATGTTCTTCGAGCAATTCGCAAACACCACAAAATTCAACTGGATCAAGTACGAATTGCTCTTGACTTTATTGATGAGCAGCTTCAAGTACCCCATCCTCTAGCACGTGAGCGCTTCCGTACTGATGGCGTTGACCTCTTTATTGAACGATATGGTTCTCTGGTTAATGCTTCAAAACGTGGTCAAACGGAACTGAAAGACGCCCTTCATGCTCATCTTGAACGAATCGAACCTGATGATACAGGACTTGCCATTAAACTTTATCCCTTTACTCGCTCTGACGAAGAAGATAACCCTCGCATAGTCGCTATTGACCCCAGAATTGCCTTTGGTCGCATTGTGATCGATGGAACGGGAATTGCTACTGATATCTTGGCAGAGCGATATGAAGCAGGCGATTCAATTGACGAACTCGCTTATGATTACGAAGTAGATCGCCTAGCGATTGAAGAAGCTATTCGCTACGAGATGCTTGCTGCATGAGTCAATCCCAGTCAATCATTTTTTTCGTAGATAGGTGTCTGGGTAACAAACTCATTGTAGAAACACTTCGCAACTCGGGCATTACTGTCGAAATTCATGACGACCACTTTCATAAAGGCGCTCAAGATGTCGATTGGGTTCCAGAAATTGGTAAAAGAGGCTGGGTGGTTTTGACCAAAGATGCCAAGATTGGTAAACGCACCTCAGAAAAAAACGCTGTTGTCAGCGAGAAAGTCAAGATGTTTACGCTTGCCTCCCAAAACCTATCAGCAAAGCAGATGAGTGAAGCTTTCGTGAACTACCGCACAGTGACAGCAAGCTGTTCACTGTGGGCTTCTGGCATCCCGTCAACACAGTTTTTAGACGCTGTGTCTAGCTTACGCAGGATTTCCAGAATTTCCGTGTGGGTACTAGCTGTCGCAGTAGTTTTAAAAACTACTTTCCCCTTCAGGCTTTTTATACTTGGGAAAAGTCCCAACCCAAGTCTTTTTATGTTGATAGAAGCGTTGACATCCCTATCAACTACCAGCAATTCTTGAGGGTCAAAGTAACTCCTGATTGAGGTATCAATGAAAATAATTTCATCCCGATAACTCAATACCATTGATGTGTATGCAGGATTTACCTTCACTACAACTGCTCCAGCTTTTCCGGCTATGTAGTCCAATGTAGTAAAGAATTGACCAAAACCAGCATCCAACCAAGATTTGTTCAACCCTGATTTGGCACTTTGTCCATTGGCAAGAAACTTTCCGTCATCATCTTTTTTGGCTTTGTTGCGCTTAGTTAAACCTCGTAGATTAAGGTCTTCGTGAAAGAAAACTTTCTTACCAGTGCGTACTATTTTGTGAGCAGTTTTGTAAGCGTGGTCAAGACGAGAACGAGCAATACGTTGATGTTCCCGTGCTTCTCTTTTGGTTAGCTTGCGACGCCTAGCACTGCCTTTTTTATTAACAGCTTTTCGCCTAGAAACTTTTGCAAGTCTTTTTTCAGACTTGCGGAATGATTTTAATGAAGGTAACTTTTCACCATCAGATGTTGCCAAGTAATCATCTTCATGTAGTACAGCGTCCATTCCCATCGAATTGTCCCAGGTAGGGACTACTTCATCAAGGTTGAATGCTGGCACTGTTGGGTCGTCAAGAGCAATGGTAAAATACCATCCGTCAACCTTCTTAGTAACCAGGATGTTTTTGAGCGTAAATCCTTCAGGTAATGGTCTGTGCAACCTCACCTTAATCCATCCAGCAAGCTTAGAGATTGACAAAAATAACCAATCTTTTTCAACTCTTTCAATGGTTATTGCTTGCCCTTCAATCTTAATTGTGCGGAAGCTAGCAGCATTTTTAAAACGTGGTCTTCCGCTTTTCTTGCCATTCCCATCGCCTCTAAGAAACCTCGAAAAGGCTAGATCGACACGTTTTGAAACATCTTGCAAGGTTTGAGATGGAACCTCTTTAAAATCTAGTAGTTCACCGCTATGCCATACCTTTTTAAAATCCTGCTTTATTTCTGGTAGCTGTGCTTTTTGATTGTAGTAATCAGGCTTTGTGTCAAACAGATTTGGAAAAAGTTCTTTCCACCAAGGGAAGGATTTAAGTTGTAAATTATTCTCCTGCCACCACGTAAATCTTTCGCCTAACTGCCAGTTATACCAGTATTGGCAAATCCTTAACCAGCTATTTAATTCGAGTTTTTGTGCGGTATTGGGATCAGCTCTGTACTGATAATTTAGCAGCATTTGTTTTTCCTCCTTATGCTATAAGTATAACAGCAATGTCCGAACATTGGAGGCGCAAGATGAAAAATCATAGTATCAAAATTCGTATATCAGAACGCAGATTAAATATTATGTCTTATTAAATAATATATATAAACAACAACAACAGCGTAGCTAAGATTAAGTTTTCTTGCTACGCTGTTTTCACGTATTTACACAGTAGTCGCCAAAGTCTATAATGTAAACATCGATATGAAGCGTAGGTGAGGATGAAAGTCCAAAAAGGTATCCTCCCAGACACCAGCCGTCAGGTTTGGATGGTGCTGGATGATGACTATTTGCCTATTGAGCCAATTCAAAAATACCTGCATTACCTAGACAGCGTAGGGCGGAGTCCAAACACGATTGGGACATATGCCTATAACTTGAAACTGTTTTGGGAGTTTCTGCGGGATTCAAAGCTAGATTGGCTTGAAATTAGTTTGGAGCAGCTATCAAACTTTATCCACTGGTTGAGAAACCCTAATTCTGGGGTTTTATCTGTTCAGCCGCAGGTTTCTAAACGCTCTGAAAAGACTATCAATCAATGCCTAACAACCGTTTGTGGGTTCTATGAGTTTCAAGAGCGTTTAGGGGCAACAGAGGGTGTGAATGCTTATCGCTATCAATTACAGCCAGGGCGTAGATATAAGTCTTTTTTACACCACATTAGCAAAGGTAAAGAGGTTAAGACACGACTGTTAAAGGTAAAAGAACCCACGACATTCCCTGGATGTTTAACACCTGAGCAAGTCAATACCTTGGTTGAGGCTTGTAAAACACTACGTGACAAGTTCCTGATTAGATTACTATACGAAACGGGGCTACGAATAGGTGAAGCATTAGGGCTGAGACATGAAGATATGGTAACAGGTAAAAACAATGAAATTCATGTTGTACCAAGATTAGATAACGTTAACCATGTGAGAGCTAAGTCTGGAGTAGAGCGTACAGTTCACGTTAACAAAGAACTAATGCAATGGTACTCAGCTTATTTAATTGATGAGTACCCAGAAGATATTGATTGTGACTTTGTTTTTGTAGTCATTAAAGCTCCCGGTAAAGGTGAAATTGGTAAACCATTAGTTTATAAATCTGTAGATAGCTTGTTTAGAAGACTATCAAAGAAAACAGGTATCCAAGTCAACCCCCATTTGCTAAGGCATAGCCATGCGACTGAATTAATTAGGTCGGGATGGGATATGTCTTATGTTCAAAAAAGATTGGGACACAGCGATATTCAAACTACAGTTAACACTTACGTTCACCTAACTGATACTGACTTAAGAGAAGAATACAAAAAATATTTGATTATTAAAAATGGAATTGAAAATGAAAAATAATTTTACCAAGAAACACAGCGCTAATTTACCAGATATAAATGTAATAGAAGCAATCGAAGATGATAAAATTGCGTGCCGTTTTTGCGGAAGTAAAGATTATAAAACTTCGGGAACGCAATACTCTAAAAAAGATGGTGTTAGTAAGATTCAACAACGGTATCAGTGTAAAAGTTGTGGTCGAAAATTTGTTTTGAACGCAAAGAAGGTTGATATACATACTCTGGAAATACCAGATACTTTTACTTTTGACAGTGATGTTTGGCTTGCTAGTCATCTTGGTTTAAGAGTAAGTC
Source organism: uncultured bacterium (assembly GCA_964246695.1). GTDB lineage: Bacteria > Cyanobacteriota > Cyanobacteriia > Cyanobacteriales > Nostocaceae > Stigonema. Next base: position 9,156 of record CAXTSI010000011.1, read on the forward strand.
TTCATGTTAATCCACAACAAGAAGGAGGACGTATTATCTTTTCAAGTATTACGCAGAATTTTCTTAAACTAAATGCTAAACGTTTTGTTCTATACAAATCTTCTACCACTGAATTTACTACTATTAATCATGACTACATGGCAGCCTTCAGAAATTTTTCATAATTTTTATCTAGTATCTGCTTCTTTGGAGAAATGGAAGATATTAACAGAAAGACAATTCTGGATTATGTCAGTTATTTAAGTCAAAGAGGATTAAGCTCTAAAAGCAGATATAAAAGGCTAGGTGTACTTTCTTTGTTCTTTGAAACCGGAACAATTAATAATTGGTTTCAGGTTCAATCCTGTTTAGTGCGTAAAGAAGACTATCCAAAGCAAGTTAGACCTCTTCCTCGTTATATTCCAGAGGAAGTTATGAAGCAACTCAACCAACACTTGGATGCTTTGCCAGAGCCTATTATGCGAATGACTTTAGTAGTTCAAGAATGTGGTTTGAGAATTGGAGAGCTTTGTCAACTTACTCTAGATTGCTTAAAGCATGATAGTGAAGGACAATGGCGAATTCAATTCATGAGATGGAAAACTAAAAAAGAAGATTCAATTCCGATTTCTCCAGAATTAGCGAAAGTAATTCAAGAGCAACAGTGTTATATACAAGAGAAGTTAGGTAGTAACTTCAAATATCTTTTTTGTGGCAAAAAAGCGGTAGTAAGATTTGTACCTGAACCTAAAGTAATAACAGGAAATTCTTTTATTAAGCATTTAAAAAAAATAGCAGATGAATACGAAATTAAAGATAAATCTGGCAAGATTTGGAATTTTCAAACCCATCAATTTCGTCATACTGTGGGGAATAGAATGATAAATGCTGGAGTACCTCAACATATTGTTCAGCGATACTTAGGGCATGAATCACCTGCAATGACACAAGTTTATGCTTATATCCATGATAAAACGCTCAGAAAAGAAATTGAAAAATATCATGAATCAAAGGTAGTTAATTTTCAGGGTGAAGCTGCTGAATTAGACGAAACAGTACTTTCTAGTAATGATGACTTGGAATGGTTTAAGAAGAATGTCCAAGCCAGAGCGTTAGAACATGGATATTGTGCTAGACCCAAGGTATTGGGTGATTGTGATATCCCTGGCTTTGATGGTTGCTACAACTGCCCACACTGGAGAACTAATAAAAACTTTCTACCTATTCTAAAAGACACTTTAGAGCGGACTAACAATGTTTTAAAAAAAGCTCAAGGTTGTGGTTGGGAGCTACAGGTTCATAAAAATACCCCGATTAAAGAGAACTTAGAGAAAGTCATTAAAACCTTGGAGGCAGACAATGACTAACAGGAAGATTGAAGCATTACAAGAAGCAGCAGCACAAAAAGCTAAGGATTCAGCACTCCGTGTAGATAAAGCTCTTGAAAAGATGATTAAACAGGGGCAAGTAATTAGTTTTAAATCTGTGGCTCAAGCGGCTAATGTATCTACTGCTTACCTGTACAAGCAAGAAGATTTGAGAAATAGAATTGAAACTCTACGTGACCAGCAGAAGCAACGACCTAAACTTAAACAACCACCACCAGCATCCGACAATTCTAAATCAGTCATTATTTCTACACTGAGAGAAGAGAACAAGAAGTTACGAGTAGAAAGAGACGATTTACGTCGGATCAATGAGAGTTTAACTGGGAGACTCTATCACTTACAAGGTGCTGATGACTTAGCAGAACGACTCAAGGCTGAGAACGCGCAACTAAAACAACAACTGGAAGAATGCCGCCGTCATAATCCGCCTCCTTCACCTCCACCAACAAATGATCCAAAGGTAACATCTCTGGATAAGAAACGGTCTAAGAAATCAGGTGGTAGCGACAAGATTAAATCAGAATTAGACGCACTAAATATCAAAATGAACTCCACCCTGTCCTCGTTAATAGGGCAGGCTCCAGAATTCGTGGTACTCCTTGCTATCGAGGCACTGAAGGAAGCTTTAGCTACTACCACAGTACGCAGTCCATCTGGTTTCCTGGTTGAAGCTATTAGAAATACCTGGATACCGAATACTGGCTATGAGCAGAAATTTGAAGAGAATACCTTTGACGAGTGGTATTCGTTGGCTCTCTCTCAAAGATTGGTTTCAGCTAGCACCAAGCGTGATGGAGTGCAGTACGTTCTGACGAATGAGAATAAATGGGTTTCTTTTGAACAAATACAAGCATTATATCCACTCTCAATCCTCCCTTGAAATGGCTTAACAGGAGAGAAATAAATGACTTTAAATCCTCATCTGCCTGTAAATATTGAGTTAGAAATGGAAGTGCTTGGGAGCATCATGTTTACTCCTGAAGCTTTAAACCACATATTAGATATTTTGGATGTAAATGCTTTTTATGTCCAGAGCCACAAGCTAATTTACAGGTGCTGCCTAGCTTTAGCTCTTGATGGTAAACCAACAGATATCCAGTCAGTAATAAACTGGTTGTCTGACCACAACTGGTTAGAGGAAGTAGGAGGGAAAGTTGCTATTGCCAGGTTGGCAGATTATGGACTACTGGCTTTCAACATTAAATCCTACGCTCTTGAGTTAATGAACAAATACTTGTCCCGCCAAATGATTAGCGCTGGCAGCAAGATTGCTCAAATGGGCTATGATATGACATCGGATGTTGAAATCCGATTGGATGCAGCAGAACAAGAAATATTTAGCATTAGGAACAAGAGCAGCGCAACCAAAAAGGATACGATTCAATAAGCGCGCTGATGTTTGTGCGGAAATATTTCAGGAAGTAGAACACCTATCAAATAGCGATGAATTTATTTCAATTAGCACTGGTTACCATGACCTAGATAAATTGTTGGGAGGTGGGTTATATCCCGGTGACTTAATTATTCTGGCAGGTAGACCATCAATGGGTAAAACCATAATGGGAACTTGTTTAGCGTATAACATAGCTAGTGAATCAGGAATGCCTGCTCTAATTTTTTCTTTGGAAATGAGTGCAAAACAACTTAATATCCGCTACTTATCAGGCTTATCAGGCATTCCTGTAGACCGTCTGCGAGCCGGAAAACTTCAACCTAATGAATGGGAACCTTTTTCACTAGCAGTAGGAGTTCTTTCTTCACTGCCCATATTGGTAGATGACTCTGCCGAACCAACAGCTTTAAAAATACGTTCTCTCGTTCGTCAAACTATTAATAAACATGGAAAGTTAGGACTGGTAGTTTTGGATTATTTACAACTAATGGTTAATACTGCTGAGTCTAATGTAACTTTAAAACTTGGCGAAATTTCCCGACTCCTGAAGCTGTTAGCCCGTGAGTGTGATGTGCCGATTGTTTGTTTATCTCAACTGTCCAGGAGCGTAGAGGAACGCAATAATAAGCGACCAATTCTAAGTGACCTACGGCAGTCAGGACAAATTGAAGAGAATGCCGACGTAGTTTTAATGGTTTACAGAGACGAATACTACAATTCCACTACATCTGAGCGCAATATAGCCGAAATCATCTGTACCAAGAATCGTAATGGAGCGACAGGAACAATTAAGCTGCTTACTGACCTTTGTTGCAGTAGGTTCAAGAACTTAGCTTTTGAGTAGTAAGGTGTTCGCCATTAAAGTATTTATTTTTCGTTCTCCTTGCCTTTATTAGGCGAGGGGTTCTTTTGTTTTTGGTATTCCTTAATGGCGTTTATCAAAATGGTCGCAGCTAGGTTACTGACAGAACGGTTTTCTTCAGTAGCCCACTGTTCAATTGCTCGTAGCATATCTTCTGGCAAGTAAGCCGTAACTCTCCACCTTGAAGGCATTAAAAACCCAAAACTCTTTTACTAATCATGGCGTACTTTATTACCTTTGAGAATCTTTTTGACTCAGGTAGTGTACCTGAGTGTACTTTGTGCTAGTGTGTATTCAAGGTGGAAGATATTAGACGCGCCACTTGTACGCTTGGCTTAGTTGTCAAAGAACCGCAATCCTTATCTAGTAAAACTTTTGACGATTTCAGCCACAATGCAGTCAACCTGAGCAACAGCAGTACACACGACCTTGGGAGCAACTATGAATGAATCACTTTCCGCAGATAGAGCGGTGATGAATGTGGTTACAAGCAACGTAAAAGCTAAAAGAGGTAAGAAGCAATGGAAAGATTTGGCAGTTGACCCGCTAGCAGAAGGGTTTGCAGAACACGATGCTTCCTACACAGTGGGTAATTCACCTTTGACCTGGAGCCAAATCGAAACAGGTCAACTGTTCTGCCGCACTAAAACAGCTAAGGCAGTTCACGTCAAGATCCACTCCGGTTTGGGTATCTGCTTGGATACTCAAGCTCGGCTAGAGGTTAAGCCCACGATTCGAGAAACTATGCAGGTTTGGCTAGTTACTAGTTTCAACTCAACAACTGCTAGCAAAGCAAACTTCTAAAGTCAAATGCCAGCGGGTAAGTTTCCGAGGCTCACCGCTGGCACTGGCTCCACCACTGATAAATGAAGGAGATAACTTAATCATGACGAAACAATTGGACTGGCGCAACCCCGACGACTGGGGTAAATCTCCACTTACTGATAATGCATTGCGGGTACAGCAGGCACGCTCTGAAGCTCGTGAGCAAGCCCTGGCGCAAATCGAGGTAAAAGCCAAAGCTAAAAAGGAGGGTGAAAATGAGTAACCCACAATATCCCAGCAATGAAATTCATTCCGTTGGGTTCCCAGAGGGACAACTACTAGCCAACGGTGCAACCCCAGAAGAGTGTGCCGAAATTAGTGCTGCTTATCTCCAGGGTAAACCGCTGCCCGAAAGCGACAACTCGGTGATTAATCGGGTATCAGAACACCTAACTCAAGTTAGTGGCTACGGGCAGTACAGCGATTGGAGAGGAGATAATGAATAACCAAATCCAGAAAAGTGATGGCTAGTTTCTGTAACGTAATTTGATACTAAATAAAGCCAGCGTCGTATGCTGGCTTTCTTAATTATGGAACCAAGAGAACAACAGCAAGCATTGTTTTGGTTAGCAGTTCTACGAATACTGGCATCATTGTTTGCATTAGCATTCACCACAGTAATTTCTGCCAGGTTAGTACAGCATTATTACACCTCTCCTCACCCAAGCAAGGTAATGGATGTTTACCATTTATGAACCACTTTAACCTACCTGACTCCAAATCATGGCTAAGGTTTTTTGGATGGGTAGCAATAAAACTTTTAGTATCTTTCATGCAATTTCTGTTGGTAATTCTAGAGAAGATGCTCTTGTTTATTGTTTGGTGTACTAAAATGCTTCAAAAAACTCTAGACAGGATAGTTTTTGTGGTTGACCATATGCCCTATACTGGCGTACCTTTAGCCAAACTCCAGAGACTAGAAACAATAGAAGTGCCAGCACTACCAATAGAAATCAAGCTAACCTTCTTTGACTTCACTCAATTTAGAGATGAACCAGATAAGTTCCCGCACATTAGAGTGATAGGTAAAACTGGGGTAGGTAAAACTAGATTCACTGAATGGATTATGGACATGTTGGGAGGACACCAATTTGTAATTACCCCTAAGAAGAAACCAACAGACTGGATTAGTCATAAAGTGTATGGCTACCCATTTAATTATGATGAGTGCTTGGCTAAACTACAAGAAACTCATGAGTTAATCCATACAAGATACAAATTAATGGAATCGGGTAAGACTCCCTACCAAATTAATTTCGCTTGTGATGAGTGGAAGTTGATTAATAAGAATATTCCCTTAGCTAAAGAATTAATGAAAGACATCATTATTGTGGCTAGGGATGCCAAAATTAGACTTATAGCTATAGCGCAAGGAGAAAATGTTGCTACTTGGGGACTAGAAGGTGAGAGTGATTTAGAAGAATGTTTCACCACGGTTAGGTTTGGTGATTTCGCCTTAGACCATTGTAAGTTTCAAAGAAACAAATACCGAAAAGATAGCGAGGAGTTTCAATATTACTCAGCCGTTTTAAGGGAGCTAGAATCACAAGGTTTCAGGTGTTGTATGGTTGATTCTATGACGGCAAGAGTACCGGATCTATCTAATTGGAAACCAAGTTTTAGGTCGGTTTCTAACAGTTTTAAGTCCGGTAATAGCGAAGTTGTTGACCAATTACAAAGGCAGTACTTTCCTGATTTCCAAAACCAGCCTGAAACCACGTTAAACCAAGAGTTTCAGACCGAAAACCAAAATTTCCAGAATGCCAATCGCGCACTCTGGGAGGCAATTAAAACCGCCCTAGACGGCGGTAGGTCGGTTGACTGGTGTGCTAAAAACATTCCAGGGCTACCGGGAAATTACTATTCGGCTAGGGCAATCGTTGAAGAATTGAAAAAGGAGTTCGGGGAATGAGCAACGTTGTAGAAAATGCAAACAACGTAAATAGCTTACTATGTATACGTTGTTGTTGTTTTAAACGACATAATAAATAAGTTAAGGTTATACTCGGCTTGGGCAGACAAAACAATGACGGGGGTATTAGAAGAATTGATTGATAGTCTACCCGTACCCGAAGATGGTAAAAACTCAAATGCCCTTCATTCTGTTGTTGCTACGCAACAAGACGAATAAAGGGCGATTTCGTTTTTACCTCGCATTCATCCCACACTGATTAGGAGTACCTAATACAGTGTGGGGCTTCTGCTTATTCAGCTAATTAAAAGCCATTACCGCAAAAATCAAAGAGCCAGGAATTCTTTTTTGGAGTTAATTGAGTATTTTATCAGCGAACTCCGTAAGAATCCTGGTTCTTGCCCACTTTCAGAGGATGAAGGTTTTCCAAAAGGCTGCCATCAACCAGTTTTCAAATTCAGGAAAATCAAATTCGACATGCCTGAATTGCGAGGCGCTACTGGATGCGGTCGTTTGATTTATGTCATTCACGAGGAATTGTGCATTATCTACTTAGTGTGGGTATACACTCACAAAGAGTTTCGTAAACGACCACATGACGACGACTTAAGAAAAGAGTTTGTAATTATTCAGCAAAACGCTGAATCTAGCCAAACTTGAGGTTAGTTGAACACTCATGCGATCTTGGACCGGATGCAGCAGCGCCCCGAACGACAAGACAAACTGAAAAGGGCGGGCATATTTTGGGATAGCCTAGGATTCGACTATTTACGAGAGTGCTGGTCAGACCCGTCGCTGCGAATAATGGTTAGGCGGTTGATTGCTAAGTTTCCGCAGTGGAGGATTGCTTGTATGGATGAAGAGTTAGTGGATTGGGAGTGTCCAAACTGATGCACATAAATGAACAGGTAGGCAGTTTGAATCAAGACATCATGCCTAGAAAACAAACGTATAGACCTGTGCTTTTTTTACAATTAAGCTAGTATGAGCCTGAGCTAAATGACTATAAAAATTTATTGAGGTGAACTTGAACACAGAAGATTTAAACAAAGCTCATGAGGTTGCGTCTGAACTGTCTACCGAACTACAGGCTGATATTTTTCTGTTGAGCGCAGAGATAACAGAGACAACAGCAGACCGATTAATTCATGAAGTTCGCAATGTTCAGGAAATGCAGGAGAACGTTGTATTAATTTTAACAACTTATGGCGGTGATCCAGACGCCGCTTTCAGAATAATGCGTTTTTTGCAGAGAAAATATGAGAAAATAACGCTGTATGTATTTGGGTACTGCAAAAGTGCTGGGACTTTAATGGCTTTAGGCGCTGACGAAATTGTCATGTCAGACTTCGGTGAATTTGGTCCTATAGACGTTCAAGTGTTAAAAAGTGATGAACTTTATGGGCGTTCCTCAGGATTGGACATACACCAGGCGCTAAATGTAATTGCTTCCCAAGCATACACAATGTTTGAAGGTTATTTTGTTGAGCTAACCAGAAGCACTGATGGACTAATCACAACCAAAACAGCTACTGACATTGCTAGTTCTATGGCGGTACAGCTGCTAACACCCATCATGTCTCAAATCGATCCATTGCGTCTAGGGGAAATGAATAGAGTTATGCAGGTTGCACAAGACTATGGACAGAGGTTGAGTAGCAACATTTCAGGTCAAAATCTAGTTAGGACAATCGAGCAGCTCACCTCCGGATATCATGCACATGGTTTTGTAATAGACTATGAGGAGGCAAAGCAACTATTCCAAGCAGTGGAAGTAAGGGAGCCTACAGAACTTGAGCAGGTTCTTGAAAATCTACTCATGGATATAGTGAGAGCGCCAGCACCGACGGGCAAAGAGATAGTCCAATGGATCAAACCAGCACTTAGGGATAGCAAAGAGGAAAAAGATGAGGAAGGTGACGCTAGCAACGGAGAGCAAAGAACTCAAGGAAATACGACGAGAGATGTTTCGAGAGACGATAGAAAGAATGAGGAGAATCAACAAGTCTTCTTGCCTCTCGCCGAAAAAAATCATTATTCATAAGAATAATTCCTTAAGGGATTAGCTTGCTGATGCCTTAGAACGCTCTTTATGGAGTTATTGTTTTGGAAGGTCATCGGTAAAGTACGCCTAATGACTCTGGAAAACGCGACATGTTCGGCGATCACAAACTTTCCACAGTTGGGCGATCGCCTCTCCCCCTAAAGCCAAGCATTGACTGACGATTTGGTTAACTAGGGATTCTCTAATTTCATCGTTACGCTTGCCCATTCCGGCGATGTCGCCCGATTGATCCGTTGCATAACAGGCATGCGGCGATCGCCAACGTTAAAGCATGAAACAAACCCCGATTCCACATGAAGTCTTGCAGCTTGTTTGTGCTGGGAAGCTTCCCCCACAAAGCTGCCGCCCGGATAGAACGCGATATCCGGCGAGCTTCACGCAGAATCCGGGGTTCGCTCTTCAGAACGCGCCTTCTGATAGCAGGGCAACTAACTCTTGCTTTTTCTTCTTGGTGTATCCAGAAACTCCCTGTTTTTTTGCCATTCCTCTCAACTGTGTAATTGTCAATGCATTTACCGGGGTCGTGGCTTGTAGAGTCGGATCGGGGGTTAAGTAAAAGACTTCTTTGAGTGCATCCAGCTTTTTCCCTTTAGTGATGCCACATTTTAGCTTTGTAATTGGCTCCAAATCTTTCCAGTACTTACGTTGCGCTTCATCAAGGCGGTTTGTGGCGATCGCCAGTTTCACCCCTTTTAACTCACTGTTGGGTTTTTCGATGAGGTACTGTAGCGCTGCATGAATTTCATCTCTAGTTGCGGTTGACAGATTGACTTTAGGTATTAGCTCACCGGTTAGAATCCTAGTTAGTTCAAATGTTCTTTCACTCTGATCTGTGATAATACACCACACTCTTTCTAAGCCAGCTTCAAGAGCGATCGCATAAACAAATGAATTGCCGATAACTTCATACTCGTCTTCACCGATTTCTTTAACAATCACCGGCACCCAATTACGACCACCTGACTCAACCAGCGCTCTGGCAGATGCTTTGATTAAAAACTCTGATGCCTTCGTGCCTTTGCCCGGGCTGATTTCATGCATGTAAAGGCACATTAAATTCCCAATGTTGCTTAAGCTCATATTTACCCTCTTATTGCAAAAAATATTCTTTAGCTAGTGCCAGATAATGCTCACGGGCTGTTCTGTTTTTATAAGCTGCGGGTACACGAGCAAATGCAGCGCCTGCGATATGCGCGTAACTGGGAATTTCAAAAATGGAGTGTGTGGATCGGGGAAAAAAGTACGGCGTCAGGTCAATAGGACAAACCTTATCTTTTTTACCTTGCTCTATGATTTGGTTTATTGTCTGTTGCGCAGTATGTTTCCCCGTGTCGGTAATAGACTCACCGTTAAAAAAGATAGGTAGCGCAATAGGTCCTCCATCTTGCCTCTTATCTTTGATTTCAGGAATGAAGCACTTAATAACAGTTGCTGCATTTTCCAATGAAAAAATGCTGTTGTGCTTAGTGGGAATTAAAACTACATCCGATGCCCAAACTGCGCTCTTGCTAAAAAATCTCCAGTTTGGTGGAGAATCAATCAAAATATAGTCGTATTGTAATTTGAGTGGTTCTAGGGCTTGTCGCAGTCTGCCGAAATTTATCAATTGACGCAACTCATGTTCTTCCACGTGTGGAAGTTTTTCATCACTGCCAATGATGTCAAATTGCCATACAATGCCAGGTTTAGGAGTGAATTTGCAGACGTTGATCAATCCGTTAGGGAACTGACTACTCTTATTTACCAACCACGAATACAAGGCATCTTCTTTGGGTTTCAAGCCTAGAGAGTTAGTTAGGTCATATTGGTTGGGGTCGAAGTCAACAATGAGCGTTCTCTTCCCTAATGCTGCCAACATGGCTGCCAAGTTGACTGTAGTCGTAGTCTTCCCTACCCCGCCCTTGTTGTTGTACACTGCCACAGTTAACGCGAGTTGCGGCTCATCTATTTTTTGTCTGATTGCTGAAACAATCTTGTCTACGTTATCTAGCGTAATTGCCAAGCAGGGGGAAACAGGGTGGATAACCTTACCATGTTTTCTGAACACCTGGATATGGTTGGCGTTGGTGATAATTCCCCATTTAACAGATTTGCAATTTGGAGCAAGTAAATAACGTTCGATCTGCTTGACGGCTAACTTGTACTGTGCTGAGCCTGGGTTCAGGTTGATATCTCTACCTTTTGCCTCTAACAAAAGGTAGGGGTTAGATTTTGTGTTGATAAAGATATCACTGTCGGAGTTTTTGCGAACTGCGTAATCTACAGCATCGCCACTACGTCCGGTAGCAAAACCTGGAACGATTTCCGTTGCATTAAAGCCCAACATTTTTAGTAGCTCTGAAATAAAGATGCTACAAACTATCGGCTCTGATGCACCACCTGGAAGATTTAGTAGTGCTTGTCTAATTTGGGAAAAACTCATAGAATTAGGTTAGTGTACGCAAACACAAACACAAAACCGCTCGATAAGGGCGGTTTTGTAATAATTAGTATATTTTGCGACTCTATGAATTGTTAATGTTAGATTTACCGATCCGTGGATACTTACGAGCTTGCTGACTTAGCTTCCATTCCTTTCTCCTGCTTTTGAGAGGCTTACTCGCCTTCCCTTGTAGGGAAGGGGCTGGGGGTTAGGTTTGTATTTGATGCAATTGAGAAGCGCTATATTCATCCACCCTTCGCACAGAATTCATGCTGAATTCTGGCTCCTGACTCCTGAATTCTTTCTTGTTAAAATATATATGAATGACAATTAATTTAATCTAGATATAAATATATGGTTCGGCGTATTGAAGAAATTTTAGGTAACTCAATTACTGAATATACTCCCAACGCAGTCAAATTTCAGGGTTTATCTTTGGAATCATTAGAGCAAGTGCTTCAATTCGGCTACACTAAACTAAATGCAAATTTTAATGCTGCTCCATCAGTTGGTTCATTTATTGAATTTGGGCAACGTTGCAAAAGCTCAGAAGTAACAGCGATTTTTGATGGTGTAGTCCTCAATCATACAGAAAACCCAAACTTGGTGATTGATGCAATTACAGTTAAAGGGGTGAAAGATTTAGACTTTGCAGGTAAATTTGTAAAATTCGTCTGGGGTTGCGATGAATTAGAGATTAGTTCTCAACAGTTATATGCTTGGTGGGATTAACTATTCAACCAGCCCGAACCATTACAAAACCATCCCGGCGTGGAACAAATCCAAAAGAATGGTCAAAAAACCTTGAATTTGCAAGGTCTACAATGCCTGTATTGCTCACCAACGGTATGAGTGGAGGGCAAATAAGAAAGCGGTAGTTCATATTGGCAATTCTTCCTACCGTTGTAGATAATAGTTTTAGAGTTAATTATTCAAGAGGTCTGATTGTGGTCTTTGCTCAAACCAGTCCCCCAAATGTAATAACAACTCGCCTCACATTAGACGAGTATCGGGCAATGGAAGAAACTAACCCAGAACGCCATGAATACCGCAACGGAGAGATTATTACTATGTCAGGAGGTTCTGAGATCCACAGTGCGATCGCCAGCAACTTATTAATTTACTTGGGGTTTTTGCTGAGAGACACCGATTTTCGTTTGTATAACAGCGACTTGCGAGTTTGGATTCCTGAATATCAGTGTGGTACTTATACCGATTTGATGGTTGTTAATGGCAAACCAGAGTTCAATGGCGAGCGCAATGATGAAATTCTCAATCCTTTACTCATTGTCGAAGTTTTATCGCCCTCTACCGAAGCCTACGATCGAGGCGAAAAGTTCAGAAAATATCGCTCTCTTGCCAGCTTTTGTGAATATCTGCTTGTGAGCCAAACTGAACCCTACATTGAGCAGTATCACAATCAGGATCGTAACAGTAACGATCGCTGGCTCTGGCAAGTTCACTCTTACCTTGAGCAGACGATAGTTCTGCACAGTTTAAACGTAGAAATTCCCCTGACTGAAATCTATCGTCGCATTAATTTTTAATAGACAAATATCCCCAAGCAGTTTCACAGCTTGAGGAATATTTCAAAAATTATTTCACGTTCATGCCTATCAACTATTCGCAAATTTAGGCAAACGAAAGATTATTGCTCATTTTTATTAGACTGATTGGCAAAGTAAGCCCAAGTACCAATAGTAGAAGCTAGAATCCAGCCCAAGATTAGCACTGCTACAACTGTCGTCATTGAACTTGACATGATTGAACCTCCTGTGAGTATAAATCCTCGTTAATTTGGTTTCATTCACAAGTTAACAAACGTGTTTGAGAGTTGCAACATTTCTTAAAGAAATTGTGTAAATGTTACACTACGTAACATTTCACTTATAAAAGTAGATTGCCCAATCACTCATTGGGGATCAGTCTATGCTTTTTGGGCATTGCTCCACAATGACTATAGAATAATGTCAGAGGCGACCCTAACTATGAGAAATAGACATGCGCGGGTGCCGCGATCTAATGTACAAGCTGTTTTGATTGGGCAAGGATGTTCAAACTTTTGCAGAAATACATGTTCCTTTGACTCACCCCATCAAAATCACCGTGTCAATTACGTGGATGACACCGTTATCAGCCTCAATATCTGGTGCGATAACTGTGGCATTTTTGACTTCAAACCCCTCACTCGTGTCAATCCTGATGGTTGAACCCTCAACAGAGGTCAAGCTATTGACTTTGGCGATATCAGCCGCCATTAACTTGCCAGGAACCACATGATACGTCAATATTCTTGCTAACTGGGGAATATTCTGCACCAAAGTTTGTACAGTTCCTGGTGGTAACTTGGCAAACGCATCATCGTTTGGTGCAAACACAGTAAAAGGACCGGGGCTTTTGAGGGTTTCCACCAAACCAGCAACTTGGACAGCCGTCACTAAAGTCTGGAAAGAACCAGCGCTAACTGCAATATCCACAATGTCTGCCATGTATTTTACTACCTATAGTTTTGTGACTGAACAGCCCGCAGCCGCGCTTCAGGACGTTGGAATCGGTCGATCTGAGCTTCAAAGAAAGCTCGGTTCGCTTGCAGATGCTTTGGGTTAGGATCATCTAAAGGATAGAGAAGCGCTGTCCGCAACGCTTGAATCACAGCAGAAGTGACAACGTACATCGAGCGTTGAAAACTGATACCCAGTTGAATGAGCATATCATCTTCACCTCGGCAGTGTTGGTGATAATAATCCACAAGATATTTCGGCAGAAAGTGGAGCATATCCTGCATCAGTAGTGTTGGCGGAATACCCGCCGTACCTACCGGGAACACATCCGCATAGAGAATCCCGTAGTGAAAGTCTTTCTGATCATCAGGAACTTGCTTAGCTTGAGCATTGTAGGATTTTGTCCCCCGGAACGGCGCCGTGCGATAGAAAACAGCTTCTACATAAGGTAATGCCGCTTCGTACAGCCACATGAAACCACAAGATTTCGGGATAATTTCGTAGACTTCACCCCGGATGTGGACGTGATGGTAAATCGGACGACCTGCCATTGCAAAGATAGCGTTGACGAGAAAGTTCATCGCTTCCGGGACACTTTTAATATCCCCAGCGTCATAGCGATCGCTCATTTCAAAGAAAACTGGCGCCATTACCTCCCAAAACAATCCTAAATTACTGTAATAAGACAGTTGCCGCACTTGTTCAATGAACATCTCCGGAAACAACTTATACAATCCCAACATCATCGGATGACCTTGGAAGTAAGCCTTAATCGCCCTGTCTGCGTTGGCTTTATACTCCTCAGTGTCTAGATAGGGGTCAAATTTACCACCCATTCCTCTGTGCCACAGCATAGCTCGCATGCAGGCTTCAGCAAACTCCATATTAATTCGGTCATGCCACAAGTGGTGCAACAACTTAGGCATCTTGAAGGTTTCACCCTTCTCCATAAATGCTAAGAGTTCAGGATGAGCACTAGCTTCCCCACGCCACATCCGTAAATCTGCATCGTCTCCTGCATAATGGTTATGCATATCTAAATACTCTTTGGGCAAGAAGTATTTAAAAAAGGCAAATGGGTTCAAAAAAACACGTTCAGCAATATAAAGTAGGTCGCGCCAGTAGAAATCCATCGGCACGGCATAGGCTTTGTAAATGCCAATGATTTGCATCAAATTTTCCGGGGTATCCGGTAGCATCGCCCCGCCCGCTTCCAAACGGTGAATCACTGGAGCAAATTCATGGCGAGAAGGAGGCAAAGTAGCTTTAGTTATAGTTGCTGTCATCATAATTGTTGGTTGTTGGTTGTTGGTTGCTAATTGCTAATTGCTAATTGCTAATTGCTAATTGTCAATTGTTACTATTAGCGATTAGCCATTAGCGATTAGCGATTAACTAGTTTCTCAATTGGTTGAAGAGAGCAACTTGAGGAGTGTCGGCTTTCTCCAGAGGGGGAATTGCTGCAACCATTGCTGTAGTAGTCGGTTCACTCCAGCGCACTAACCAAGTGGGTTGTACTCCCAAGAAAAAGATTAAAGCTGCCAAGATCAGAGATGGAATTTTCTCAAACCTCTCAACTTTAGGATAGTAAGCCAATTGATTGTCTAATTTGCCAAAACAGGTGCGATTAAGCAGGATGACGAAGTAAACTGCGGTTAAACCACTAGCCACTACACATAACAGTGTGGGTATGGGAAAGACAGAGTAACTGCCCTGAAAGACGATAAATTCAGCGATAAATCCTGTCATACCGGGAATACCAGCGCTAGCCATACCACCTAAAACCAGTAGCGCACTCGTCAGCGGTAAACCGCGTACAGGACTCATTAAACCATTGAGTTTATCCAAATCTCGGGTTCCTACCTTGCTCTCTATGACTCCGATCAAATGGAAGAGGATGGCTAAGATGATGCCGTGGCTGAACATTTGAGAAACTGCACCGACGAGTGCTAAGGCAGTGCTGGCGGCACTAGCTAGCAATACATAGCCCATGTGACCGATGGAACTGTATGCCACCATGCGCTTGATGTCTTTTTGGGCGATCGCGGTAACAGCCCCATAGATAGCACTGATTGCTCCCCAAGTTGCCAAACTTGGTGCGAGAATACTCCAAGCTTGGGGAAACATTCCCATGCCAAACCGTAAAAGACCATAAGTTCCTAACTTTGCCAGCACTCCACCAAGAAGAATGGCAATAGGCGCACTCGCTTCAACATAAGCATCTGGTAACCAAGTATGAAAAGGAACTAGGGGAATTTTGATCCCAAAGCCTAGCACTATTCCTACAAGTAAGATGATTTGCAGTCCTGTTGACAGGGTTTGGGTAGTTTGTGCATCGTAATTAAAGTTGGTCGAGCCTGTAAGCCATACCATCCCAAAGAATGTGGCGAGAATCAACACTCCTGAAACAGCAGTATAGATCAGAAACTTGATTCCGGCATAGGTTCGCTTTTCACCACCCCAAATCGAAATCAGCAAATAGAAGGGTATTAATTCTAGTTCGTAGAACAGGAAGAATAGCAGTAAATTCTCAGCTAAGAACGCTCCAGCAATACCGCCGCTAACAAATAAAATCAGGGAGTAGAAAAGCCTGGGTCGTTCGGTCTGTTTGCTACTGCTGTAAATAGCAATCATAGTCAGGAGACTATTTAACACTAGCATGAGTACCGATAGACCATCAACCCCCAATTTATAACTCAAGCCGAGGGTTTCATTCCAGGGTAAATATTCTTGGAACTGCATTCCCGGATTGCTGAGATCAAATTTCATTAGGATGAAAAGATTCCAGACGAGAACCAGCCCAGCAACGGTTAGAGATGCCAATCTGGCGCTAATTACAGGCATGGCACTAGGCCAGAAACCAATCACAACGGCACCGAAAATTGGTAGCCAAATTAAGGTACTAAGCATATTGTTGATTGTTAATTGATAGTTGATAGTTGATAGTTGTTAGTTGATAGTTGTTAGTTAATAGTTGTTAGTTGTTAGTTGTTAGAAATTACTACTAACCACTAACTACTAACCACTAACAAACCTAAAACATCAAATTTAAAAACTGATCTCCCCAGTATTGCCAAGTCACGGTTATTCCTAACAGACTTATTCCAAGTAGTACTGTGAATGCATAAAACTGGGTTTGTCCGGAGGTGCTGTACTTAAGACCCTCTCCACCACCAATGGAAGCCAAGCCGATCATGTTAACAATGCCATCGACTACTAGGCGGTCAACAGTATCGGCAAGTTTTGAAATCAGGTCAACGCTCAAAACTATGCTCATCCGATACAGTTTCGGAGTGTAAAAGTCATTGGCAAGCAAGTTTTGCAAAGCTTTGATCGGGAAGCGCACAGGTTTGGGAATCAGATTGCCCAGATAAATGACGCCACTGATGCTGCAACCGAAAATACTCGACCACATCAGTAGTAGTGCGACATCTTTATTGAGGGAAGCCCAACTAGGTAGCAGTGATAAGCTTTGTAACACCAAGGGCAAATGGAGATTAAAGCTGAGTAAAATAATCATGGGCAGAGCCATTTGCCAAGTCACTTCGGGCGATCGCTCGCTCATTTGCTTGGGTTTGCCGCCAAAAATTGAACAAAACTCTCTGGTTAGACTAAAGGCTGTCAAAGCGTTTACTGCTATCACCACCGACACAAGCCAAGGTTGCTTGATCCACAACCCATCCGCCAATTTCATTAACGCCCAAAAGCTGCCCAAGGGTGGAAAACCAATTAGCCCCAAAGTTCCGACTATATAAGCTAGTCCCGATACCGGACGGCGCGACCAAAGTCCGCCAAGCTGGGTTACATCTTGGGTAATACTGTTCCACACAATTGCACCAGTACTCATTACTAATAGTGCTGATGCTAAGGCGTGGGTGAGTACCAATAACAATGCTGCTTCATCTTGCTGGGTGCCTACGGCAATGAACACCAAACCCATGTAGGCACTAACGGAATAAGATAAGCAGCGTTTGATGTCAATTTGAGCGATCGCGATCAAAGAGGCACCCACCGCTGTTACTGCACCAATAGCCACCAGTGCAGCGGAAACTATGGGCGACAAGCTAAGAACAGGTTGTAGCTTAATCAGTACCCAAGCACCAGTTGACACTACCACAGTGTTCCGCAAGATGGTGCTGGGGATTGGTCCTTCCATCGCTTCATCCAGCCACAGATGCAGGGGGAACTGGGCACACTTACCCATCGGACCAGCGATTAATAACAGACCCACCACTGTAGCTATTTTAGGGTCTACGTTAGCTGTTTGTGCCCACTGCGCTAGCTCCGAATAGTTCCACGTTCCAGCCAGGGGCCATAAGGCAAGCACCCCCATCAACAGCACTAAGTCTCCCACCCGCTTAGTTAAAAACGCATCTCTAGCACCCGTGACGACTAAAGGCTGACAAAACCAAAAACCCACCAGCATGTAAGTCCCCAAGGTGAGGATTTCCAAAATCAGGTAGCTAAAGAACAAAGAGTTGCACAGGGCTAGACTACACATCCCCGCCTCGAATAGTCCCAGCAGAGAATAGAAGCGTGCCCAGCCCCAGTCCATTTCCATGTATCCTATGGCGTAAATCTGCGCCAGCAGATTCAACCCGGTGACTAAGACCATGGCTGCGACACTGACTTCGGAAATTTCCAAATCCAATGTGATGTTTAAACCGGCAGTACTTAGCCAGTTAAAAGACACGTGTTGCGGCGGCGCATTCCAAGTGGCTTGCAAGGCTATCAAGCTATGAGTGAAAGCCAAGCAGGTCATCAACAAGTTCACGTACCCTGCTGGTCTTGGTCCAGTGCGACGAATTACTGTCGGCGACCAAGGTAAAGCAGCAAAACCACCAATTAAGGCATAACAAGGTATTAACCAGACGTTCTGAAGGAACTGGTCCATAAAGATTACCTCTAAGATTTCAAGCAGAGATTCAAACTGTCAAGCTAATTCGTAACTACCTCCATGCCTGAAGGCAGGGGTTTGAAACCTGGATTAAGGCTTTGACTTTTTCCATGACCTACGGAGTGGGCTTGCACCATGAATTACGGATGACGAATTACGAATTGTATTGTATTTATCTATTTTGCAATTAAATTGATAGTACACCTAAATACGTATAGTGAAAAGCTATAAGTTTATATTCTTAATATAGAAATATTCTATACTTGTAGATCCGAGGAGAATTGACAGACAGCGCAGATTGTAGACCGGACCCGCACCTCCGGTCAGGCAGACAGCTTTGTAGACACCTGCCTATTTTACGGAGCAGTTTGGCATCTCTAAAGGACACATCATTATTAATATGTCGGTCACAAACTCTCCTTAGTGGAAAAACGCAAAGTCCTCAGATAGTACCGTTGGCACAAGCAACGCCCGGTCAAGATACTTATTTCCCCGTTCACATGAGGTTTCTGGGCTAAACAGACAAGCATGACACGCTGCCCAATGCAGGGAGGTTGGTCCAGTAGAGGGTGTGTGTTCCGCACACAAGGGGTCAGAAGCACACAAACTTATCTGTTGTAGCGCTTGGTCAATGTGATAGCCCAAAGTTTTAGGTTGCCCCAGATTCACCAACCCCCCCAAAGTTCCTTCACTATCGGGGGCAGAGGTGTAAATCAGCACACCTGCCATTGGTCCTTTTTCTTCTCCCACACATTTGGAGTAAATCCGTTCCTTGAGGCTGGCAGCATTGTAACCGCATTCAATTGCCATCTGCCGCATTAAGGCATGGGCAAAAGAGTGTATAAGAATGTAGCGAATACCAGGAAATTTCACTATATTTGGGTCAAGGGAACGAACACTGCACCACTTGTTGTGAGCAACAATAGCAAGTTGATCGTACTGCTGCAGTCGCTGACTTTGCTCCCAGTTTTGCAGTATCGTTTCTTGGAACTGGATAAAGATACCTTCACCTTTGACTTCACTTGCTGGCACCCATTTGGGGTTGTTACGACTTAAATGCACACGGTAATCTGTGAGAATTTCACCAGAGTCCACAAAATCACCAGGCGATTGAATGCGAGTAAAGCCAACAAGAGCGCGGACTTCCCGCAATCGTTCCACCAGCACCACTTGGGCAAAGTAATTTTCATAACCTAGAGGTTGCTTGACTCTTTGCAGTTGAAACTCTGGGGTGTTGGCGCTCCCAACATCTGTGGAAAACACGAACCATTCTGGTGTTTTCAAATCTCTAACACTTTCATCATCCCCATTCCCCTGTGGCTGAGTTTGTTTTTGCTCAATGACTGCCCAGATTTCATCAGCAGGGTATTTTGACAACTCTTGAAGTTGACCCATAGCTTGGAGTGCTTGGAGAATTGCTTCTAAAGCAACGAGATTAGGGGCTTTTCCCACTACAGTCCAATACTGTTCAACGACCTGCTCCAATTGATTTGTACCTGTAGGAATTGACAGTGCTGAAAGTGTAATTGGAAACCAGCTATTGGAAGCACCTAGCAATATAGTCTTCATCTGCAGATCGCATGTATCATCAAAAGTACGTAGATGAGGGTGTCGAGCGCGACAGCTAGGCATATTCTTTTTGCCTTCTTCACCAAAGGCATCCGACAGTGGTCGTCGCTCGTGACAAGTATCGCATGTGACAAAAATATCACTGGGAGAACCGGAGACTCCGTACTCTTCAAACCTCAACGGTCCTTTACAACCAGTATTTCCTTTATGGACAAAATATAACCAGGGAAAGTCATCTAAATGCCCCCTTTCGCATGACACAAGAAACCGCGAGGGGATGACTGGCGGTTCTTTTGCACTTTTGGGGCAATTTGTGTGAACGTAGCCTGTTTGGTCAGGTCGGTAAGGATTTTCTTTAAGTTTGAAAAAACCTGATTGCAAAGGAGCGAGTAAACGACACTTGGGACATACCATCCAGCTAGGAAAGGGAGCAACAGGAATTCCTATCCTGGCATACTCACTGAAAGGGCTGGAGAGATTGGCATCGTCTGGAGGTATGGGAGGTGAAAGTAGTTGCTTCACCTGTGGACCTAATTCCTTACATACGGCAGCAAGCAGGCGCTGTTCCCCCAGTTCAATCGCTCTAGGAGTATTCCAATCTTCCAGCCCCATAACCATAACCGAGAGGTTGGGTAAGTCTACTACAGCACCTACACCAAAGGAAAACATAATTTGACTAGGTCGCAATTCGCCAACTTTGTATTTATAGTTTGATTGTGTCATAGCAATTTTGGGTTTTGAACCGCACCCTGTAGCAGATGGACGCAGATAGAACCAACAAATATCTGCGTGTATCTGCTACAGGGTGCGGTTACAATTCTATATTTTGGATTGAAAGAGTGGGTTGAGGTAGGCGATCGCGCTCATCAAGAATTTGCTCTTGAAGGATTAACCCTACGGTTGGTTCTACGTTTCGTAGGGAGTTTAAACAGGTAAAGTCTTGCCAAAGTCCTTTACCTGCTGACTCAAGTAACTCTATAGTCACACCATCGCGTTTGTCTGCGTCATACTTAAGGATGCCGCCTCCCTGTAGGTTTTGTGCTTTACTGAGCCAAGTGTCTAATTTGGCTTCTAGCGTTTGCTTAACCAAATTCTCAGTTTGGGCATCCCCAATTAACCCAGCGCGTTTAGTAATGGCATTAATAGCAGCTTGTACATAAGGATGATTGCGTTCAATTCTTCCTGCTTGGTTGTTTCCATTAAACTCTCGACCTGCTAACCGGACAAGCGCTACGAACAGTGCAGCTAAACCTCGGTCAATGGCACGGGGAGCAAAGGGTGTAAGCGATAGGGCTTCTACATGTTGGTAGAAGGTAGCATGGTAATGCTCAAATCGTTCGTAGTGGGATAAGTCTCTAGGACGCACCCAGTTGTAGACGGTGATGACTAAACCAGGGTGAGTTCGTCCAACACGGCTGGTGGCTTGAATGTACTCGGCAGTGTTTTTAGGCTGACCTGCAACTGCCATAATTCCCAAGCGCTTGACATCCACACCTACGGAAATCATGTTAGTAGCAAGTAGCACATCTAGTGGCTCAAGCTGGTCAATTGTTTTTCCAATTTTGCGGCTGGCTTTGATTTTGGCGAACCGCGCTGGGTCAAAGGTCGTTTCTAGCCTGTCGAGGACAATGGGAATCTGTGTAGAATCCTTACGAGATGTCAACTCCTCCAGGTTGACCCCCAGCCGTCTTGCCAGTCCCCGCCGATCCATCTTGGTTAAGCGAGAACGAATATCATCCTCAACTAATCGCCGCATCCCTCCTAGTTCCCGTATGGAGTTGAAATAACCCACTAGTGTCATCCAGGGGTCTGCATGGATTCCGTAGTCATTATATAGATCTTGAGAAAACGAGAATGGGTAAGCCTTCACCTTTGGAGTGTTTCTCGGTAAATAGACAACGTCCTACGGAGTCGCCGCAGTAAATGAGGGTGCGACCACGACCATTTTTCACAGACTCAACGGTAATGTGCTTTCCTGGGTCTATCTTTGTTCCGCACCAGGGGCAATTGGTCAGTTGATGGGGAGAACCACTGGCACTTTGCTGGTACTGCCCCCGCGCTTGCTTGCAGAATTCTTCACTTTGCTCGGTATGATTGGGGGTGGTGCGCTGACCCACCCACAACCCAATGCGGAATGGTTCTTGACCCCACTTGGCTTCATTTTCTCGTCGAATGGATTCACAAGCACAAATTAAGGCGGTGGCGCGTTGAAATTGTTGGAGGGTGAGCAAACGCAGGGTGTAACGCATGAGGACAGCTAAGCCATATTCCCCAGAACGTCCGGCAACTACCCCCTGCAATCTCCGCAATCCTATAGTGTATGCTGTTAAACCCAGGTAAGCTTCGGTTTTACCACCACCGGTAGGGAACCAGAGAAGATCCGCGATCGCCTCAGTTTCATGACTCCTATCAGGGTGGTGCAAGTCGGTAACACTGGGTAAATTCAGCAAAATGAAAGCAAGCTGGAAGGGATACCAGGTAGGATTATCAATTTTATCTAAATCTGCTTCTTGACTTTGACGGACTTTTTCAGAGTAAATCGAATGAATCCGCTGCAAGTACATCGCCTGATTCATAAACCGGAAAGCTTCAGCCGCTTTCTCGTCAGTTTGCAGCAGTGTCAAACCTTGCTGAATGCGTTCTAAGGCACGTTTGCAATTGTTGATAGCATCTTTTGCAGCGTCTTGGTAGTCTGCTAATCCTTCATTAGGGTCAGAAATACGTTTTTCCTCATCCTCAATCCAGCTTGCATATGCTATGACTAGGGCATTTAGTTTCGGGGAAAAATCTGCATTCTGAGTCTGGGATAATTCTTTCATATCCAAAACCAACCCTGCCAATTCTGGGATTTCGCTTACTTTAGGGGGAGAGGTTTTGGGAACTTCGTATGCTGGAATTACAGAGGTTGACAGTTTGACAGCTCGTTGTGTAACACTAGGGGCTGTTTGAGCATGGACGCTTACCCCATGCCCAACAGCAAATTCTACCTTGTAGCGATAAAGCATCGCCATCATTTTTTCTTCTTTGTAGACTACCGGGTCTAACTTGTCGGCTGAACGCGGTTGATGGCGCTTGAGAAAAATATCGGGATGCTGGGAATCTGCGGATTGTACACTGAGTTCTGGTTGAAACAGCCATGCTTCATCCCGTAACTTAGCTGGTTCCTTTTGCCCGTTGACTAGAAATAGGCTGACAATCCAATCACCATTGGTTTGTTTGCGGATTCTCCCTTGGATGAAAACTTGTGGAAACTCAGAATGTACCGTCCATTTAGCAATTTCTCCCTCAACTAAGGGGATGGCAGGAGAAGTTTCTCTAATTTGTCGGCGCTTCCATACTCTTTTTGGGGTATCATCTTTCTTAGTTAAGGTTTGACTTTCGGTACGTTCATATTGTCCCCAACCTGCTGTCACCTGCAATGCTTTGGCTGTAGCATTGACACAAAAGCTCATACCAAAAGACGAGGGGAACATGGTTTCTTTTGGTGGTACGCTGACTTCAGTACTGCCTTCTTCAGCAGTGCCAATACCTGCAACCGCTAATTCATCCTCCTGTTCTAGGTTAATGCGGCGTTGTTGCGGGGCAAGTAAACCGACAAGGTAGCGATCGCTCACATTATCTTCGTCTAATTCTTCCTCTTCTCCCCCAGCCGGACCGAGTAAATCGTTTAAGATTGCTTTTTCTAGTTTGGCACGAATTTCGTAATCGGTGGGTGGTTGTAGTTGTGGGTTTTTGCTAGTTTGAGCGTCAGTGGTTGCTGGCTTCTCCTCAATTACTGCATTAGTAGAAGGTATAAATTTGGTTTCCAGAAGCGTACCCTGCTGCCATTTAGGTGTAGCCTTTGATACTTGTTTTTTTGAAGAGCGAGGTTTTTTGGTTGTTTTTTGTTTTTCAAAGTAACGAGTAATATCGGCAGCGATGTTATCTGCGATCGCGCCATCAATCCCAAGTAATTCATCGTTAGCATCAAGTCCTTGGAGAAGAACTGCAAGTTGTGTTTCAGGGGCGGAAACAACGGCACTCCAGTCTAATTGGGTAATGCGAGTATGCAGTTGTTGGTTGATAGTAGCTAGGTCTAGGTTGCCGGGAAGGACGGGAGGAAGTTTAATGATATTCATTATTAATCATCCTGATAAACCTCGCTTCTATGTTTTACTCTGACCACAGTCACTATCAAAACATCATCCTTTATTTCGTAGACTACACGGTAATCATCAACTCGAATACGATATGAATTTTCTTCACCTTTCAACTTTTTAACCCCGTTCGGACGGGGTTCTACTGCCAAGTCGTTAATTTTAGTTTGTATGCGCTCTTGTACGTCTAGAGGTAGTTTCCTAAACTGCTTTTTTGCACTCTTAGAAAATTTAACTTCGTAACTCACGCAACATCCTTTTTAATTTCGTTTCTTATTTCGTTTTGAATTTCATCCCAAGACACAGTACCATTAATACGTATATCTTCCCTAGCTTCTTTAATGGCTTTCAAGTCTTCTTCATCCTCTAGCTCATCGATTCTTTTTAAGAGTGCGTGAATTTCGTCTAAAGTACTGTCATAAGCTTGGTTTAGCAGTGTAATGATATCTTTAATTAACTGTTCTCTTTCGCGTGCTGTTTTCATTTTTACACCTATTCTTTTTGTTTTACTGTATTTATTATAATTCTTGGAAATGAATTATAAAAGGTCAATTTGTCCAGGTGATGACTTATTTTTAGTTTTCTT
Organism: uncultured bacterium; assembly: GCA_964246695.1. Lineage (GTDB taxonomy): Bacteria > Cyanobacteriota > Cyanobacteriia > Cyanobacteriales > Nostocaceae > Stigonema. The sequence goes on from CAXTSI010000011.1 coordinate 33,691, forward strand.
ACTACTGTTAGCCTTACCTTTTTTGCCTTTATCGTGTAACCCAGCAGCGACTTCCTCAGCATAGCGCTCGTGGTTCAATTGCAGCATTCTATCTAACACCTCCCGCCGCAGTAAGGTGCTGATGGTGTAGCGCAGTCCTTGTTTAGTTTCGTGGAAACCATGTTCTAAATCTAAGTCTTGCCAACCGTAAGCAGCAGCAACCGCGTTATCCATTTCAATGTGCAATTCACGTAGTTTTTGAATATCGGCTGCGGTTTCGTCGGGGTTGTGGAAACGGTTGTAGGTTTTGGTCAGCCCTTCTTGGCGGGTTAGCATGATGTTTTGGCGGTGGGTGTAGTAGCGATCGCCAATATCATTTAAGTTTGAGGTTGATGTGGGGAAGGGGAAAGTTTCAAAGCAATCTGAAGGTGTGTATCTCCCTCTTGTTTCAAGACTACTTTGATAAGCAATTGTCCAAAATTGATGAATCGTAGATTGTATAATTCCAAAATCAGCAAAAGATTCGGAAGCAATAACTACAGTCGCTTCACTAGCAACTATATTTGTAGGAGAGGCTGATACCGTTAAAAATTTGCTGACACGAGGAATAACGAATACTTGCTTCATCGATGCGATCGCAGCATAGAGTCCTACTCTTTCAGCACCAAACTGCCACCATCGCTTTGCAACACTTTTATTCCAAGCATTCTTTAGTGGTAACGCTTCCCGCTCAAGCTTAACTTTCTCTCGTACAATTGCTAAACAGTCAGGATAGTCTACAGCATACGGGGGTCCTTTAGGATTCTTTGGATCATCATGTTCAGCATCCAAAGGCCAATCGTGAAAATTAATTACCCAGCGACTTGGAGATTGGTCAGGACGAGAATTCAAATCCTCGCCGTTTAAATAGGGAAATAAAACATCTTTATTACGCGGGTCTTTATCAATCAGTGCTTGTGCTTCTTCTGGTGTCAAGACAAATCCCATTCCCAGTACAATTGACCCTTGAAAAGATTTATCTCGGTTAGCTGCTAACTGGTAAGGATTACCTGTAGCTTTCCCAGGTGTTACTAGAAAAGGTGTAATTCCAGTAACAGGTTTTTCATCTAAGATAAATTCTGCTTGCCAATAATCTTTTCGCATCCAAATATGAGATACTTCTAAACTAGCTTTTCCAGGCCACTTTCGACTAGGCACAGCACGGGGAATGACATAGCCATTAGCAACTAATTGATCTAACCCAACTTCGCGTGTATCTCCTTGAGCAATCGTGTTTGTAGCTAATAAACCAAAGCCCCCCCTAGAACTAAGTATTTGTTGCGCTCGTAAAAAAAAGTAAGCACATAAATCAGCGCTACCTCTTTTTCCATGAGCAATCTCTTCTACTAGAAAATCCCGATAATCTGTACCGAGAGTACCAGTAATTTTTTGCCCTCCCTGAAAGGGTGGATTTCCTACCAAGGCAAAAAATCCTTTTGGTGGTTCCTCTACCAAAACTTCGGGAAACTCTAGCACCCAGTGAAAAGTTTTTCTAGGAAGTTGCTCTTTAGGCTTACCAATGTCTAACATCCTTTGAGCCCGATCGCGTAACTCTGCAATTCGCAGCCTTCGTTCCTCGCCACTAACCTCCAATGCATTGGTGACTTGCAGGGACAAAACATCTAAATCTTCTGCTTCATCCCCAGTTCTCCCTGACTGCGTTAGTCCCTTACCAATGAGCAAATCACCGATGAAGCGCACTTAATCTCTTTTGCAAACTGTTAATATTGCGTTCCAACTGCTCTCGCTCGTTTGTATTAAATAACTCTAGCTGCTTGACCTCTGGTTCTTGCAATTCCTTTTGAATACTCCGTTGTAACTCAGTCAAAATAGCAGTAATATCAGCAACTTCTTGATCGCAACGGTCTTGGAGGGATTTTTGCAAAGCAGTTGTGCGATCGCCCATTCGCACTTCAAGCGACTTCATCAGTGGTTCTGCATGATTAGACCAAAGTTCTGCCAAGCGATTCTTAATCTCCTCTGGAACTGAGTCATCTGATGCGGCTTCTAGTGCTAGTTGAACTTCACCGACCTTCATCCGGCTAAACCGTCCCTCCTTCAAAATACCACCAGCAGTAATCACCTCTTCATGCAGCCGCTGCTGGTCACCCCCCAAAATCACCAAGCGACCGTAAGCAATAACAGCAGGGTGTTCTAGTGCAGAACTTTTTACAAGTCTTGCCGTCACCCGATGCAATCGTTTTTGACCAGACTGGGACCAGACTTCTGCCCGTAACAGGCGCAAGCACATCTGCACCAATCGATGATTGAGATGCACCAACACCAAGTCATCTCTGCCATGTGACAAATCTGGATCAAAGACAATAGGGCGAATTTCTTTAGTATGGGGATGCGCCAGCCCCTCACTGCATACTGCCCAACTAGACTTGAGAGGTGGGAGATGAAAAGCCCGTCCTTTTAAGCTTGTTACAGGGATCAGAGGTGGTTGTTCTGCGAGTTCCAGCCCGACTCTGACCACAGATTCAATATTCTCTGGAGTTAAGCGCAGATTACGACGGGTTTCAAAAAGCTGCTCGCGTAATTTTTCAATCTGGTCGCGAACTTGACGCTCAAATTTCAGCATCCGCCGTACAGGTTCTGACTCCCGTTCCGTAGCTGTTGTGTCCAAGGTGACACGAACTCCCAGCATCGCTTCTTCTACCTGTTGGGCAATCACAGGACCGACTTTGCCCAAGTCTTCACGGATATTATTGACCTTGAGCGCTGCTCGCATGAGAAACTCTAAATCACCTTCTAGTTCACCAGGGCGGACAAGTGTTGTGGTATTTTGCTGATAGCTTTTACCAACAAAGTGATAAATCAGGACTTGATCGGCTTTCTGACCGTGGCGGTCAATTCTGCCGTTGCGTTGTTCCATTCTGTTCGGATTCCACGGGATCTCGTAGTGAATCAGCTTTGAGCAATGGTTCTGCAAGTCCAATCCTTCAGAAGCCGCATCAGTTGCCAGTAATATCCGCACGGATGAAGTTTCAGGATGTGCCTGAAATGCCGCTTTCACCCGTTCCCGTTCCTGGGCATTCATGCCACCATACAGCAGCATCACTCGTTCATCTTGAGTCAGTTCTTTTACTGCTAACTGTTCGTATAACCATTTTTGCGTTGCCCGGTACTCAGTGAAGATAATTACCCGTTCATTTGACCATTTCCCATCAGGTCTAATATGTTCGTCAATCCAGTCCAGTAGTTTTTGAGCTTTGGTGTCAGATCGTCTGGAAGTCGCTTCTGCCCATATCCGCAGTTGTTGGAGTAGTGCTTGTTCCTCTGGGGAAAGTTGTCGAAATAAAAGACTGGTAGCGGCGATCGCATCTGCTTCGGATTCTTCGTAGACTGTATCATCAGCGAAGTCTTCTTCAATTTGTTCTATCTGCCGTCGCAAAATACCCATTGTTGGTTTGGATAATCCTGAAGTAGAACGACGACGGGAAGAATGAATAGAATTCTCATGTTGTTCTAAGGTCGTGGCAAATGCAGCTGGGGAAGAAAATAGCCGTTTTTTTAATAACTTCAATACAAATTCAGTGGCATACTTTTCTGTGTTATCTGCCACGGACTGACGACGCAATTCGGTATATTTCTGTAAAGCTTTGTGAGCTTGTCGTTCCGCATCAGTGTAGTCTACCCCAATTGCTTCTAAAAAACGTCCAGGAAACCGCTGCTTACCATCCCACCGGGGTGGCAGTTCTGACTTCAACCGCCGCACCATAATTGTCTTAAGTTGGTCGCGGTCTGGTGTTACCCCCCTAGCAAATCGTTGATTATCGAGTAATTCCAACAGTGCCGTAAAGCTTTCAAGATAACCGTTGTGGGGAGTAGCACTCAGAAAAAGCTTGTGTTCAAAGTGTGGTTCTATGAGGCGAATGGCATTTGTCCGCATTGAGTCAATTGCATAATTGCCACCGCCAGAGGGGGCGACATTATGAGCCTCATCCACAATCAGTAAGTCAAAGCGGCGGGGATATATAGATTCGGATGAACTGGGGAGAACTTCTCGAAACAGTCTGAGGGGGCGATCGCGCTTAAGGAAATCGATTGATGTAATCAGCCTTGGGAAATGGTTCCAGGGGTTAACATGAATTCCACGTCGCCGCCTTAAATCCTTCATCAAGTTGCTATCAACAATGCGGAAATCAAGCCCAAACTTATCTCGCATCTGTTCACGCCACTGAATTTGAAGAGAAGAAGGGCAGACAATCAGAATCCGCCGCACCCGTTGGCGTAGGATAAGTTCTTGAGCTACCAGCCCCGCTTCAATAGTTTTACCGAGTCCAACATCATCGGCAATGAGTAGATTGACACGAGGCATTTGAATCGCCCTGACTACTGGGTCAAGTTGATAGTCCTCAATATCTATACCACTGCGAAAAGGCGATTGGATGTTGCGGACATCGGCACTGGATGCCGCTCCCCATCTAACTGCATCTAAGAAAGCATCTTGAACAGCTGGTTCATCAAAACCATCAGGAGTTGGCAGATCTACTTTTTCATAAACACAAGCTCCTGGCTCTAAATCCCAGATGACTTGCAACTCCTCTCCCAGTGCATCATCTTCTACTGAAGAGAGCGTCACTAGATGCTGAAGCTGCTTCACCTGACTAAGCATTGGGTTAATTGGTAAAGAACTTTTGTGAACATCCATGACAACAAAACGTCGCGATCGGACATTAACAATTTGACCTTGCTCTGGAATTGCTCTGATAAGACTCATAATGCGAATTGGCGCTTTTGTTTACTCTGTGTATGACAAGAGACAAAATCCTTGTCTCAGCAGCATCCCTGAAATCTTCTGTTCTTTGATGAAAGCCATTCGTTTTCCTCAGAAAAACAGCACGTTCAAGCAGCGATCGCCTGTACCAAAAGAGCGATCGCTCATATCTGCAATCAATATACTAAAGCTGTAATTTCTACTACGTTGCAATAACCATATCTATATCTAAAGTTGTAATCGTTACATTAAATTAATGGTTTGTTACTAGTCATGTGTTTAGACTTGCAATTCATTGGCATACTTAGTATTCGATTTGTCATCTGTTACAGCATAGCCTGATATCCGGCAAAAAAAATAAACATTCATCCACTCTTGATAAAGTACGTTATTCTACATAAATGTTAGTAGTAATACTTAGTAAATATAATTACACATGTAAATATCAGCAAAACGACTATAATTGCTACAAGTTGCCCAACAAACAGCTTCAAGTGCTCGTGCGATCGCTTATTCACGCATTTGTAACGCATTGTAAAGTAAAATGACTAGATTCCCATACGATCGTGAGGGCAAGGCAAAATTTTAACCACAGAAGAATGGCGGTTACTGTTCTCAAAGAGTTAAAGACAACATGAGGTTGCTACCTTGGATGAGTTCATATTCAACTGGTATAAGATGAGCCATAATTTTTTCTTTTTCTAAGTCATTTAGGAGCCTTAAAGCATATTCATTAAGTTGTTCTCCAAAAGAGGGAATTGGGAAGATTCTGACCTCTCCTTTACTCACACGCAGTAATTCGAGAACGGCTTGATAATGAAATTGATAATCAAGATATTCAAGTTTTTTGTGAGAGAGATTACTGTAAACAAAAAGAAAGTTTCCACTGAGTACTAAATCAAAGCTTTTATTATCAAAGGGTAAGTTAGGAAGTGCTGCTTGTACATAGCGGTTGTGTTTTCTTCCCACTGAGTAGGAGTCAGTAAATATTTTTAAAGCTGTTGTTGCATATTCTTTCATAACCTCTATTGAGGAATAAAACTTTTGACTGGATAATTGTGAATAGTTAAAACAGAATTCTACAGTTTTATCGAGCCCGAATTTTCCATGCTCAATTAACAGTTCTATTTCATCAGTATAAAAGGGGTCACAGCCGATCGCATCTAACCCTTGCTGTCTAGCTTCTTCAACAAAAGAAGCTGGTCCTGCTGGACAATCTAAGACCTTACAACCTTTATATTTAGACAATTCTAGAGCAAACATTTTTATATACTCTTCGAGAGTACGACCATAAAATAGAACTTTTCCTGGTTCAATGTTTGTATAATTATTACTTTCATCCGTCATGTTATTCATGGCTTTCATTAATCCTGTAATGCATATCTGTACGATCGGAGAAACCGCATATTTTTCCTCTGCATTAGGGAGAACCAAAAAATAAAATGCCTAGCCGTGTCCCAGATCTTTGGGCTGGGACAAGCACCGCGAAGAGATATCGGTTATCCGATAAATTAGACATCTGGGCATTTTATTACTTGTAAGTGCCGATTTGAGCAGGTTTCATTTCCATGACAACGAATATAGCAATCCTCCGCAGATTTGTGAAAATTTAAAGTGCAAGAAACCCGATTTCTTTAAGAAACCGGTGAGTCCAGCGCGCATGAGGCGGGTTTCCCGCCGTAGGCGACTGG
>CAXTSI010000012.1:0-39969 GCA_964246695.1 uncultured bacterium
TTTTCAATTCCCCACTCCCCACTCCCCATTCCCCAATGATGTGTGACAGTTGATAATGCGACACTCGTGTCTTGCCATCCAAATTAGAAGACTTATAATTACTTAGTATACAGCTATGTTTTTGCATAAGTTAATTGCACAATTTATTTACCGTAATTTAACTGACTGTTAGCTTGGCAAAAACTGAAATGTGACTAAAGAAAAGCATACCTCAGACAGAGGTTAAAACACCAAAAAGAAGTCACATTTTTGTGTGTAAGTTGCAGCAAATAAAAATTTAAAAAAAAGGTGTGAGGAGAAAAGGACATGATGTCTAATCTTTTGTGGAAATCCTTGGTAGTTAGCCCAGCAGTTTTAGGAGCAACATTGCTAGTTTCAACGACAGCGATCGCTGCGCAAAATTCCACTAAATCTGAGGCTGTGAAGACAGAAGTCTCACAAGTCAAAAATTTAGAGACTTTTACCTCTGTATCAGAATTAGCAAATTCAACCGTTGGAACTAAAGTTGCTCAATCACAAACGTTTGCCCAAACACCACAAACACAACTCAACGTTTCCGGATTAGCAAATTCAACCGTTGGAACTAAAGTTGCTCAATCACAAACGTTTGCCCAAACACCACAAACACAACTCAACGTTTCCGGATTAGCAAATTCAACCGTTGGAACTAAAGTTGCTCAGAAATCACAAACGTTGCCTGAAGTACAAAAACAAACAAACGTTAACGTTTTAGAGCAAGTTAACAAATATAGCAATGAAGGGAAAAACAATTCTCAGTCCCAAGTAACATCGGTTTCTCAGTTCTCTGACGTGCAGCCAACCGATTGGGCATTCCAGGCGTTGCAGTCCTTGGTTGAGCGTTATGGTTGTATTGCTGGTTATCCCAATGGGACTTTTCGCGGGAACCGTGCTTTGACCCGATATGAATTTGCAGCAGGTTTAAATGCTTGTTTAGATCGGGTTAACGAATTGATTGCCACAGCTACGGCTGATTTGGTGAAAAAAGAAGATTTGGCTAGCTTGCAGCGGTTGCAAGAAGAATTTGCTGCTGAATTAGCAACTATCCGGGGTCGTGTAGATGCCTTAGAATCCCGTACTGCTGAAATAGAGGCAAATCAGTTCTCCACTACCACCAAACTAGTGGGTGAAGCGATTTTTGCCCTATCTGACACCTTGGGAGATAACGCTGGTGGCAACAGGAACCATACTGTCTTACAAGACAGGATACGTTTAGACTTGCAAACCAGCTTTACAGGTAGAGACGTTCTGCATACCAGGATATCTGCTGGTAATGGTGGTTATAGCAACAGATACGATCTGGGAACAGCTGCGGTAGGTCCTGGTGCTGGATTCAGAAGTTCTGAAGGCACTCAAACCTTTAGCCTTAGTTCAACTAACGGTAGTAATAACAATAACAGTGTCAACTTAGATTGGCTGGCGTATTACTTTCCCATCGGACCTGCCCAAATTTTCATCGCAGCTACCGGCGGTACTCACAGCGATTATGCCCCTACAAACAATCCTTACTTTGAGGACTATGACGGCGGTAATGGTGCTTTGTCTACTTTTGCTTCCAGAAACCCAATCTATAACATTGGTGGTGGTGCAGGTGGATCGGTTAGCTTCAAACTTGGTCAAGGTGGTGGGATCTTCAGACCAAGTTCATTAACTGTGGGTTACTTGGCGTCTGACCCCAATAACCCTGGTGTTGGTAGAGGTTTTACGAACGGTAGCTACGCAGCCCTCGGACAGTTGAACTTTAATATTAGTAATCGCTTTTCCTTAGGTGCAACCTACGTCCACGGATATCACAAGGGAGGTACTTCTATATTTGATGAGGGTGGATTCCTACAACCAGGCATTGGTGTAGTAGGTACTGCACAAGCTAACCGACTCCTTAATGCAGCCGAAAGTAATAGCTACGGTGTTGAGGGAGCGTTCAGACTCACCGATAAAGTCTCCATCAGTGGCTTTGGCACATACTCCGATGTCTCAGGCAAAGTTAGAAACGAAGATAACTTTAAAGCTTGGACCTACGGAGGCGGGATAGCCTTGGCTGATTTGGGTAAGAAGGGTAACGTTTTAGGCTTATTCGCCGGTGCAGAACCTTATGCTCTTAACCGCAGAGGTTTTGGCGGCAGTTCTATACCAATCCACGTTGAAGGGTTCTACAAGTATCGTGTGAGCGACAACATCTCCATTACCCCTGGTATCATCTATTTGACCTCTCCTGGTCAAAATAGTAACAACGACGATGCATTTATTGGTACTCTCAGAACAACTTTCACCTTCTAGAGAGTTGACAATCTGATTACAATATGTGAACATGCATGCTCCCCGCCTTTTGGTGGGGTTTTTGTCGTGGGCAGTAGAAAATCTAAAACTCCAGTAGTTAAGCGGAGTATAATATAAAAGAGGATGAGGGAGTACAAGAATTAAAAATTAAAAATTAAAAATTAAAAATTAAAAATTTTTAATTGATTTGTCTTTCCCTACTCCTATACAGACGGATGAGAATGACGTCAAGCACACAACTGTAGATAATGCCGTCATAGAAGAAATCTGGCTTGAAGCACGTCTAGTAGCTTACATCTTGCACCTGGGTGAAAAACCGGGTTTCTTGAGAATGACTAATGGTCATACCCTTGATTTAAGGTTGAGAAACCCGGTTTTTTTAGTCTTGTTGAGAATGGTGCAAGATCTCAGGTAGCAAACTTAGTTTTGCAAAACTACACGCTTGCCGAGAAGTGAAAAACGGGATTCACGACGGCATCTGGATATTATGTACTACATTTAGTTAGTTGTTAGTTGTTGGTTCGCCAGTCCTTGCAGCTTGTTTCCCGCGCCCTGGGAACTGGTGAAGCAGCGCTGCAGTCGGGTTTCCCGCTATTAGGCGACTGCACCAAGCTTTATGGCGAACCCCAAGGGTTGTTGACAGCTACCTACTAACCACTATCAACTAACAACTAAGATAAATTGGAGTAATGGCTGATTCTAACTACTACGAAACTCTCAAAGTTAATCCAAGTGCGAGCCAAACAGAGATTAAACAAGCTTATCGCCGTTTGGTAAAAATGTTTCACCCTGACAGCAATCAGGAAACGGCAGACCATGAGCAGATTATTCGGATCAATGCAGCTTACGAGGTCTTAGGCGATGCTCAAAGTCGCTTAAGTTACGACCAAAAAATCCGTGTTCGTTCCCAAAAAGGCAATAGCGATCGCCAACAGCGTACAGCATCTGCTCAAAAGCAATACCAGACAACACGACGAAAAACAGGAAGGCATGTCGATGAACAGGTCGAGGAATGGCTGATACTGGTTTATCAACCAGTTAATCGCTTCCTTTGTCAGATTCTCAATTCCCTACAAGAGCAAATTGAGAAACTAGCGGCGGACCCCTTTGATGATGAACTTTTACATGAATTTCAGGATTACTTATCAACCTGTGGAGATGACCTCAAGCAGGCACAAGTCACTTTTAGTTCTCTGCCGAATCCCCCCAGTTTAGCAAGAACAGCGGCTCACCTCTACTACTGCCTTAATCAAGTTAGCGATGGACTCTCTGAGTTAGAATATTTTCCCCTAAATTACGATGAAAGTTACTTGCATACAGGGCAAGAAATGTTCCGCATTGCCACTCACTTGCACAGTGAGGCACAAGAATCTGTTAATTGTTGATAGTAGTTAGTTGATAGTAGTTAGTTGTTAGTTGTAAACACTAACCACCAACCACTAACAAAGAAATTAGTTTATGCTATAAGTAGAAAAATTTTAATAATTATTAAATTTTGCTTCCATGCAATGTATTATAAATCGTCGTGCTCAGTTTTCAGCAAGCCATCGATACTGGTTGCCAGAACTGAGTGAAGCAGAAAACATTGAGAAATTTGGTGCTTGCTCCCGATTCCCTGGACACGGACATAACTATGTCTTATTTGTCTCCCTTAGTGGAGAATTAAATGAACATGGCATGGTGCTCAACTTGTCAGACGTAAAACAGGTCATCAAGCGGGAAGTTACAAGCCAACTCGACTTTTCCTACCTCAACGATACGTGGGCAGAATTTCAACAAACTCTGCCCACTACTGAAAATATTACACGGGTTATCTGGCAGCGGCTAGCACCCCACTTACCTTTAGTCCGCATACAGATATTTGAAAATCCTGAACTTTGGGCAGATTATATAGGAAACCAAATGGAAGCTTACCTCACAGTCAGCACTCACTTTAGCGCCGCCCATCGACTTGCTCAGACTCACCTGAGTACCGAAGAGAACTTTGAGATTTATGGTAAGTGCGCTCGTCCTAACGGTCACGGGCACAACTATCATCTAGAAGTCACTGTGCTTGGGGAAATTGATCCACGCACTGGAATGATTGTTGATTTAGTTGCTTTGAATCAGGCGATCGAAGATTATGTCATCGAGCCGTTAGATCACACCTTCCTCAACAAAGACATCCCTTACTTTGAGGAAGTTGTTCCCACAGCAGAGAATATTGCACTTTACATTAGTAATTTACTGCGATCGCCTATTCAAGAACTAGGCGCTTCGCTTTACAAAGTTAAATTAATCGAAAGTCCAAATAACTCCTGCGAAATCTACTGCACTCACTTAGAATCAAACTCAGGAACTGTAGCACAAGAATCAGTTTTAGTGCCAGTGTAACAAGAGTGTGATTTCTACTCTGTTTTTCACAGCGAGCGCAAAACTTTTCGGTCTACTGACATTCTTATGGCGGTGGATGCAGTCCCGCCGAGGTCAGAAGACGACGCAAGTTAACGACTCCGACCCGGTTCAATTGCAGAGCTTCCACCGTTGCTCGACTACAGGGAGTTTGACCGATAACCTGGGTAAAATCATCGTTCCAGCTAAAATGCTCTGACCAAAGCTGCTGACGAGGATGAAAGAGCGCAACCTCAAGTTTGGTTTCTGGATCAAAATGGCTGGTTTTGGTATGCTTTCGACCATTACAGCCAAAACACGACCAAGCTAAATTTTCTGCGATTGTTTCTCCACCTGCCTGACGGGGTTTGATGTGTTCTACAGTGAAGCTGTCAGGAGAAAATTCTTCTGGGCATCGGCAATATTCACAAAGATTTTTTGCTCTGCTGGCTACTGTCCGTCTCAGTGCAGCAGATACTCGCTCAGATTCAGACGGCATGGAATAACTGAGACTCCGACACAAATTGACGATTCAAGGTAAGCAAGTCGATATTCCTTAGCCTTGCTAACTCCATGAGAGCTTCCAGACGTTCTACCCTCGACTGTTCTAGCCGATCCTCATACTGGATCAATTCTTCATGTTCGATGTCGGTGAGTTTGCCCCACTCACAGCTTAAGCGTAACTCCTCTAATCGTTTCTGCTCATCAGGAGGAAGGCGACGTTGGATGACTTCCAGCAGGGCTACCTCCTGAGGATTGGATGCAGCTTGCTGGGAGGGTTCAGACAGAAACTCCAATAATTGAACTACGGCAGTTAACCGCTCTGGAGACAACTGCTCAATCAGTTTGATCGCTCTTCTACGAATATCGGTTGCTGGAGTCATGGAAGATCGCGCTTGCCTATGTCTAATCAAATTGTACTCAGACTGGGCGGGTTTTTCGATCTGACTTTTCCCGTTAAGGGACTTCCAAAAAATATAATCATTATTAGAGGGGAGGAGGAGGCAGGCGTCGGCTGCCTCTTCCTCCCCCTTGTTGTAGGGGTAATGTTAATACGGTTCGGTTAAGCACCCAGACAGAAACCCGGTTTCTTCAAGAAACCGGGTTTCTTCGTCCACGAACTACCCTTAGCAGAACCGTATTGGGGGTAATGCGCACGATTGTGACACGCATACTTGGGTGCGGAATGTGGGACTTAAAATTTATTTACATAACTTAACGTGCTAACTTTCGTAGATAGCGGTAAATTACCCATGCCAGAAATCCGAAAAACACATTGAGTAGTAAGCGGCTAAGTATAAACAATAAAACACGAGTTTGGAAAAGCTGCAAATAACTCAAGGAACCTACACTTTTTGCTAAGAGAAAGATCCCAAAAATAGCGTTTCCACCAAGCGCGAGAGTAAACAGTACCAAACCTTGTTGCCAGTGACGATGACAGAGTGTAGAGCCTGAAATCAACATTATCGGAGGTTTACCCTGTAATCTGAGCAATAATTGCTCTAGTCGCCAAAACATCCACAACAGAAATGGAAACAAACCATAGCTTAGAAAACGCAGCAGTCCTGGATAACGCCAAGCACTAGATAGGATATTTACTAAAGCATGACAGATGACAGAATTGAGCCAAGCCTTAGGAACAAGCTTTCTACGTTGATTAAAGCTAAGATGTGACTTAAGAGATATTCCTAAAGCGTACCCCCAAGGGGCAGAGAACATAGCATGGATGGGGGTACTAACGATCCGGTCAAGAGGCGATGCTGTGCCATAGAAAAGGTAAATCCAGTTTTCTTCAGCAGTGAATCCAAGGGCAACGGCTATGGTAAAGAGGAAAACAGTACTGGGACGTAATCGATACCGACGTTGGAAATAGCAGGTGGGAGCAATAACCGCTGCTAACTTACATCCTTCTTCTATAGAACCTACTTCCAGGAACTGCCGTAGGGCGATACCTTCAAGCGATCGCTCTATTCTCTGCCAGTCTACAACCCAGTTGGCTACAGTTTCAAAAACCCACTCTAGTTTGAGGGCAAAGAAACCGGATATTGTCCCAAAAATAAAGAACAGTAGCACCCGTACTAGGGATGGGGCAGTAGGGATGCGGTAATAATAGAAAACTAAAAGCAGCAGGGGTGGGATCGCTGCCCACGAAATTTCAGTATCCAGACGTAGCATGCTACGTCTCTACACCTGAGCAACGATTGTACGGTGACGAGGGCTGTTTGCAGTGATTGTGGGAGCATTGAAACCCGCGTCAATTAGCACCTGCTCAATATCCAATGTAAAATATTCATCTAAATACGGTTCAGTACTTTTGAGTAGGGTCAAAATGTAAGGCGGCATTTTCTTGTAAATTGCTGATTTGGGATTCATGTCCATAATTGCCAGGTGACCACCCGGACGCAGTAAACGCCGCGCCTCAGCAAAGATCTGCTGGGTTGCTGACTGTGGCAATTCGTGGAACATCAAGAAACTGGAGATTAAATCAAACGAGGCGTCTGGTAACCCAGTGCATTCAGCGGCGGCATGAACCCAATTGATTTTAGTTTGACGCTGCTGAGTGCGGTAGTGAGCAACGGCTAAGAAATAAGGAGATAAATCTAAGCCAATGATTTTGGCATCGGGATAAACAAATTGCAAGGCAAAGGTACTCATGCCCACACTGCAACCCAAGTCTAAGATGTCTTGTGGTTCACATTGAATGGAACTAGTAAGGATGTCGTGGTAACTTTGACGCAGTTTCGGATCGCCTTGCGCTTCTGCATCGGGCCAAATCTTAGCGTGAACGGCATAAGCTGCAGACTCTACCTCAAAAGCAGCTTGCCAGTTAAGATTTCCGTTTTCGTAGGCGTGAAATGACCGCAGATAGTAGTCTGGGTAGGAAAGCTGAGGGTTTTGTACGACTGCGAACTCAGTTTCCCAATCATGTGCTTGTAGTGTCTGCACTTGTTTGGTCCAAGGTACGCCAATTTTCTCAGCGCGTTTAATCATCATTTGCCTAGCTTGGTGCTTAGCTAAGTTGGCTAAAGGCTTAATTGTCAAGACCCCATTCACTAAGCGAGAAGCTAAGCCAGGAGTAGTTTTTTCAGCAGCGATCATAAATGAATAGAAATTGGCTAATTGCTAATTGCTAATGGCTAATGGCTAATTGCTAATTGCTAATGGCTAATGGCTAATGGCTAATGGCTGATTGCTAATGGCTAATGGCTGATTGCTAATGGCTAATTGCTATTAGCAATGAACAATTAGCAATTAGCAATTCCTAAGAAGCTGTTTTCTGCTTCAGTGCTAATAGCATCTCCATTCTACTGGTAGATTTGTCAGGGCTTGTAGCAGTTACTCCCAAACCACGAATAGAATTTAGGATAGTACTGGCTTCAGGAGAAATAGGCTGGTTTTGTGTACTAGCAAAACGGTTTACCAGAGACATGGTTTTGTCCATATCCAAGTAAAGATAACCACCATTCGGCTTTGGCAACGACCCAGCAACAAGTTTGAAGTTTTCGCTACTATCTAAAGACTGATTTTTAGGAGCAGTCAGCGCGTCAGCTACAGGTCCACTAAGAGCCACAAATACGGTATCTCGATCTAGCCAACCATGTGTTAGTAAAGCGCCTTGTAGGGGGATTTGCCATTCCGTTACATCTTTACCGCTAATATTTCTTTGGGCTATACTGACTTGTTGTGATTTGGCGAGGGTATCTAGTTTGGTGAAGGTGGATTCAGCAGTTTGGCGATCGCTTGTATGAAATACGAAAGCTGCCCCAAAACCAACTGGTGCCAACACAGCAGGAGTCGATGGAATGGCGGCGACAGCAAATTCCCCATTCATCCAGCCAAAAACTTCTTTATCCAGGTCAATATTGACTGATTTCATTTGTCCGCGCATCTGCTGGAGTGCTTGATTCAAGTCAGGATAATCTTTTGATTCCACTAACGCTGACCACCAAGTACTGATTCCCTGTCCGCTGACCATAGCAAAAGTATCAGCAGGTAATTGAGACACGACCCGCGAGTCCGTATTTTGATACGGGAATTTAACCAACTCAGAATCTAAATTGGCGATCGCCTTCATCCTGACTCCCACATTATCAAGACCTATACCCGCCACCAGAGATTTCACCTGTTTCAATTGCGCTCTTGTTTGTGGGGGTAACTGCGTTGCTTTCTGTATCATATCCGTATAGTTTGGCACGTAAATTTGTGCCAAGGTGTTTTCTAAATCCACTCCTTTTGTGAGGATGTTATTTGCACCTTCTTTACTTGCAAAAGAAGGCTCTCCTTTATAAGTGTCAATGGCATGTTCTACAGCTAGCTTTTGGGGAGCTAATACTAAATAAGTATTATTTAATACGGCACTATAAGTAAATGTACTTTTGCGTGTTGTTTCTGTAATTTTTTCCCCTTTATAGTCAATTTCTTTGCTTGTGAAGCCTTTTTGTGACTTTAATTTGTTGGCAAAATTCAAGGCGCTAATTTTATCCTTAATTCCCACTACCATAAGAATATTATTTGGTTCTTGTGCCGGAGGTTGAGCATTTTGCACACTTTTGGCTGCACTTTGTGGCATCATAGCAATCATCACACCACCGACCCAAGGTTCTAAATCTTTTTCATAAGAAATTTTGCTATCATTGAACACCTCTTGATTAAAGTTTTGCAAACCGCGTGCCACGACCTTTTGTGCTTCTAGAGTTCCAAACTGCTGTAACTTTGCCCAAACTTTCGGGTCAGTGGAAATATAAGTTGCCATAATTGCCTCATTTGGTACAATTTTGGCACTTGCCAAAGCTCCTGAGACATCGCCAGTAGGTCCACTTTTAAAATACATGTAGGCAGCAATACCCCCAGCCACAACTACAGCAGTGCCAACAGCAGGAATTAAAAATTTTGATTTACTTTCGGGCATTGTTATTATCCTCTTTTCCTCAAATTGTCGTCGAGGCTTGTAAAAACGTCATTGTGGAGTTTTCGGATCTGTGATTTCTTTCTACAGATAAGCGGTATTTACTGATAACATTAGTAGCCCTACATACATTATGTTGTAAATTGCTCCAAGAATTACTTCAAAAGTATAAAGACATAATCCGCAAATAGTTATGTGATTTACAGAAAAAAATTAATTAAAATTACAGTATCAAGCTATCCTAAACTATATAAATTCTCAGCAGTATTTTCACCCAATCAGAACCAATAAAGTACTAAGACACCCTTAACCCAATAAAAATTGGGTGCAAAATATTAGGGAACCTAAGGGTTGATTTGGAAAATACTTGCTTCTGTCGCTGTTTTTTAAAGAAATTCAGCTAGAGTTATCAGGATTAAAAGGTCAGTAAGCATCAATGTCGCAGTATTATTTTGATACAGAAAATCACCAACGCAAATCTTTTGAGTTACCAGGGGCAAGACCACACTACAACCCCGATCGCCCTGGACAAGTAGAACATATTTTTCTAGACCTCAACCTAGATCTACCTAACCAAAGTTACTATGGCAAATGCAGCATCACTCTGACACCAATCAGCGACGGTATTGACCGTCTGATTTTGGATGCTGTCAACTTGAACATTCAATCTGTCCAAGTGGATGAGGTGTCGCAGAATTTTGACTACGACGGGGAACAATTGTCTGTTCAACTTCAGCAGCCGACACAGGTTAATCAGCGGCTTGCGATCGCGATCGCCTACTGGGTGGAAAAACCTCAACGCGGTATCTACTTTATTCAACCAGACAAACACTACCCTAATAAGCCGATCCAAGTCTGGACTCAGGGGGAAGACGAAGACTCTCGCTTTTGGTTTCCTTGCTTCGACTACCCAGGACAACTTTCTACTTCTGAAATTCGTGTCCGGGTACCTAAACACCTGACTGCTATTTCCAACGGCGAACTGATTGCGACACAAGAAGACGGCGATGAAAAAATCTACCACTGGTCGCTTTCTCAAGTTCATCCTACCTACTTGATGACTCTGGCTGTAGGTGACTTTGCGGAAATTCGGGATCGCTGGAACGACAAACCCGTAACTTACTATGTGGAAAAAGGACGGGAGGAAGATGCTAAACGTAGCATGGGTAAAACTCCGAAAATGATGGAGTTTTTAAGCGAAAAGTACGGTTATCCTTATGCTTTCCCCAAATATGCTCAAGTCTGCGTTGATGACTTCATCTTTGGTGGGATGGAAAATACCTCCGCAACGCTGTTAACTGATAGATGTTTACTGGATGAGAGAGCAGCACTAGATAACTACGATACCGAAAGCTTAGTTATCCATGAATTGGCGCACCAGTGGTTTGGTGATTTGGTGGTGATTAAGCATTGGTCCCATGCTTGGATTAAGGAAGGGATGGCTTCCTACTCCGAGGTGATATGGACAAAACATGAATATGGTGTCGAAGAAGCAGCATACTATCGATTACTGGAAGCCCGTACTTATTTAGCTGAAGATAGCAGTCGCTACCGCCGTCCTATGGTGACCCACGTCTACCGGGAAGCGATCGAACTTTATGACCGCCATATCTACGAAAAGGGTTCTTGTGTTTATCACATGATTCAGGCGGAATTGGGCGAAGAGCTATTTTGGAAGGCAATCCAAACATTTGTGCGGGATAATGCCCACAAAACTGTAGAAACAGTAGATTTGCTACGGGCAATTGAAAAGGCTACAGGGCGTAATCTTTTGTTCCTCTTCGACCAGTACGTTTATCGCGGTGGTCATCCTGATTTTAAAGTAGCTTATTCTTGGGATGGGGATAGCAAGCTCGCGAAAGTGACAGTGACTCAAACCCAAGCAAGTGCAGAAAGTAATGGTAGCAGTAGCAACTTGTTTGACCTGAAAATTCCCATCGGTTTTGGGTACGTCCAGGAGTCAGGAAGAGACGGGACAGCGGAACGTCTGTACGAATCCAAAATCTTTAAAGTGCGGGTTCATGAAAGGGAACAAAGCTTTTACTTCCCACTAGAAGAAAAGCCCCAGTTTATCAGCTTTGATGTGGGGAATAATTACTTAAAAACAGTAACTTTGGAGTACCCAGTACCAGAGTTAAAAGCGCAACTGGAATTTGACCCCGATCCCATTTCCCGGATTTATGCTGCAGTTGCTTTGGCAAAAAAAGGAGGGTTAGAGGTGGTGAAGGCGCTATCTGTAGCTGGGGTTCAAGATCCTTACTGGGGTGTGCGTGCTGAGGTGGCTACACAACTCGGAGAAATCAAGTTAGATCAAGCTTTTGAAGGATTAGTTGCTGGGTTACAAGATCCAGAGGCTGATACACGGCGCGCTGTGGTGGACGCACTGGCTAAAATTAAAACGAATGATTGCTACCAGGCTGTGCAAGAACTGCTGTCCAAGGGCGATCCCAGCTACTATGTAGAAGCAGCTGCGGCTCATGCTATTGGGGCAATTACTGCTACAGGGGAAGATAAAACTCAGTCAGAAGAGGTACTCAAGCTGCTGCAATCCGTTTTATCATCTCGTGCGGGTTGGAATGAAGTGGTCAGGAGTGGAGCGATCGCTGGTTTAGCTGAACTTAAAACCTCATCGCCTGCGTTAAATCTGGTCATGGAGTACACTAAACTGGGTGTACCACAACCCCTGCGGTTAGCTGCAATTCGCGCTCTAGGTAAAATTTCTGTTGGTCAAAGTGCTACAAATTTGTCACGAATTTTAGAGCGATTAGCAGAAATTTCTCAAGAACCGTTCTTTTTAACGCAAGTAGCGGTGGTTACAGCTCTAGGACAAATGGAAACTCCCAAGGCGATCGGCATTTTGCAAGCTATGGCTGACCGCATACTGAATGGGCGTATACGTTGCTACATCGAAGAAGAGATTACCAAATTGCAAAAGAATATTGGTCCAGAAAGTGCACTTCTCCAGTTGCGCTCTGAACTAGACCAAATCAAACAACAAAACCAGGAGCTTAGAAGCCGCTTAGAAAGTTTAGAAGCTAAATCTAAGTAGCACTGCACAATTAAGTGGGAATGGGGCAAGGAATTTTCCTCCCCTAGCCCAATGATGCCAGTCGCCTCAAGTCAGGTTTCTTGACTTGAGGCGACTTGTGTGTTGACACCTAACCGCACTTACGGAGAAATACTTATTCAAGCCGCCTGGTGGCGTTATGCAAACTACAGTTTGTTAATTTATTGTAAAGCAATTTTGATGCTCTTTTAAACTGGAAGTATAAACTACTTCTTACTCACTATTACATTACTTAAAGTTAGTAGAGTATCTTAGCACTGTTAAGATCGCACCTAGTTCAATCATGATGCCTGACTGTGACAAGTACACACCTTACAGAATAGGTAATTTTCGCTCTTGTTCGGGAGTCTAGCAAAATTCCTGTACTAGATGATTTTTTATCTAGATAAAATTTGATAAATTATACAACCGTAGTACTGTCTAATTTGTAAATATTTCATAAAAAAACCTCCATTTAACTTGTATAAATGCTAAGGGATAATACTATTAGGGAGTGGCGAAGGTATTACACAAATTGTAGGAAACGCACAAATTCAAAAAAATGAGGCAGGCTTCTGACTTGATCGTTTAAGTACAAATACATCTAGTAGGTGTAATTAAGCCTGCCTCATTTTTTCAGATTCATTCCACGGGGTGGTGCGAATCGATACCTCGCTGTTTGGTCACGCGGGCATAGGGAACGCACCCATGCCTCATGGCCACTTAGCTCCCACGGACTTTAGAGGTGGGATGAGCTTAGTGTTTTGATTAACTATTGCAAAGTGTTTATTATGCTTAAACCTCTAGTGACTATTTTTTACCAATTCAATCCTTGGCACACAACTATCGGAGGAATTCAGTGAAATGTTGAGTCGCTCTTAGCAGCGTTGCAACTAGGCTGCAAAATCGCGATCTGCACTTGCGGTCGGTCAGATGATATTTTCTCCGAGGCTTATTAGCCACAATTCCTGCACTCACGACGACATCCGACAGTGAAACCTTGCTTGTAGTCTTTGTACGCTAGTATCATCAAGCAAGTTACTGCACAGTTGGGAATTGTTAAATAATTGTGAATTTATTGTGATGTTATTTTGAATTTAAAGTATCAACAAGAACAAAAGCCAGGAAAGTTAGCATATATGTATGATTTTTACGACAAGAATTATACAGACTTATATGTTTTTTTTATGAAGTTTTCATGAAAATACATATATTTAAGTCTTATAGATACTAAGATTTGAAAAGTGTAATTAAACTTCTATGTAGAAATAGCATATATTCCAGTGTGTCTTTTGGAAAGTAGAAATGCTTCTCAGTGTTTGTAATAAACTATACAAAATAATTGAGATACGTAAACCTGCGTTGATAATTTTTTACTATTTCTATTTTGAGAATATTACTAACGGCAGAATGCAGATAATATGAAATTTATTTAGTTTTGAGGAGGACGTAACAAATATTTTTTGCTGAAGTGTATTGAAAAATTGAAAATAAACCCCGTGATTTTACGGAATTAGTGCAATATATTTGTTATGCGTAAACCTGTAGTGACTATTTTTTACCAGTTTAATCCTTGGCACACCACTATCGGAGGAATTCAAACACTCATAAACACCTTTATCAAATATGCTCCCAGCGAGTTTGAGGTTCGGCTTGTCGGCACAGGAAACGATCTAAATCAACCTGTAGGTAGATGGCAAAAAGCAGAATTTGCCGGTCGAGAAATTAGTTTTCTGCCATTATTTAGATTGGAAAATGATAATTTCAGAAGTTTGATACCTACAACCATCAAGTATACTGCAGCTCTAATGGGACGCTGCTTTGCCTCAGACTTCATGCACTTTTATCGGCTGGAACCAACCATAGCAACCCTGAATTGGCCTGGAGACAAAACGCTGTTTATTCAGAATGATATTCAGAAGCAGATGACATCTGCAGACGATCAAAATGCGATTCTTTGGCGGCGATTTCCTGGAGCGTATTTTGCCCTTGAACGGTTGTTAGTGAGACAATTTAACCAAATTTTCTCGTGTAACACCAATTCGTTGGAACTGTACCGCGAGCGTTATCCGGAAGTGCGAGACCGTGTCGCCTTCCTGAAAAACACTTTTGACGAGGAGATTTGTTATCCGTTATCTATTGAAGAACGCGATCGCCAAAGGCGCAACCTAGCGCTGAAGCTAAATCTGAACGAGGATACACGCTTTCTCCTGTTTGCTGGTCGCCTGCATCCCCAAAAGGATCCGATTCTGCTGGTGCGTGCGTTCGCCGCTTTAAATGAGCCGAATATTCACTTGTTGATCGCAGGAGATGGCGAGTTAGCCAATCAAGTGCGTTCGGAAATTGCTCAGTTGGGACTGGTTGAGCGGGTGACGATGCTTGGGGCGCTGCAGCAAGCGGAACTTGCTGATTTACACCGTGTCTGCAACGCTTTAGTTCTGACCAGTGCTTTTGAAGGTCTACCTTTCGTCGTTCTTGAGGCTCTTGCCTGCGGAACGCCTGTGGTCACAACTCGATCTGGTGAAACACCACACCTACTAAGTCCAGACACTGGAGTTGTTTGTGAAGAAAGAACCCCAATTGGTATAGCAGATAACTTGCGCAAGGTACTGGCACAGGTAGAAAATTATCCAATAGCATCGTGTGTGCGTTCCGCTGAGCCTTATGCTGCACGGATCGTTGTTAATGAAGTTTACAGCCAAATGTGGAAACGGTGGGAGCAACGCTCGCTTTCCGGCGCTACCATCTGACCGTATTAACCCAACAGAGGAGCAAAACTAGAAAGTAATGAAAATCGCTGTGATTGGTGCAAAAGGTCTTCCACCCAAACAGGGTGGCATCGAGCATTACTGTGCTGAGGTTTATCCCCGCATGGTAGCGAAAGGTAACAGCGTGGATTTATATGCCCGCTCCTCTTATACAGAGTGTTCTTGGGGTGAAAGTTATAACTTTCAAGGCGTCCAAGTGATCTCCCTACCAGGCTTGCCGATCAGAGGGGCAGATGCGTTTTCGACCTCAGCCATTGGGGCAATGGTCGCCTCTTTAAACAAATACGATATTGTTCATTTCCATGCTCTGGGTCCATCTCTATTTACTTGTTTACCCAGAATTGCCACGTCTACAAAGGTAGTCGTTACCTGTCAGGGGTTAGACTGGCAACGTGCAAAGTGGGGCAGCTTCTCTACTCGCGTCATTCAAATGGGAGAGAAGGCGGCAGCACGTTTCGCTCACGGATTGATTGTCGTATCAGATGCGCTGCAAACCTACTTTTGGCAAACTTATGGTAGGAAGACAATTTACATCCCCAACGCTCCAGCTAGCTACGGCGAGTCTGACCCAAATTTTGGTTACGCCACCCAGCTAGGTCTTTCCCAGGATCGCTATATTCTGTTTTTAGGCAGACTGGTACCGGAAAAGCGTCCCGACTTGCTCGTAGAAGCCTTCAGTGCTCTAAAGCCCCCTGGATGGAAACTTGTTCTGGCAGGAGGAGTCAGTGATACTAAATCGTTTACCTCACAGTTATTAGAAAAAGTTGCAAACAATCCAGATATTGTATTTGCAGGCGAACTTCGCGGATCTCGTCTATGGGAGATTGTTCGCGGAGCAGGGTTGTTTGTCCTTCCTTCTGATTTGGAAGGATTACCTTTGGCGATGTTAGAGGCAATGGGAGAAGGTATACCAGTGCTGGCAAGTGACATTGCACCTCACCAGCAATTACTTGGTGGAAGTAGGGGAACGCTTTTTGAGGCGGGAAACTGCGACTCTTGTATTCGTTCCCTAGACTGGGCGATTAATCACCCTGAAGAAATAGCGGCGATGGCTAAGAATGCACAAAGGTATATCCATCTGAACTATAGCTGGGAACACATTACGAATGAAACCTTGAAACTCTATACAACACTTTTGCATTCGTCTGAGTCAGTAGGGAACTCCGAGCCTACCGCTCGTGGACTTGCTGGGGTGTTGGGCAAAAAATAGGCAGCTTGTGGTCATTAGTTATTTGTCCACATGTCATGACTCATGAATAATGACACATAAAACAGGGTATATGTAATGGAAAAAGGCGTTGTTACCTTACTAGCGGTTTTAAAACGACGAAGTTTGCCCGCCCTAGCTACTTTCTCTGCTGTCATCTGTGGGGCGATCGCCTACCTTGAGGTTACCCCAAGTCTGTACGATACATCCGCACGACTGATACTTAACGACCAAAGGGCGAGCGTTTCCGACTTGGGTCGCGAACTCTCCCAAGGCCGATCGAGTACACCAGGTGGTTCTAACCCACTGGCTGACCAAGCAGAATTAATCAAGTCCCAACGTGTTCTCCAAAAAGCGGTTGCTAAAGCTTTTCCCAACTCAAATTTGACTAAAACCCAGCTCAAGCAAAAAATTGCAGATCTTAGTGGTGGCTTGAAAGTGAAAATTGTTCCAGCAACGAACATTCTTGAGGTGAGCTATCAAGCCAAAAACCCAATACTCGCTACCAAGCTTGTCAATGCCGTTTCCCAGGCAATGGTTGAGGATAGTACTGAAGTGATCCGCAAAGAGGCTGCCAGCGTGGTGGAATTTTTGAGCAAAGAGGTACCATTAGCGAGACACAGGCTGGAGGACGCAGAAAAAGCTGAAAACAGATATAGACGAAGCAGCGGCATTGTTTCTGTTGACGACCAAACCAAAAGTTTAGTTGATAGTATAGCGAACTTGGAAAATCAAGAGCGTACGCTCACAACTCAACTCCAAGAGGCAAAGTCGCGGGACATATCGTTGCGGCAAGTGACCGATGCTAAAGCACTCAATAGTGCCTACGCAACTGTACGTGGTGGTCAAGATGCACAACTCAAGGCGTTACGAGATAAGTTGACAGAAACGGAAACGAAGCTAATTGAAGCTCGTACTAAGTTGACAGAAGATCATCCTGTTGTCGAAGAGTTAATTTCTCACCGGGACTCTTTGAGCAAATTGTACAAGCAGCAACTTAATCGCGTCTCACCTGGAAGTAAAGTTATCGCCCCTAGTACTGTAGCAGGGGATCAGATTAGTCAAGACCTGACCTCCAAATTGATCACCAATGATATTGAGCGATCGGCAGTAGAAAAAAGTCTCAAAGTTGTACAGGCTAGTCGCGCTAGACTCCAGGCACGCCTAGAAGATCTACCACTTAAACAACAACCCCTGACTGCCCTAGTCCGTCAACGGCAAGAGGCGGCGGCATCTTTGAAGTTGCTACAAAGCAAACTTGAGGAAGCACGCGTTGCTGAAGCCCAACTGGTTGGCAATATCCAAATTATCGAAGCGGCTCAAGCACCAACTCTACCCACTTCGCCCAAGCACAAAGCTGTGCTGGCGATCGCTACCGTCTTTGGATCTGTCTTAGCCATCGGCGTTGTGCTACTGCTGGAAGTCATGGATAATACACTGCGCGATGCTTCCGAAGCTGAGCAACTGCTGAACCTACCATTGCTGGGAGTCTTACCTCGTTTACCTGCTAAGACGCTGGTTCTCGAGCCTGCCGAACAATTCTTAGATGATGTTGGCTTGCTTGAGCCTTACCGCATGCTCTTTAAAACCTTGGAGTTTCGCAGTCCGGAGCAGTTGCGAGTAATTGTTGTTAGTAGTAGCATCTCCGGAGAGGGGAAGTCGGTAGTAGCCTCGCACCTAGGCGCCGTTTCAGCTATGTTGTCTTGGCGAACATTGATCGTTGATGCCGATTTGCGAAGACCTGTGCAGCACACGCTGTTCAACTTAAGTCCCAAGCCGGGGATCACGGATGTGATTAACGGAGAAAAATCTCTGCAGCAAGCAGTGCAGCCAACAAATATTGAGAACCTCGATGTGTTGACTTGCGGCGATCTGCGCGGACGCCCCTCGCAGTTACTAGAGTCAGTGGCGATGAAGTCTCTATTGGAACTCGCTTCTCAAGAATACGATTTAGTTATTATAGATACACCACCTATCAGTGCTTCTGCTGATGCTGCCAGCTTAAGTCGGCAGAGTGACGGAGTCATGCTGGTTACACGTCCAGGCTTCACGCTCAAAGAGGTACTATCAAGAGCAGTATCAGAATTAACACAAAATCGCATACCAATCTTGGGCGTCGTGGTCAATGGAATGACAAGTTCAACAGAACAGTATTACCGCTATCCTGTTAAGAGTTACCAATCCGTGAAGCGATTGACTGCTCCTAGCAAGTCCCGCCAAGAATTCCCAGAACACAATGAGGGCTAGGTAAAGATGTTGAATAATCAACCCTCAAGTCGTTCCTCGCTTTTAGCACTCTTGGTTGGGTTGGCAAGCGTAGGGATTGGTGTAGTCGCAGGATTTTACGCAGGTGTGGAGCCTCGTTATCTGTGGTTAGGTGTAGTCGCAGTGGCGGCAGTTGTCTGCTTCTTTACCTATTTTGAGCAATCTGTACTGGGTTTATTGATTGTACGTACTTGTCTCGATCCATTCTCTGGTCAGCAAATACCAGCCGCGTATGCCTTGGGGCTAGATGCCTTGACCTTACTTTACGTAATCGTGATGCTATTTCGCGGTCGGCGAGTCCATACCGATAGTTTTTGGTGGTTCTTTGCAGGCTGGGTCATTTTACAAGGTTTGTGGGTAATACTCCTACCTCTGGGAGGGGTGGGGCTAAATGGGGGGCTTTTGCCAGAAAGTATCCGTGAGTGGATACGTCTATTTAGTTGGCTGATGGTCTACTTGCTGGTGATGCAACTGAAGGATCGAATCTCTCCGCAAAAGCTGCTCTTGAGGATGTATTTGGCTCTGGTTATCCCGGTTACCGTAGCGCTGATGCAGATGTTTGTGCCTTTTCTGTTACCTTTCTGGTTGGTGGATGGTAGCAGCGAAGCGGGTGGAATGCCAGTTGAAGGACCATCTCGAATCAGGGGGACTACTGGTCACCCTAATGGCTTCGCAACGTTGCTGTTGATGTTTATCTCTGTTACCTGTTGGAAGCTAGGTAACTCCAAGCACCGCTTGCAGTGGTTGCTGATGCTGGGCTTACTAGCATTTTGCTTTGTAAGTACCAAAGCTTTAACAGGTTTGACGATGCTTGGTACTTTTGTTCTGGTTGTGATTGCCCCTAGATTAAAGTTAGTCAACCTGATCGGTGGAGTGCTATTTTTTGCTGTGATCATCGGGCTGTTCGCCAATTCAGAGTTTGGACAACAACGCCTTGGTTCCCTTGCTAACACACCGCTGCTGAATCCGCAGATGGACTTATCGCGGGCAATTCTCCTGTCTACTGGAGACGGCAATAGCTTTAACTGGCGGCTTTCTCAATGGAATTTACTCCTTACCACTGTTTTCCCCCAGTCTCCTTACTTTGGTTATGGTTTGGGGTTGAGTATCCAAGCAGGTGGTAATGGTTATCTTCCGCACAATGATTACGTCAGGGCTTTGGTAGAAGGAGGAATTGTGGGGTTTGGGACTTATATTGGCTTTTTCGTTGCTGTGGGTATACGTCTGATCCAGTTAATCCGGTTGGCGGGTTCTAAAAGTGCACAAGGCAACTTGTGTTTCATCCTGTTAGCTGTGATGTTCTCTATGCTGGCAGGAATGATTACTGACAACATCTGGAGTCATACCACTCTGTTTTTCTACTTCTTCACTGTATTGGCGATCGCTGGCTGGAACTGGAACGATGTGCCGCCAGCAAAAAGAACAGAAAGGAAATTTATTTATGACTACTGAACTGAAAACGAATCACAAAACTCAATTGGCAGCAAGTACTCTTGAGCAGCTTCGCTGTCCAGTTTGCATGTCTAAGCTAGAATTAGCTCACGAGCAATTTAAATGCACAAATTTCGATTGCCAGACTTGTTTTCCGCTCATTGATGGCATTCCTATTTTAATCAATGAAGAAGAAAGCGTTTTCTCAATAGGTGACTTTTTCGATAACGAAAATAACACTCTTAAACCGAAATCTCAAGTAGAAAGATTACTGGTAAATTTGCTCCCAACCATTATTACCAATCTCAAGGCAAAGACGAATTATAAAAAATTCACAGAACTTCTCTTGCAACAAAATGAAAATCCGAAAGTTCTGATAATTGGTGGTAGTGTGGTGGGTGAAGGTATGGAAGAATTCCTGTCACATCCTGCACTCGAACTCATCGAGAGCGATGTGGCTTTTGGTTCCCGTGTATCAATAATATTTGACACACATAATATTCCTTTTGCCGATAGTTCATTTGATGGGGTAATTATCCAAGCTGTCCTTGAACATGTTGTAGATCCAACCCGTTGTGTGTCAGAAATTCATCGAGTACTCAAACCAAGTGGCTTGATTTATTCAGAAACTCCATTTATCCAACAAGTACACTTAGGAAAATATGATTTTACTCGCTTTACCCACTTAGGGCATCGGCGGTTGTTCAGTAAGTTTGAGGAAATTTGTAGTGGTGCGTCATGTGGACCAGGAATGGCATTAGCCTGGTCATATCAATACTTCCTTTTAAGTTTCGTCAAGTCATCGATCAACAGAGCATTGGTCAAGGCTTTTGCCAGAATTACATCATTTTGGTTGAAGTATTTTGACTACTACCTAATTGATAAACCTGGTACATTTGACTCAGCATCGTCATACTACTTTATGGGCAAAAAGAGTGAACAAGTTCTGACGGATAAAGAATTACTAACTCTTTACAAAGGTACGCAGGGAAGTTCTTTTTAACTTACAAATTCCGGAAAATGAACTGAAGGATTGATAAGACAAAATGAGTAACTTCATTAATTATATATTGCAAGATTGGTCAGCAAATAAAGAAGGGAACTCAAAGTCTCGTTTCATATTACTGATGTTTCGGTCAGCGCAAATATTAGGACGTTTGCCTGCACCTTTTTCTGTGTTCTCTAGTTTCTTTCGCAGCTTCTATACACTCATAGTAGAGTGGATAATAGGCGTTGAGTTGCCGTGGGATACCCAGGTAGGACCAAACCTTAAACTGCTTCATGGTATTGGTTTAGTGGTAAATCATGAAAGTATAATAGGTGCAAATTGTACGCTCAGACATTGCACAACTATTGGTAATAAAAAACTAGCAGACGGTTCATACAGTGTTTCACCTCAAATTGGGAACAATGTTGAAATAGGTTCTAATGTAGTCATTGTTGGACCGATTACAGTCGGGGATAATTCTGTGATTGGCGCTGGTTCGGTTGTTGTGAAAGATGTTCCGGCATGGGCTGTGGTTGTGGGCAACCCTGCTAGAGTGATTCGCATGAAAAATGCCGTGCCTTTTGCCAACTCCTTCGATCTTGCTTCAGAACTAGCAATTGTTAATATACCCTAACAGGGATTGGCTTTTTTGCTTTTAATAAAGTTGAATCGCTATTAAGTAAATATTTCTTGAAATTAAAAATATGCCGTCATGTTCCGTGATTATTCCAGCGTACAATTCGATGAAGTATCTCCCAGAAACCCTGGAGAGTGTCCTACAGCAAACCTTGACTGACTTTGAAGTATTAATTATTAATGATGGTAGTGACGACGATATTGTGCAATGGGCTTCTGGGTTAATAGACCCGCGAGTGAAATTGATTTCACAAGCAAACCAGGGTGTGTCTGTAGCTCGTAACACAGGTATTGCCCATTCTCAAGCTAATTATATAGCATTTTTGGACGCTGACGATTTGTGGGAGCCAACTAAATTAGAAAAGCAAGTACGTTGTCTGGACGATCATCCGGAAGTAGGCTTGGTGCATACTTGGATGATGTTAATTGATTGTCAAGGTAAGCCTACCGGTAGAGTAATCGCCTCTCACGCAGAGGGAGACGTATGGAAGCAACTTGTTGAATGGAATCAGATAGCTTGCTCTTCAGTTATGGTTCGTCGCTGTTGTTTTGAAACGGTAGGAGGATTTGAGCCAAATCTACACTTTGTTGAAGATTGGGATATGTGGATTCGCATCTCCCGCCATTATCTTTTTGCCGTACTTAAAGAATGTCTCTATTACTATCGGCAAGTTCCCAATAGTTTGTCAAAAAACTTTCAAGTGCTGGAACAATCTTGTACTTTTGTCATAGAGAAAGCATTCAACTGTGCACCAGCAGAACTACTCTACTTGAAGTCACACAGCTATGGTTATACAAATATCTGCTTAGCTTGGAAAGCTTTGCAAACTACTGATAAAGATTTCCAGCGGGCACTTCATTTTTGTCAGGAAGCTATAGCCCACTACCCCAAGCTTAGATCCTCTCGCGAGTACATGCGCCTCAGATTGGCGATCGCGGCATTGCAATTATTTGGAACTGATGGCTACGGCAAAGTGCTAGAACTAGCTTACTCTGTGCGGCGACGCATTTCAAATCTTACACAACTCAATTCGATTCGTAGTTCCAATGTCGGAAAATCTACTCAATCTGTAAACTGATATCTTGCACCAGCATCAAAAACCGGGTTTCTTGCAAATATTGAAGGCTGAAACCCTTTATTTGTCGTTGAGAAACCCGGTTTTTTCGGTCTTATTGAGAATGGTGCAAGATCTGAGTAAAAGTAGTATCCTGAGATACTAGCTTTGTGAGATTACACCTGGAAATTAGCTAATTTTTTTGTCAATTTGTGACAATTTGTCGCCATACGTAGAAATTTTTCGTTTTCGCTGATACTCATTTCACTAAAGTATGCTGGAATATCAAACTACAGAGCAGCATGACCTGGCTAGACACAAACCAGTCGTCACGACCACTCAAGAACCAACGATCGCATTACTGCATTGTATAGACCTAATCGATAATTTTTTAGATCATATAAATATTTCATTCGAGACTTATTGTAATGAGTTTATTGGTAGCTGGATGTTTGGCTACATCAATGCTTTGAAACAGGTTGGGGTCAGAACTGTGCTGTTCTGTATTTCCGCCCGTTTTACTGAGATTTCACGCTTCACTCATCTGCCTACTGGGATCACAATTTGCGTTTTACCTGCTTCTAAAAGCTATCTTGCCTACCGTGCCGTTCGACAGAAGGCACTTAGCCTTTACGGCGCGAATGAAGGAAAAACCTTCAGAGACATTGAAGACTCTAATATTCGCCGTCGTTCCCTACTCACAAAATTGAAGAATCTAGCTCAAAGTGTAGGGACTTACCTGTCTACGCCACTAGGTTTACTTGCCCAGGAGATGCGACGCGAGGGTATTAATGCAATTTTATGCCAAGAGTATGAGTACGCCCGTTTTGATGCTTGTGTGCTTTTAGGGCAGTTGATCAATCTGCCAGTATTTGCTACTTTTCAAGGGTCTGACGAGATGCACAGCTTTCTCGAATACCCCCTGAGACGATTGGCATTTCAGCGATGTACAGGCGTGATTATCTCTACGCAAAAAGAGATTGAGCGGGTTCGTACTAGCTATAAAGTAGCGGATGCCAAGATAGCCCGTATTTTCGATCCAATGGATACGGCGATCTGGAGTGCTGTAGACCGCAACGAAGCACGGGCGGATCTCGGCATTCCTAGAGATGCACGGGTGGCGGTGTGTCATGGGCGGATTGATTTTCATCGTAAGGGGCTAGATATCCTCGTAGCTGCTTGGGATCAAATCTGCCGGGAGCGCCCTGAGCAAGACCTGCGGCTCTTGCTTGTGGGGACAGGTTCTGATGCGGACAAACTCCGTGAGTGTATTGCTAAAATGCAGTTGCGGGGCATCATGTGGCGAGACGAATTTGTGAACGATCGCGCCGTGATTCGGCGTTACCTCTCAGCTGCTGACGTTTATACCCTTTCATCCCGACAAGAAGGCTTTCCCATAGCACCCCTGGAAGCAATGGCTTGCGGTCTGCCCGTAGTAGCCACTGATGCTCCGGGTGTGCCAGACATTCTGGAAAAAGGCGAGGTGTCCGGTGGAATTGTCATACCAAGGGAGGATGCAACAGCATTGGCGTTAGCACTAGGTAGTGTTCTGGATGATGAAGCTTGGGGGCGGGAATTGGGTAGAAATGCTCGTCATAGAATAGAGGAGTACTTCTCGCCTGAGGCGATCGGCAAGCAACTGCGGGACTTTCTCTTGAGGCAGAACGTGTGAATCAGCTCATTATTAATTCGTAATTAGGTACGAACACCATTATTGATTGATGGACTACAAAAATGCTCAGATGATTATTTTAAAGGTAATTACGAATTATACTAACTGTGGAATGTCACTGTTACAAATTGTTTACCTTTAAGGAGTTCAAATATGCCAAAGGTTTCCGTTGTCATTCCAGCCTATAATGCTATGGCTTACTTGCCAGAAACTCTGGAGAGTGTTCTAAAGCAAACTTTCACTGATTTTGAAGTGTTGATTGTTAACGATGGCAGTTCGGATCACATTGTCGAATGGGCGAGTCAGGTAACAGACCCGAGAGTGAAACTGATTTCGCAAGAAAACCAGCGTGTGTCGGCAGCACGCAACACAGGCATTGTCAATGCTCAAGGGGAGTATATAGCATTCCTAGATGCTGACGATTTGTGGGAGCCAACTAAGTTAGAAAAGCAAGTACGTTGTCTGGATGATCAGCCAGAAGTAGGGTTGGTATATACTTGGACGCTTTTAGTCGATCAGCAAAACAATCCCACTGGCAGAATTTTTGCTTCCGATGTAGAAGGCAAGGCATGGAATAAAATTCTGGAAAATGACATGATTTCTAGTGGCAGTTCAACCATGATTCGTCGCAGTTGCTTTGACACTGTCGGGATGTTTGACCGGGATTTAGCTTATGCACCAGATCTGGATATGTGGGTTCGCATTGCTTTTCATTATCCCATTGCAGTAGTCAAAGAACCGCTACTCCGGTATCGACAGCTTCCTAACAGTTTCTCCAGAAACCGCCCAAAGATGACTCAGGATATTCGCCAGGTAATCGAGAAAACATTTCAGTCTGTCCCCCTAGAATTGCTGTATTTGAGAAACCGATGTTATGCGAGTCTCATCTTCGGTTTAGCATGGCTGGCTATAGATGAGGGGGACTACAAAAAGGCGATTCATTTCCGAAAGCAAGTTTTTCTACACCATCCGCAAGTATATTTTACGGAAAACTTTATGCGGTTGAGTTTGGCGATCTTTATGATCCGCTGGTTTGGTCCGAATGGCTATGATGGAGTGCGATATCTAACCCATATTCTGCGTCAACGCCTGTTAAGTGTTTTGATCTAACTTTCTCTGCTTATTTATTTCTGTAAAAGTTCTTTTCCTTATACAAATTCTAGTTTTAGAGCTAGTCCCTACTCCCCACTACGCCAGTCGCCTACGGAGGGAAACCCTCCTCATGCGCTTACGCTCCCCCACTCCCCACTCCCTATTTACAATTAAGATAAAAAATCATGAGCACCAAAGAACTAATCATCGAGGCAGGTCGGACTGAGAGTCAGTACTGGAAAGACCTGTGGAAATACAGAGAATTATTCTACTTTTTGGCATGGCGCGATATTTTGGTGCGCTACAAGCAAACTGTCATTGGTATGGCATGGGCATTGATTCGCCCCTTCTTAACAATGGTGGTGTTCACCTTTATATTTGGCTATATCGCAAAGCTACCCAGCGAAGGTAATGCGCCTTACCCAATTCTGGTATTTGCGGGGCTGTTGCCTTGGCAGTTTTTCTCTGGTGCATTAACCGAATGCAGCAATAGTTTAGTTAACAACGCCAACCTACTTTCTAAGGTCTACTTTCCCCGTCTGATTGTGCCAACGAGTGCCGTGATTGTCAGCTTTGTAGACTTCATGATTTCTGGCATGATTATGCTGGGATTAATGGCATGGTATAATTTTATACCAGATTGGCGCATATTGACTCTGCCACTGTTTGTTGCCATTGCCTTTGCAGCGTCTATAGGGGCGGGGTTATGGCTAGCGGCTTTAACTGTGGAGTATCGAGATTTCCGGATTGTCGTGCCGTTTATCGTGCAGTTCGGTCTGTACATTTCGCCTGTAGGTTTTAGCAGCAAGCGTATTCCCCAAGAATGGCAGCTACTTTATTCACTCAATCCAATGGTAGGAGTCATTGACGGTTTCCGCTGGGCGATTTTGGGTGGCGATTCGCAGATCTATTTACCAGGGTTTGCACTGTCTCTGGTTGTAGTGGCGCTGATACTGTGGAGTGGTATTTGGTATTTCCGTAAGATGGAGCGCACATTTGCTGACGTGATTTAGATGTGTTTATCAGGTAGGAATTAAACAGGTGTCAGATACTGTAATTAAAGTAGAGAACTTAGCTAAAAAGTACATCCTTGGACATCAGGAAGAGGGAGTTTATAGTTACAAGACATTTCGGGGAGCAATGACCAATGCGGCGAAATCCCTGACTGGTGCTTTCAACCCCCGTACCTGGAAGGAAGCATCAAAGCTGCATGAATTTTGGGCATTGAAAGATTTGTCGTTTGAGATTAAGCAGGGTGAAAGGGTTGGCATTATTGGTCGCAATGGGGCAGGGAAGTCAACCCTACTGAAAGTCCTCAGCAGAATTACCGAACCAACAACAGGAACTGTCCGGATTAAGGGGCGAGTTGCTAGTTTATTAGAAGTTGGGACAGGTTTTCACCCAGAGTTAACAGGACGGGAAAATGTTTTTCTCAATGGTGCAATTCTAGGCATGAGCCAGACGGAGATTAAGCGAAAGTTTGATGAAATTGTAGCGTTTGCGGAAGTCGAAAAATTTTTAGATACGCCAGTTAAACGTTATTCGTCAGGGATGTACGTGCGGTTGGCTTTCGCCGTAGCTGCTCACTTGCAGCCAGAAATATTGATAGTAGATGAAGTGTTGGCAGTAGGAGATGCCCAATTTCAGAGGAAGTGTTTGGGCAAGATGGAGGATGTCGGTAAGGAGGGAAGAACAGTTTTATTTGTTAGTCATAACATGGCAGCAATCAGAGCACTTTGTAGTCGGGCGTTATTGATGCGAAGCGGTCAACTATTAATGGATTCGGAGATAGAAGCTGCTATGAGTAATTATCTGGCTGAAGATACTGCCTCAGATGCCCATATAATCTGGAACGAACAAAGCGCTCCACAATCACCTGAAATTCGTTTTCTGGAAGCTTATATTTTGAATGCTCAAGGGGAATATGCCCCTTCTATTGATTGTCGCAAAGGATTTTCAATTGTAGTGAAATATGAAGTATTACGACCACTCAATGGATTAAGAATCGGCTTTTTTATGCAAAATGCCGAAGGGATGCCTATCTGTGGATCTAACGATCCAATGGCATGGTCAAAGTTAGTAAGAGAACCTGGTGAGTATATCAGTCAATGTGATTTTCCTGGTTATAGCATAAATGCTGGGAAATATTCGATGTACTTTGGAGCAGACGTACCACCGTATAATAAATCTCTAGTGAACACTCCTTACTGTCTGAGCTTAGTCATTGAGGATGTTGAAGGTCATGGTCCGATGAATGAGAAATTGCCGGGAGTCGTAAGACCAAAGCTAGAGTGGAATGTAAAGCAATTAGTCAAGTGATAGAAATGCAAGAATTTTACTCAGTTGAAAACGCCGAAAAATTCAATTGGTCTTCTATAAGTGGCAACTTAAATCCAGAGCGGGTGTCACATCTGGAAAAGTATTTGGTAGGTAAAAAAATTTTAGATGCTGGTTGCGGTGGCGGCGCGTATGTAGAATTTTTGTCTCAACAGGGTTTAGAGGTAACAGGTGTTGACAAATATGAGCAATTTTTGCAAGTGGCGAGAGAAAAAGGAAGGTTAGGAACTTACGTTCAAGGTGATGTTACTAATCTTCCTTTTCCTGACAAAGCTTTTGATTGTACCTACTGTTATGACGTTTTAGAGCATGTAGACGATCGAGTAGCCATCAAAGAATTGATTAGAGTAACTTCCCAAAGACTGATTATTGCAGTACCACAGGAAGATGAAGTCATGAATACTTTTAATCTTACCTTCTTACATTATCAAGATAAAACTCACTTAAGGAACTACACAGAAGCTTCTTTAAAAAAGCTGATTATAGATAATGGCATTTCAAATATAACTATCTTTCCGGAACTTTTTATTCCTACAAGATCCTTGGTAAATGAAATGATCTTGAAACCTCAAACAGAAAATAGATGGCAGAAATTTTCTTTCCAACTACTTCATGAGTTACTTGCAAAAGTTTCATATAAACAAATAAACACTGGCTTAGTGGCTGTTCTTAACTTGTAATTACACGTATGAAAGTCTTATACGACGTCTCACTTCTAGGAGTAGGACACTATTGCCCTACTGGACGAACAGGAATTTTTAGAGTTATTGAGAATTTGGCTTATGGTCTGAAAAATTCAAACCAGTGCGATCTAAATTTAATTTTCTGCACAAGTGGTGCTACTTATAGATTAGACGACTTCCTCGACTATTTAGAATCTAATCCAGAACTAGCAGGAGTACCTTTGGCTTACAGAGATGAAGACTGGAAATTTAAGCGAAGTCTCTTCAAGATTCAGCGTAAACTTAGTCTTCAAATCGAAGAAACTTCAGGTTCACGAGAAATCGTGTTGAAGGTTTTAAGGAAGTTTCTACATTATACTGCTCGCGGCGCCGAACTCTTTCCTAGAAAAATTGCTCCCAAAATTTTTGCACAAACAGACATTTATCACTCACCTTTTGAAGCAATACCTGAGGAAATCAGAAAAGCAAGTCATATAAAAAAGTTTCTCACTGTTCACGATCTGATTCCGATTTTATATCCGGACTTATTTAAGTTTAATGAAAAGACTAGTCTTGAAAGAGCCTTAGGGAGTTTAGAGCCACAGTCGTGGGTTTTATGTGTCTCTCAGTCCACTAAAAACGATTTATGTAACTACTCAAAAGTCGTCGATCCTGACCGAGTGTTTGTCACTCACCTAGCCGCATCAAAGCTTTTCTATCCCGAATTAGATAGTCAACGAGTTGAACTCGTCAAGAGCAAATACCACATCCCTAACGCGCCCTATATTCTCAGCTTGAGTACTTTAGAACCCCGAAAAAACATTGACCATACGATCCGATGTTTTATCAAGCTGGTTCAGCAAGAAAATATTCAGGATTTGTATCTGGTATTAGTCGGCACAAAAGGCTGGAAATACGAGAAAATTTTTGCGGAAATATCCAAAAACTCTGCTGTGAAAGACAGAATTATTGTTACCGGCTTTGTTGCTGATGAAGACTTGGCTGCTGTCTACAGTGGTGCGCTTGCCTTTGTCTATCCTTCCTTCTACGAAGGCTTTGGTTTGCCACCGTTAGAAGCTATGCAGTGTGGCGTCCCTGTCATCACCTCCAACACCTCTTCGCTACCCGAAGTGGTTGGTGATGCTGGGATTATGCTTGACCCCAAAGACGTTGATGGGCTGTGTCATAGTATGTTTGAGCTTTATAACAAGCCATTTTTACGTCAGTCTATGACTGACAAGTCTCTAGAACAGGCAAAAAAATTTAGTTGGGACTTGTGTGCTCAACAGACGATCGCTGCTTACAAAACTGCCCGATCAGCTTGAACTATGAAAACATTTATCATCTCTACTTCCTTCCGGCTGTAAGATTAACTTTCTCTGACACTGCGTCCTCTGCGGTTGATTAATAAGTATTCTTTCGCTCATTAGAATTCTCTCCAAAGGAAAAATAATCGGACGCAAGTTGTTGGCTGTATTAATGTCCAAAAAAAACGAAATGTGATTCAAGCGTTTGGATGAGGTAAAAGTAAGGCAGATGTCTGATACTGTAATTAGAGTTGAAAACTTAGCGAAGAAGTACGACCTGGGACATCAGGAAGAGAGAGTTTATGGCAAATAAACACTGATGAAGATTCTTCGCAGAATTAAAGTGTTTGAGAGGACTATGAGTCATGCGAATTTTATATGATGGTCAAATATACGCTACACAAACCACTGGCGGGATTAATCGATACTTCGCCAACTTAATCAGCAGACTACCAGAAAGTTATCGCCCTACGCTTACGGCTATTCATCAGGCTTATAACTTGAACTACCCAGTGAACTCAAAATTGTCAGTTTACAACTATCTAAGATTTCGTCCGAGGAGAATCTCTTGGAGACTTGAAAAATATTATTTTAGATTTTTAACTTCTCTTAGGCGCTTTGATATTGCTCATCCTACTTACTACTATTTACTCACTAAACGAGAAATTAAAGAATATTCTTGCCCAGTAGTCCTTACTGTTCATGATATGATTCATGAGATTTTTGCTCAGGAAATCGATGTAAAAGGTGATGAAGCCGAGATGAAACGCAAGGCAATACTTGCGTCTCAGGCAATTATCTGTGTTTCGGAAAATACTAAAAAAGATTTGCTAGAACGATATCCTATACCTGAGGATAAAATATCAGTAACGTATTTAGCTTCAGAAATAGATGCAAGCCTTTCCTATGGTTCTGAACCAGTGCCCTCCAAACCCTACTATCTGTACGTAGGCAATCACCAAGTAGGTTACAAAAACTTTGATGGGTTGCTACACGCTTTCTCTAAAACTGTTTCTGTTAATCCTGATGTTGCCCTCTGTGTCGTGGGTGCGCCTTTTAATAATGTAGAACGAAAGCTGATTGAGTCACTCAAATTAACTGAACACATCGAGCATTATGGATATGTTAAGGATACTCATTTAGCTAAGCTGTATCGTTGTAGTCTTGCCTTTGTTTACCCCTCTCTCTACGAAGGTTTCGGCATTCCTCCACTTGAGGCAATGGCTTGCGGAACGGTTGTAGTTGCTTCCAATTCTTCTAGTATTCCCGAAGTTGTGGGTGATGCAGGCATACTTTTTGATCCAAAAGCAACTGGCGATCTAGCAGATATATTTCTCTCTCTTCTTAATGGTTCTCAACAGCGCGATACCTTAATTGCTCTCGGGTTTCAAAGGGCTAAACAATTTAGTTGGGATAAAACAGTAGCGCAAACTCTTGATGTTTATCGTTCTGTTGTATGAGGTGAAATGATCGAGCGATCGCTCTGGCAAATTAGCACATATTATTAACAATTAGAAAGTAATTTTTCTGACTTTAAACACAAAATATCCAACTTTTTTATCGGAAAAGTAAATAACTAAATCAATCGATTTCTTGACGATGAAAAACTATTTCCATAACTAAGGGTTAACAAGACATGATCAGTGTCATCACACCAGTTTATAACGGAGAACGATTCATTGAAGCCTGCATCAACGTTGTCATCGACCAAAAATGTCCAGATGTTGAACACATCATTGTAGATGGTAGTTCAACAGACCGCACTGTAGAAATCATCAAACAGTTTGCACAGATATATCCACACATTCGTTGGATTTCTGAAAAGGACAAAGGACAATCGGATGCGATGAATAAGGGAGTTGTGATGGCTAAGGGAGACATTTTAACAATTCTGAATGTAGATGACTACTATGAGCAAAATGTGCTGAACCGCGTAGCAGAAATATTTAAAACATTACCAGAGCCAAGCTTCCTCGTGGGAAACTGTAATGTTTGGGACGATGAAGGTAGACTCATACATTTAAACAAGCCAGCGAAATTAGAGTTCAGCGCTCTACTGCTTGCTCCATACATAAATTCTTTTCCGATGAACCCGTCCGCATATTTTTACCATGCTTCGTTGCATCAAAAAATAGGACTCTATAAAGTTGATGAACACTATGCTATGGATTACGACTTCATTCTTAGAGCAGTACAAGCAGTAACAACCAAGTATGTAGATGAAACTTGGGGAAACTATCGACTAATAGAGGGTACAAAAACTAGAAATGATGAGAAAAGTGGTCAGAGTTTCCAACGACTGGAACGCCTTTTAACGAACTATCGAAGAGAACTTCCCCTACTTAAGCGTTGGAAAATAGCTTTTATAAGACAGTTTTGTAGAAACTACAATCAATTCAGATACTACTTAGATATAGTCAAGTACTATTGGAAAAAGCCAGATGATATTTTGCCTAAAATCAGAATAAAGTTGATGAAAATATTCAGTTTGGCATCGTCATCTTGAACATTACTAGGAGCTTTATGGTTAGATATTTACAATTAACAGTAAGGTGAAATAACTTATGAGCTTGATGAAAAATGTGAACAAAGACCGTATACAGCAACGTATCAAGGTTCAGATTGTTAGCAGAGATATTCCGGTCGAGAATACAAGAGGTAACGCTACTTATATTCTAGATTTTATGCGCTACTTACGGCAGGTAGGTTGTGAAATTGATTTCATACTCATTAATTCATCACCTAAAAGCAGAGTTACTTGGTGTATAATTCCGTCTACATTGGCAGCACTTGCTAATGTGTCAGCTAAGGATAACTTGAGGATAGGTCGTGTTCTGCTAAGAGTTAACTCGTTATCAGATTGGCTGATTGAGTTACTACGACTAGGTTACGATCGCTTACCAGAAACCTGGAAAAATATTTACCGTTCTGACAGGGATAAACGAAAGCAACCGCCCAAGTATATGTTTGCCTCTCAATCTTGGGATATTTTGGCAACACCAGAGGAAGTAGCTTTTGCCAGTTCACAGTTTGTCAGATTTAAACCAGATGTCGTAGTTGCTAATTACGCCTTTTTAGGCAGTGTTTTAGACTCCTCTTTTTTAGATGAAACAGTATTAAAAGTCATACTTACCCACGACATACGTCATCAAAGAAATGCTCAATTCAAAGAATTAGGACTTGCTACTTTTGAGTCGGACTGGAATCGGCAACAGGAAATTATAGGGTTGAGCAAAGCACAAGTACTGTTAGCCATTCAGGAAGAAGATGCTAACCTCTTCAAAGAAATGGTACCCCAGTGTGAGGTGATTTGCATGCCCATGTCTGCAGTATGTCACTCTCATACAGTCAAGCAAGTACCTGGTCGTTGCTTGTTTGTTGGTAGTTACACAGATCACAACTACTACGGTCTACAGTGGTTTCTTGAGAATGTATGGCCAACTGTTATACAGTTAATCCCCGACTGCAGCCTCCACGTATGTGGTACTGTGTGTAACTTTATTCAAGGAACTTTTCCAAATGTTCGTTTTCTAGGTAGGGTGGAGGACTTGAAACCTGAATATGGTGCTGCTGAAGTTTGTTTGGTTCCTTTGCTAGCTGGCAGTGGGCTTAAGATTAAGCTTGTAGAGGCAATGTCCTATGGTCGCGCTTGTATTTCAACCAGTGTGGGTGTTCAAGGACTGCGTGAGATTGCAGGTAAAACTACACTTGTGGCAGATACTGCTGAGAATTTTGCGGCGGCTGTGCATACGCTTTTAACCAATCCAGACAAACGCCGATGGATGGAGGAACAAGCTCATCGGTACGTGACCGAAAAGCTTTCTCCTAAAGCAGCCTATCAGCCTTTTGTAGATTACATTCACCAGTACTTGCAGCAAGTATCAAGCCAACCTAAGATAGTTTGCTTTCAGGAAACTGTGGAGGGCAACACATCTTTAAGTAAGTAAGAAAGCATTTGGCTCTCATACATTTAACGACAGTAATATAAACCCTAAAATCCTTAAAAGGAAACACAAAAGAATTGGTAGCAAGCATATGAACGTAGTAACCCGAGTACAATTTCCTCAGACAGATGAAACTTCAGACTTATATATCAAGTTTGCCCCAGGTATCTCTATAGATTTTCAGGCAAGCGACACCAAAATAATTCTGCCTGAAAATAGCACTCTATCTTTGAACACTTACTTCAACTCAATTTACGAAAAATATTATACGAAATATACAACTCTTAGTTCCCTTTCCTATTTACTAAAACTAGAGGGTGATTTTGAAGTTTGTGCTTATCGAGAAACACATGAAGCGAGTACAAAAGAACTCATTCATAACCAGATAATTAAGAATTGCCACATTTCAGATTCTGTAAAAATTTTATTACCAGAACTTGTGCAAAGTCAAGAAGCTGGTCGAATTTATCTGGAAATAACTTGCCTGAGTGAACAAGGTTTATTTACAGAAGGGTTAGTTGTCACCGAACAAGAAAAGCTTCGGGATGTGTCCTTAGGTATCATCACTTGTACATTCAAAAAAGAAGCGTATGTAAAAAAGACAGTTAACGCTATTTTGCAAGACAGTTTTTTGCTGGATAAAAAGTTCAAAATCTTCGTCGTTGACAATGGTAGAACTCTCAATGAGAGTGAGTTTTCAGACTATAGAGTTCAGCTGATCTCTAATCGCAACGTAGGTGGAAGTGGCGGTTTTACTAGGGGACTGATTGAGGCTTTGCAGTCAGGCGTTTATACCCACTTCTTGTTCATGGATGACGATATAGAGTTAGATAGTGAAGTTATCTACAGGCTGTTCTCTTTATATGAGTATGCGCAGCAGGATTTTGCTGTAGCTGGCAGCATGCTTGATTTCAATAAAAAATACCTTTTGCATGAAGCCGGAGCAGTATATAACAAAAACTTTAACGATGAGGGAAACATCCAAGATTGTCCATTCTCATTCGATTCTATAAAGCATAATCTTGATCTACGAAACCCCACCTCACTTAACTTACTTTTGGTTGAAGAAAGTATAGATTATGGGGCATTTTGGTTTTTCTCTTTTTCTAAAGAAGTTGTTGAAAAGATTGGATTACCACTACCATTTTTTATCAAAGTAGACGACGTAGAGTTTGGTTTAAGAGTCAGCCAACTTTTTAATAATGGAATAGTGGCTTTTCCATCTTTAGCTGTA
Organism: uncultured bacterium; assembly: GCA_964246695.1. GTDB lineage: Bacteria > Cyanobacteriota > Cyanobacteriia > Cyanobacteriales > Nostocaceae > Stigonema. The sequence goes on from CAXTSI010000012.1 coordinate 35,216, forward strand.
TGGCATGAACCCTTTTATGCGAAAAGACCTGTTTGGGATATTTACTATTGCTGTCGTAATCACCTAATAACAAATTCAATTCATGCTTCGCTTACATATTTTACCGCAGTAAAATCCTTGACAGAAGGTGTCGTTTATCATTTATTAAAATTTGATTATAATGCGGCACAAATGTTTATTAAAGCTTTTGAAGATTATATGCAAGGTCCCAAGTTCATGAGAAGTAATGACCCAGAGACTCTGCATTCCCGGATTTGTGAATATAGTAAAAGTCATAAAAGTCAAACTATCGTGGCTAATACCATCTCGAATAGTGAAGATTATCAATTTACAAAAACAGGAAAATTACAAAAATTGCTGAGTTTGTTAACGCTTAATGGTCAATTCCTCCCGAAATTTCTCATTAGTGATGAGAGTACAACAATTCGAGGACGAGATAAGAGTGATGGGGACCACGAAAAACAAGACTCAGTTTGTAAAGCATTGGCAAAAAAAAGAATTATTTTTATCCAGGAAAAACTTCCTCTCTCTTATCAAAATGAACTGGACCAAAAAGCTGGCATGAATATTTTAGTTGCCTGGGTTAAATCTGTTATTACAGGTAGATTGAGATGGTCAAACGTAAGTGCAGAATGGAAAAAAGCTGCAAAAGATTTAGCATCTATTCAATTTTGGCAGAGTTACCTTGAACCCCACAAGTAGGTTGGCACAAATAAATCATCATAGGTTCGTAGTGTGCGCTTCAGCGCACACTAAAGCGCACACTACAAGCCTTTCTCCTCTATTTTACAAAACTTTACATAGTTAGTATTATTCTCACCGACCTACTTAAAACCAATTTTCAATATCAAAATATGTGTCAAGCAAGGAAAAGCTACATCAAAGTAGAGCGATCGCATAAAACTAATATATTTAACAGTAAACATTCATCAAAGGTAGCAAGTATATGAACGTAGTCAGCCGAGTGCAATTTCCTCAGACAGATGAAACTTTAGACTTATACATCAAGTTAGGTCAAGGTATCTCTATAGACTTTCATGCAGGCGACTGCAAAATAATTTTGCCTGAAGGTAGCACTCTATCTTTGAACACTTATTTCAACTCAATTTACGAAAAATATTATACGAAATATACAACGATTAGCTCGGTTTCCTATTTACTAAAGCTAGAGGGTGATTTTGAAGTTTCTGCTTATCGAGAAACACATGAAGCGAGTACAAAAGAACTCATTCATAACCAGACAATTAAGAATTGCCACCTTTCAGATTATGTAAAAATTTTATTACCAGAACTTGTGAAAAGTCAAGAAGCTGGTCGAATTTATTTGGAAATAACTTGCCTGAGTGAACAAGGTTTATTTACAGAAGGGTTAGTTGTCACCGAACCAGAAAAGCTTCGGGATGTGTCATTAGGTATCATCACTTGTACATTCAAAAAAGAAGCCTATGTAAAAAAGACAGTTAACGCCATTTTGCAAGACAGTTTTTTGGCGGAGAAAAAGTTCAAAATCTTTGTCGTTGACAATGGCAGAACTCTCAATGAAAGTGAGTTTTCAGACGATAGAGTTCAACTCATTTCTAATCGCAATGTCGGTGGAAGTGGCGGTTTTACTAGGGGACTGATTGAGGCTTTGCAGTCAGGGGTTTATACCCACTTCTTGTTCATGGATGACGATATAGAGTTAGACAGTGAAGTTATCTACAGGCTGTTCTCTTTATATGAGTATGCGCAACAGGAATTTGCCGTATCTGGCAGCATGCTTGATTTTTGTAAAAAACACATTTTGTATGAAGCCGGAGCATTATATAACAAATACTTTGACGATGAAGGAAACCTGCGAAATCGTCCATTCCTAGGTAATTCTTTAAACCATAATCTTGATTTACGAAACCCCACCTCACTTAACTTACTTTTGGGTGAAGAGAATATAGATTATGGGGCATTTTGGTTTTTCTCTTTTTCTAAAGAAGTTGTTGAAAAAATTGGATTACCACTACCATTTTTTATCAAAGTAGACGACATAGAGTTTGGTTTAAGAATCAACGAACATTTTGCTAATGGAATAGTGGCTTTTCCATCTTTAGCTGTATGGCATGAACCCTTTTATGCTAAAAAGCCAGGTTGGAATTTTTACTATTACTCTCGTAATTACCTAATAACAAATTCAATTCATGGTTCGCTTACTTATTTTAGCGCAGTAAAATCCATGACACTATCTGTTATTTATGAATTATTAAGATTTGATTATAATGCAGCACAAATGTTTGCCCTCGGTTTTGAAGATTATATGCAAGGACCCAAGTTTATTATAAATAATGATCCAGAAATTCTACATTCCCGGATTTGTGAATATAGTAAAAGTCATAAAAGTCAAACTATAGTGGCTAACACCATCTCGAATAGTGAAGATTATCAATTTACAAAAACCGGAAAATTACAAAAACTGCTAAGTTTTTTAACGCTTAATGGTCATCTCCTCCCGAAATTTCTCATTAGTGATGAGAGTGCAACAATTCGAGATAATGGGTACGGAGAACAAGACTCAGTTTGTAAAGGATTTGCTAAAAAAAGAGTGATTTTCGTCATGGATAAAATTCCTCACTCTTATCAAAATCAACTAGAGCATAAAGTTGGTATTAATATTTTATTTAGCTGGTTTAAATCTGCTATTAAAAATCGTTTAAGGTGGTCAGATGTTAATTCAGAGTGGAAAAAAGCTGCAAAAGATTTTACCTCTATTCAATTTTGGCAAAATTACCTTGCACCTTATAGGTAAGACCGAGTTTCAACATTCAAATTATGTCTAGCAAGGAGAAGCTTCATGAAAGTAGATTGGGTAATTGTAGGGGCTGGATTTTCAGGCTGTATACTAGCTGAACGGATTGCAACTCAGTTAGCACAACGAGTACTCATTATAGAACGGCGAGACCACATCGGCGGCAATGCCTACGACTACTATAACGAGCATGGTATTTTAGTACACAAGTACGGACCCCATATTTTCCACACCAAATCCAAAAAAGTCTGGGATTACTTATCCCAATTCACTGAGTGGCGACACTACTTTCACCATGTACTTGGTGTGGTGGAAGGGAAGAAGGTTCCCATCCCATTCAATTTGAATTCACTCTACACGCTTTTTCCTCCCCGCTACGCCGAAAAGCTAGAGGGACAGCTTTTAGAACACTTTGGCTTTGGAGTCAAAGTCCCAATTCTCAAGTTGCGCGAAAGCGCCATTGGAGATCTAGAGTTTTTAGCTAACTACATCTATGACAATGTCTTCTACCGCTACACACTCAAGCAGTGGGGAATGAAACCAGAGGAACTCGACCGTGGGGTAACAGGACGGGTTCCAGTCTACATCAGCAGAGACAATCGCTACTTCCAAGATCCTTACCAAGCAATGCCAAGGCTCGGTTATACTGAGATGTTCCGTACTATGCTCGCTCATCCTAATATTAAGGTACTCTTGAACGCGGACTATCGTGAAGTGATTAAGGACATCAACTTCAACCGAATGGTTTACACAGGTCCGATTGATACCTTCTTTGACTATATGTATGGCGAACTACCTTATCGCAGCTTACGCTTTCAATTTGATACCCTAGATCGGGAACACTATCAGGAAGTAGGTACAGTTAATTACCCCAACGACTACGATATTACCCGGATTACCGAACAAAAGTATCTATCGGGGCAAACTTCACCCAAAACCACCTTGGTAATGGAGTATCCTCAAGCATATGTACCAGGCAAAAACGACCCTTACTACCCGATCCTGCATGAGGAAAACCGTCAGCGTTATGACCTCTATCTTAAAGAGGTTGAGAAACTCAACGGTACAGTCATCTTTGCTGGACGGCTTGCTGAATATAAGTACTACGACATGGATCAAGCTGCATTACGTGCATTAAGCTTGTTCGAGAAAGAAGTAGTCAGTCAGTAATTGATCGTACTCAGGGGTGCAACTCATCTGTAAACAAAATGGCAGTAATACTACCTGCCTTATTTAAGCCAGGTGGTATTCCAAATCCTTGATAAATACTGTGTTTGAAATTTAAAGCGCTTATGAGTTCTTCTCCACTTTACCTCGATCCAGTCGTTGTGCCTCTAGTGACAGGAAAAACCGTTCTAGATGTTGGATGTGGCTTGGGACGATGGGGCAATTTAATTCAAAATAATTACTGGGAGGCGCAATTAGAAAAACCTCCTTTAATTGACGGGGTTGATGCGTTTCAAGCAAATGTAGAATTTTGTTCTCAGCAGCAATGTTATCGTCATGTGTGGTATCAGGTAATGCCATCTACTCTATCGGGTAAATGGGATACAGTTTTAGCGTGTGAAATCATTGAACATTTAGAACCAGAAAAAATAGAAGATTTTTTCAAAATTTTGGAGAATGCCGCGAATAAAAGAGTTATTATTTCAACACCTAGTTATCCATGCCTCCGAGAAGGTTCAGATACTCTAGTAGGGTTTAATGATTTTGACGCTCACTTAAGTTATATACCGCGTGCTGATTTCCTTCGTCGTGGATATAAAGTAGTGGGTGCTGGTTTGCGAAAATGGACTAAGCCTCCTGGTCTTTCCGTAGAAAAATTTATTGCTCCTTGGAAGCCCGGTTTTGAATCGCTTTCAAGATTTCTACCCGTTTTTGCAGATTCAATCGTTGCTTATAAAGATATGTAGCAAGGTGAGGATTGCTAATGGCTAATGGCTAATGGCTAATGGCTAATGGCTAATGGCTAATGGCT